>JBJMIG010000005.1:0-26067 GCA_045806965.1 Labedaea sp. | reverse complement strand
TCGGGTCACAACCGCACCGCAATGCGCGGTGTTCCGGCTGGCCGAGGGAAGCCGAGTTGCTCGCCGACCAGCAACGGCGCAGCGACGACGAGAAGAAGAAACTGCTCGGCGCCGAAGACGTCGAAAGACCGGCCAATCACCCCGACACCGCGCACGGCCGACAACGGGCCTTCCGGCTCGGGATCGACACCGCCGGCACCGGGCGCGCGATCGTCGCGGCGGCCCCCTGCGGCCACCGGGCCCGCGCGCTCTAGGCTCGGGGCCGGTGAGCGCAACATTGGTCGCCAAGGGGTTGGTCGCCGGGTTCGGGGAGCGGGTGCTGTTCTCCGGGTTGGACCTGGTGGTCGCGCCGGGCGATGTGATCGGGCTGGTCGGGGTGAACGGCGCGGGCAAGTCGACCCTGCTGGGGGTGCTGGGCGGGTTGGTCGCGCCGGAGGCCGGCATGGTTCGGCTCAGCCCGGCTACGGCCACGGTCGGCCATCTCCCGCAGGAGCCCGACCGCCGGCCAGGTGAGACGGTGCGCGGCTTTCTGGGCCGCCGCACGGGGGTCACCGAAGCACAGTCCGAACTGGACACCGCGACCGCGGCCCTGGTCGGGGGCAAGCCGGGCGGGGAGGATGCCTACGCGGTGGCGCTGGAGCGGTGGCTGGCGCTTGGCGGGGCCGACCTGGATGAGCGGGTCGGCGAGGTGGTCGCCGATCTGGGTCTAACGGTGGGTCTCGATGCGCTGATGGCGTCGCTGTCAGGTGGACAGGCGGCCCGCGCGGGCATGGCCTCGCTGCTGCTCAGTCGATACGACATCTTCCTGCTCGACGAGCCGACCAACGACCTCGACCTGGACGGCCTGGAGCGGCTGGAGGCGTTCGTCACCGGGCTTCGGGCGGGCACCGTGCTGGTCAGCCACGACCGGGAGTTCCTGGCGAGGACCGTGTCCAGCGTCCTCGAACTGGACCTCGCGCAGCACCAGGTGCACGAGTACGGCGGCGGCTACGACTCCTACCTGGCCGAGCGGGCTGTGGCCCGCCGGCATGCCCGCGAGCGCTACGAGGAGTACGCCGACACCAAGGCGGCCCTGCAGGAGCGGGCCAGGACCCAACGGGCGTGGATGGACAAGGGCGTACGCGCCGCTCGCCAGAAAGCCACCGACAACGACAAGATCGGCCGCAAGAAGCGGGTCGAGGCCACCGAGAAGCAGGCCGCCAAGGCCCGCCAGACCGACCGGCTCATCGAGCGGCTCGAGGTGGAGGAGGAGCCCCGCAAGGAATGGGAACTGCGGATGGAGATCGCCACAGCGCCCCGCTCCGGCGCGGTCGTCGCGGCCCTACGCGGTGCGGTGGCCCGCCGCGGTGAGTTCACTCTCGGCCCGGTGGACCTGCAGATCGACTGGGCTGACAAGGTGGCCATCACCGGCGCCAACGGGGCAGGCAAGTCCACTCTGCTCGCCGCCCTGCTCGGCCGGCTTGACCTGGTCGAGGGCAGCGCCTGGCTCGGCCCGGGCGTGCGGGTCGGCGAAGTCGACCAGGCCCGCGTGCTCTTCGACGACGACCGTACGCTGCTGGCCGTCTTCGAGGCGCAACTGCCCGACCGGGCACCGGCCGAGCTCCGCACGCTGCTGGCGAAGTTCGGCCTCACCGCTACACACGTCCTGCGCCCCGCCCGCAGCCTGTCCCCCGGTGAACGCACGCGGGCCGCGCTGGCCCTGCTGCAGGCTCGTGGCGTCAACATGTTGGTGCTCGACGAGCCCACCAACCATCTCGACCTGTCCGCCATCGAGCAGTTGGAGTCCGCGCTGGCCAGCTACCCCGGCACCCTGCTGCTGGTGACGCACGACCGGCGAATGCTCGACGCCGTGCACACCAACCGGCACATCCACATCACCAAGGGCGCCGTCACCGATCAGTGAGAAAGCGCCCTCGAGGCCAGTGGCTTTGAACCGGACTGCGCGGCGAACGGTGTTTCCGGCCCGACGCCCCATGCGGGAGCTGTGGTCCGAGGCGTTCGCTGACGAGCACCAGACCCTTACGCTTCCCGGGTCGACCGTGGCGGACCGTACGTTTCCCGATACCGATCCGTGGAGTGGGTGCTGCGAGGGGCCGCTTGACGCACAGCCGGTTCCCCCAAGCGCCCCACGCCACAACGGTGATCCTCGGCTCCTTCACCCCACCTCCCCCCGCAGGTAATGCCGCCGCCCCAACGGGTTGCCGTGGCATTGGTCATACACCGGAAGTGCGCGTATACGGCCCGCATACGGCGTCATAACACCTGGTCCCAAGGCTTCCCGTGTCGGCGCAGGTGTTGCGCCCTGGGAGTGTGTGGGAGGAACGGATGGAGCACCGGCAGGGTGTCCGGAATCGCCACGGCTGGGTGCGAGGGTTGGCCTCGGGCCCGCGCCGGCTGCTTGCCTGCGGGTTGGTGGCGATGCTGTTCACGACGGGGGTCGGGGCTGCGCCTCTCGATGCCGTGGCGGTCCCGGCGGGAGCCGGCGGGACCGCCACGGCCATGCCGGATCTGGCCACCGCGATGGCCGCCGCGCGCCGACAGGGCGTATCGGTGGAGGACATCTCGGCTCGAACGGAACACTCCCGGGTGTTCGTCGAGCCCTCGGGAACCTCGACCCTGGAATCCTCCGTGACGCCTCGATGGGTGCGCCGGGCCAACGGCCTGTGGGCGGACCTCGACACCGGCCTGGACCGGCAGGGCGACGGAACCTTCGCGCCCCGGGCGAGCACCGCTGACGTACGGTTCTCCGGCGGCGGCAGCGGCCCGTTGGTGACCATGCGCCGGTCCGGGCACACGTTCACGCTGTCCTGGCCAGGTTCCCTGCCCGCACCGGTCGTCGACCGGGACTCCGCGACATACCCGGAGGTCGTGCCGGGCGTCGATCTGGTGGTTCGGGCCACCCGCACCGGGTTCTCGCACGTGCTCGTGGTCAAATCGCGGCAGGCGGCATCGAACCCGGCCATCCGGCATCCGCGCCTCCGGGTCGGCGGCGACGCCACGATGTCGGACACCCCCGAGGGCGGGCTGCGGGTCACGGCGGGAACCACGCTGGTGGCGTCCGCCGATGCGGCGCTGATGTGGGACTCCAGGTCCGCCGAGGCGGGTCCGGCCGCCGCCGCGACCAGGTCGACCGCGGCCGCTCCCGCCGACGGGGCACACCAGGCCGCGATCTCCGCCGGAGCAAGCGGTGGCGAGCTGGCCCTGACTCCCGACCCCGGCCTGTTGGACAGTCCGGCGGCGGTCTTCCCGATCTTCATCGACCCCGACTTCTCCACCGGACCGCAGAACTGGACCTACGCCACCTCGGACAACACCGGTTCGCCGACCACCGACAACCACGTCCGCCCCGGAGACTCGGCCGGTCCGAACGTCCGGGTCGGTCGGGACGAGGACACCGGCAAGCGGCTGCGCAGTTTCCTGGACTTCCCGCTCGTCACCGCCGAGCACGATCTTCGTGGCACGCATCTGTTGTCGGCCACCTTCTCCGGACGGATCGACCACACCGCGAACTGCACCACCGACTACCCGAACTACTTCTACCGCACCGCCGCCATCTCGGCCGCGCCGCGGCAGTCCTGGCCCGGTCCGGAACTGCAGGCGGCCATCGGGAACTACTGGACCAGCGCCAACGAGATCAAATGCAACGAGCCCAACTCCTACTTCGAGATCGTCGACAACGCCTTGCTCGCCGACCTTCGGAGCGCCGCGGCACAACGATGGGACCGTTACACCATCGGCCTGTCCGCGGCCGCGAACGCCAGCGGCTCGGGTGAGGGCGACAACGGTCGCTGGATGCGTTACTTCCTCGACGACTTCCGGCTGGTCGTCAGGTACAACACCAACCCGGACACACCGACGGACCTGCTGTCCGGGGGCCAACCCTGCCGAACCGGAACGGCCCGGCCGTGGCTGGGCACGGTCACCCCCGCGCTTCGCGCGCGAGTGACCGACCGGGATGCCGGCGAGACCGACATGACGCTGCACATCGACTGGTTCCGGATTCAGCCGGACGGCACGTATGGCCCGCAACTGGGGACGGTGCGGCAGAACGCGCTGGCGGCCGGGACCGTCGGGCAGTTGACCCTGCCGCCCCTCGACCAGGGGGACTATGCCTGGCGCGCGCTTGCCGACGACGGCACCGACTGGGCCTACAACTACAGCGGCTGGTGCGAGTTCAGTGTGGACTCGGTGCCGCCGGCCGTCAGCCCCGAGGTCTCATCCCCGGTGTACAAGGACGACCTGGTCAACTACTACGGCTCGGTCGGTAAGACCGCCAACTTCACGTTCACGGCCAACGGGGTGACGGACGTGGCGAGTTATGAGTACGGCTGGAACGACCCGCCGGCAACGCAGGTGGCGGCTCCCAGCCTTGGCGCGGGCGTGACCAGGCCGCTGACCCCGCCACCGCCGAGCGCGGCCGATCCCACCCGCGCGGGTCAGCTGACGCTCTACGTGCGCAGCCTCGACCGAGCCGGCAACAAGAGCCCGATCAAGCGGTACACGTTCCTGATTGGATCGGCTTCCAGCCCCGCGGGCGAATGGCTGCTGAACGAGACTTCCGGCAACACCCTCAACGACTCGTCCGGATACGACCATCACGCGGCGCTGTCCGGCGGCACCCTTGGCACGCCCGGCCCCCGCCCTGGTGCGACGGCCCTCGTGTTGGACGGGATCGACGACTACGCCGCCACCGCCGGTCCGGTGCTCGACACCACGACAAGCTTCACGGTCGCCGGCTGGGTCAAGCTGATCGACTCGGCCGCGATCCAACAGACGATCGTGAGCCAACTCGGCTCGCTCAACAGCGCCTTCTACCTTCAGAAAGTCGGGAACAACTGGGCGATGACCGTACAGTCGGTCGACACCGATGCACCGGTGTGGGTTCGGGTCCCATCGTCCTCGGCCGTCGCTGTCGGGGTGTGGACCCACCTGGCCGGCGTGTACGACCAGGCCAGCGGTTCCGTTCGGCTCTACGTCAACGGAGAGCTGGCCGGGTCGGCGACCGGGGCGAGCGCCTTCCCCGCGCCCAACGCACTGTGGATCGGCCGGGCGTGGTACCGGGGTCGAGCGGTCGATCCGTTCGCCGGGGCCATCTCCGGAATGCGGGTGTGGGACCGCGTTCTGCATCCCAGCGAGATCACCAGGCTGCCCGCCGGCTGAGGCGTATCCCGGGCGCGGCGGCGTGCCGTGCCCCTCTTCTTTCCATTCGCGCTGAACCTCTGAGGGGATGTCATGTCCACCCGACACATGCCGATCCGCCGAGGGCTCGTGCTAGCCCTCGTTTCCGTGCTCACGCTGCCGGTCGTGGGTGAGTTACCCGCGTTGGCCGCCGAACCGCAACGCCTGCGGGCCCAAGTCGACAGCATGGTGCTCGGGCAGGAGGCGCCACCGGTCATCGAGTCCATCCCACGGACCGGCACGCCGTTCTCGGGCCGCCCGCCGACCTGGCCCGCCGCGAGCGAGGCGATCGTCGATCTGTCCGCCGGGACGGCGAAACGGGCGGGCAGCCTGCCGGTCGTGGTGGATCAGGGCCGGGGAGCCGACGGCCGGGTCGTCACCGGCGCCGCGGCACCGTCGAAGGTGCGGGTCCAGATGCTGGACCAGGGCGCCGCGGCGGCCGCGGGGGTGCGCGGCCTGCTGCTGCGGGTCGACCGGGCCGACGGGGTCACGACCGCGGGCCGGACCCGGGTCTCGGTCGACTACTCGGCCTTCCGCGATGCCTATGGTGCGGACTGGGCGGTCCGGCTCCGGCTCGTCGATATGTGCACTGTAGACAGTCCGAAGTGCACCCCGAAGTCGTTGAGCTCGGCCAACAACCTGGCCGCGGCAACGGTGAGCGCGGACGTCGACGCCCCTGGCGCCGGACAGAGCGCCCTGCTCGGGGTCCTTGCCGGGCCGTCCGGCGCGTCGGGTGACTACGCCGCGACGTCGCTGCAGCCGTCGGCGACCTGGACCGCCGGCGGCTCGTCCGGTGACTTCACGTGGTCCTACCCGATGCGGATGCCGCCGGCCATCGGCGGTGCGGCGCCGCAGGTGTCGCTGGCCTACTCGGCGCAGTCGGTCGACGGGCGGATGGCGGCGTCGAACAACCAGCCATCCTGGGTGGGCGAGGGGTTCGACTACTCGCCCGGCTTCATCGAGCGCAAGTACAAGCCGTGCGCCGAGGACATGACCGGTGGCAACAACTCCACCAAGACCGGGGACCAGTGCTGGGCCACCGACAACGCCACGATCTCGTTCAACGGCCGGGGCGGGGATCTGGTGTATGAGGCGAGCAAGGGCTGGAAGCTGCGCTCGGATGACGGATCCCGGATCGAGCGCCGCACCGGCACCCCCAACGGCGACAACGACGGCGAGCACTGGGTGGTCACCACAACGGAGGGCACCCAGTACTGGTTCGGCCGCAACCGGTTGCCGGGCTGGACGGACGGCAAGACCGACACGAACAGCACACAGGTCGCGACGGTGTTCGGCAACCACGCCGGCGAGCCGTGCCACGAGACGTCGTTCGCGGCGGCGCACTGCGACCAGGCCTACCGGTGGAACCTGGACTACGTCGTCGATCCACACGGCAACACCACGACCTACTGGTACACCAAGGAATTCAACAAGTACGCCCGCAACAACAACCCGAACGACCTGGTGACCTACGACCGGGCCGCGCACCTGACCCGCATCGACTACGGGACCCGTTCGGACACCGCGTACGGCAACGCGCCCGCTCAGGTGGTCTTCACCCTCGCCGAACGGTGCGTGGCCGCGGACTGCGGCCCGAGGAACGCCACAACCTGGCCGGACACCCCGTTCGACCAGGAGTGCACGACGGCTCCCTGCACCACGACGTCGCCGACGTTCTGGACCACCAAACGGCTGGCCAAGGTCACGACGAGGATCTGGGACGCCGTCGGGAGCCGGTACCAGGATGTGGAGTCCTGGACGCTCACCCATTCCTTCCCCAACCCGGGCGACGGCACCCGGGCGGGGCTGTGGCTCGACCGGATCTCCCACACCGGCCACGTCGGCGGCACCAAGACCGTTCCCGACGTGACGTTCGTGGGTGAGCAGAAACCCAACCGGGTGGACACCGCCGACCATTCACCGGCGATGAACTGGTGGCGGATCGCGCACATCGACACCGAGACCGGCGGCAAGATCGCCATCACCTACTCCGGCGCCGACTGCGTCGCGGGCACCCGGGTGCCGACCGCCCCGGAGCAGAACACGCTGCGCTGCTACCCGGTCCGGTGGACCCCGGCCGACCACACCAGCCCGGTCACCGACTACTTCCACAAGTACGTCGTCACCACGGTGACCGAGACCGACCTGACCGGGCGCGCTCCCCGCGCGATCACCAGGTACGACTACGTCGGCGATCCGGCCTGGCACTACACCGACGACGACGGTCTGGTCAAAGCCGAGAACAAGACCTGGTCGGTGTGGCGCGGCTACGGCACCGTGCGCACCACCAAGGGCGACCCCGGCGAAGAGATGACGACGGAGACCGCCTTCTTCCGCGGCATGCACGGCGACACGCTCCCCTCGGGCAGCCGCACCGTCACCGTCCCAGCCGCGGATGCCGCGCCGGCCGTGGCTGACGAGGACGCCTGGTCCGGCATGACCCGGCGAACCGTCACGCGCGACGGCGCCGCCGAGGTCTCCAGCGAGGCGTTCGAGCCGTGGCAGTCCGACCCCAGCGCCAGCAACACCCGCAACGGGGTCACCGTGCACTCGCGATACACCGGCACGCAGACCACCCACACCCGCACGGCCCTCGATGGCGGCCGACCGGCCCGCACCACGGTCAGCCGCAACACGTTCGACGCCTTCGGGATGGTCACCCAGGTCGACGACACCGGCGACACGGCTGTGACCGGTGACGAAAGGTGCGTCCGGACCACCTACGAGCCGCGTAACACCACGGCATGGCTGCTGTCCTACCCACACCGGGTGGAGACCTACGCGGTGCCGTGCGGTACCGCCCCGGCCAATGACAAGGAGGTGATCGGCGACGAGAAGACCTCCTACGACGACCGGGCGCACGGGTCCGCGCCCATCAGGGGTCTGCCCACCCAGCAGGAATCGCTCAAGAGCTGGAGCACTTCGGCGCGCACCTACCTGGTGACGGCGAAGTCGACCTACGACGTGCACGGTCGGGTTCTGGAGACGTGGGACGTCAAGGGAAACAAGTCCACCACCGCCTACACGCCAGCCACCGGCGGGCCGGTGACCGCCACCGTCACGACCAACCCGCTCAACTGGAAGACGATCACGGACCTGGCTCCGGCCTGGGGCTCCCCCACGAAGATCCTGGACACCAACGACCGGGTCACCAGGCTGGCCTACGACCCGCTCGGCCGGCTCATCGACGTGTGGCTGCCGGGTCGACCTGACACGCCGTCGACGCACTACGAATACGACATCCGCAAGGACCTCCCGGTGGCCGTCACCACCTCCCAACTCACCTCCGCCGGCGGCTACAACACCTTCCACACCCTCTACGACAGCCTGCTGCGGCCCCGCCAGACCCAGTCCCCGGAGGCCGGCAACCAGGGCGGGCGGATCGTCATCGACACGTTCTACGACACCGCCGGCCGGGCGTGGAAGACCAATGACGCCTATGTCGCCGGCGGCGCACCGAACACGGCACTTTTCCTACCGTCCGCGGACAACGCCATTCCCGCCCAGACCCGCACGATCTTCGACGGTGCCGGTCGGCCGACCGCGTCGGTCTTCCTCTCGCTCGGCGTTGAGAAGTGGCGTACCAGCACCGGATACGGCGGCGACCGGCTCGACGTCACCCCACCCGCGGGAGGCACCGCGACGTCCACCGTCAAGGACGCCAACGGCCGGATCACCGCGCTGCGCCAGTACACCGGTGCGACGCCGAGCGGGACCTCCGACAACACCAGCTACGCCTACACCCGCAAGGGCGAACTGGAGCGGATCACCGATCCGGCCAACAACGTTTGGCGCTACGACTACGACCTGCGCGGCCGCAATATCACGGTCAACGACCCGGACAAGGGCACGACCACCAACGGCTACAACGACGCCGGCGAACTCGTCTCGGTGACCGACGCCGACCAGAAGACCCTCGCCTACGCCTACGACGCCATCGGCCGCCGGACCGGGGGGTACGACGGCACCGTGGCCGAGGCCAACAAGCGAACCGAATGGGTCTACGACACCCTGGCCAAGGGCCACCTCACCAGCTCGACCCGGATCGTCGGCGGCAACGCCTACACCCGCACGATCACCGGCTACACCGCCGACTACAAGCCGAGCGGGGTCACCTACACCATTCCCGCGGCCGAGACCGGGCTCGCCGGCAGTTACACCTACGACCACACCTACACCGCGAACGGCCTACCGGCCATCACCACCCTGCCCGACCTCGACGGCTCCGGCGGGTTGCCCGCCGAGACGCTGACAACCGCCTACAACGACCTGGACAAGCCGGCGACCCTGTCCACCTCCATCGACAACACCACCTACGTCGACCTGACCGGCTACACCCGCTACGGCGAGTTGGCCGTGATCGGGCGGCGCAACAACAACGGCCGCATCATGGACACCGGCCTGTACTACCAGGAGGGCACCCGCCGGGTGGAGCGGCTACTCACCACCCGCGAGATTGCCCCGGGCAGCGTGCTGGACATCAACCTGAGCTACGACGCTGCCGGCAACGTCATCCGGGCCGCCGACACTCCGGCCGCCGGTAGCGCCGATGTCCAGTGCTTCCGGCACGACAACCTGCGCCGGCTCGGCGAGGCGTGGACGCCGGCCAATGGCGACTGTGGCCCGGCGCCGTCGGTCGCCACCCTCGGCGGGGCGGCCAAGTACTGGCACAAGTGGACCTTCGACAAGGTCGGCAACCGCAGCCAGCTGGTCGAGTACGGCACCCCCGCGGGTGATGCCACGACTACGTACACCTACCCCGCCGCCGGCACGGCGCAACCACACACCCTCAAGGGAACCAGCAGGACCGACACCAACGGCACCAGTACCGCCGCGTACACCTACGACAAACAGGGCAACACCAAGTCCCGGCCGACGCCGGCCGCCGGTTCCCAGATCCTCGACTGGGATCTCGAGGGTCACGTCGCGACCAGTACGGACACCACGGGGTCCACCAGCTATCTCTATGATGCCGACGGCAACCGGCTGATCCGTCGCGATCCCGCCGGTTCCACCCTCTACCTGCCCGACCAGGAACTGCGTCACACCACCGGCACCGGACGTACCTGCACCCGCTACTACAGCCACGCCGGTCACACCGTCGCCACCCGCACAGCCACCGGCCTGCGCTGGCTCGCCACCGACCATCAGGGCAGTGCCATGGTGACCGTCCACGCCGCGGCGCAGACGATCACCCAACGCCGCCAGACGCCGTACGGCACCATCCGCGGCACCACCGGCAGCTGGCCCTCCACAATGGACAAGGGGTTCGTCGGTGGCACCAACGACAACACCGGCCTCACCCACCTCGGCGCCCGCGAGTACGACCCGCTCACCGGCCGGTTCCTGTCCGTCGACCCGGTCATCGACCCCAATGACCCCCAACAACTCCAGGGCTACAGCTACGCCAACGGCGCCCCCATCACCATGTCCGACCCGGACGGACGACTGCCGAACTGGATGAGCAAGGTCGGAAGCTCGATCAAGCAGCAGGCACAGGCACACCTCGACAGCGCGAAACAGGTCGCCGCCGACATCGGCCAGGGCGTCAAAGCCGCCGGCAAATGGGCCTACGACCACTCCGGTGAGATCGCCACCGGGGCCGGGGTGATCGCCATGGTGACTCCGCCGCCGCTCGACGCGATCGCTGCCGGAGTCGGCGTGGTGTTCGGCGCGGTGGACGCAATCAAGAAATACAAGGAAGGCGACAAGCTGGGCATGGGAATGGCGATCGCGGGCATGGTTCCCGGATCCGGGATTGTGCGGGCCGGAACCGGCCTGTTCAAGTACGGCAGGGTAATGCGCGGAGCGGTGGACATGATCCAGCCGGCCTACGACAATCTGAAGATCGCGAAGGCCGGCTACGCCGACGACGTGTGGGCGACGGTGCGCTCGCAGTTGTCCCAGTTCCCGGACATAGCGCTGCGCATCAGGGGTTATGAGGCTGACCTGGAGATCGGTGAGAACGCCCTGTCGCTGGCACGGCCCAGATTCCAGCATCTCGAGCACAGCATGCACTTCTGGGACAAAATCGAAAAGCCGCTGCTGACGTACAAGGGCGGTTACTACCTGGGGAAGTACTTTGGGGGCCCCAAAGAGAAACCAGGTCCGGCCCCGAGCCGTCCCGGTGGGCCCAACCCATCGGCGCCGGGCGGCGGGTCCAACTACGCGCCCGTGACGACTCCGTGGGGCGGGGGGGCGTTCGAATAGTCGCCCTACCGGGTTTCGCACGTGGCGCGGTAGACCTCTCCGGGCAGGTGGGTTGTCCACTCCTGCTCGGAGAGGTCGCGTCCGACCTCCTGGCAGATGCTTGTCACGGCCGAATCGGGGGCGAGTGACCAGCGGATGATCCGGCCGTCGTCCGCGCCGGAGACCAGGTCGCCGTCAGCGGTGAAGGCGAGGGCCTGGATGGAGGCGCCGTGGCCGGTGAGGGTGGCTGTACGGGCGGAGGATGCCAGATCCCACACGATGATGGTGCGGTCCTCGCTCGCCGACGCGAGCGTGCGGCCGTCCTCGCTGAACGCGAGCACCTGCGCCGGCGCGGTGTGGCCGGTGAGCACGGCGACCTCGGTCAGCGACCGGGCGTCCCAGAGCTTGACGGTGCGGTCGGCGCCGCTGGTGGCGATCAGGGTGCCGTCCCGGCTGACGGCGACGTCCCGGACATCGCCCTGACCGGTGTTCTTGCGTTGGCCCACCCGGTCCGCCGCCACGTCCCAGACCAGCATTCCGCCGGCCGGGTCGGTGGACACCAGGAACTTCCCGTCTGGGGTGAACTCCAGTGCCGTGGCCACCGAGGGCGCACCGGGGAACGGCCGCTCCTTCAGGGTTTCGGCGTGCCACCGGAAGCGCACGGTGGACGCGGCGACCAGGCTCGCGCCGTCGGGGCTGTAGGCGATGTCGGTGGCGGCCCCCTGCCCCTCGTAGCCGAACGTGGCCACCCGCTGGCGGCGCTCGACGTCCCATACCGTGACGGTGTGGTTGCTGGTGACGGCGGCCAGTTGGCGCCCGTTCGGACTGAACGCGACGGCCTCCACCCGGTCGGGGTGGTCCTCAAGCACGGCGACCTGGTTCCCAGCGGTGTCCCACAACCGCACGGTGCGGTCCTTGCTGGCCGAGGCCATCAGCTCGGCTCCCGGAGCGAGGTCGATGTCGGTGACACTGTCCCCGTGCCCGCCGTAAGGCGCCACCGCCCGCTCCCGGATCGCGATCGTTTGGCCCAGGCCCGCCGAGACGAGCATGGCACCGGACCGCCCGAGCTCCAGCGCGCGGGTTTCGGCGTGCCCCCGGTCCGGGTAGGCCGCGATGGGCCGGCGGCGAACGGTGTCCCAGATGGTGATCAGCCCGTACTCGTCGGCCACCGCGATCCGCCCGTCGAGCGGCGCGGAGATCTCCCAGGCGTAGGCCGACGGCAGCGGCAGTTCGAAGGCCTGGGTCGCCGAACCGCCGTCGAGGTTCCAGAACCGCACCCCGTTGTGCGCGGACGCGGTGGCGAGCATCGTGCCCGTGGTGTCGAACGCGACGGTGTGCACGGCCTCGGCCGCGACGGTGGTCAGCCGGGTACCGGTGGCGAGGTCCCAGACCACCGGTGGCTCCTTGACGTTCGCCGAGACCAGGAGTGTCCCGTTTGGACTGATGGTGAGCGACCCGACGTCGTGGTCGTGCCCGGCAAGCAACCGCCGCGTGCCGGTCGGGATGTGCCACACCTCGATCGCGCCCCCGCCGACGCCGACCGCGACCGTGGTGCCGTCCGGGCTGAATGCCATCGCCTCCGTCAGGCTCTCGAACCGCCGCTGGAACACCGGTCGCCAGGTGGAGGTGTCCCAGACGACCAGTGAGCCGGCACTTGCCCCGAGAGAGGGCATCCTCGCGCTGGAGGCGAGCAGCGAGCCGGCGCGGTCGAAGGCGACGGTTCGCGCATACGAGCCCTCGACGTGTCCGGTGTGCTCGGTCAGGGTGACCAGCCGGGTCCGGCGGGGGAGGTCCCAGACGTCGACCACGCCGTCCCGGTTGGCCGCGGCGAGGCGGTTGCCGTCCGGGCTGATCGCGAGACCGAAGACCGGGGCGCCGCCAGTGTTGAGATCCACCCGCCGGCGCGCCGCGGCCGCGGTGCTCAGCAGGGCGCCGCGGGTCTCGGCATCCGGTTGCAGCCGGTAGGCCTCCACGGCGAGCAGCCCGGCCAGGTCCGGGTCGGTGGCCAGGAGCTGCCGGGCCGTCAGGGCGATCTGGTGCGCATGCGCGATCCGATGCTGCAGCTGGGCTTCCCGCCCATTCCAGACGGCCACACCGACCCCGGCCAGAGCGATGGCCAGCAGGACCGCGAGGGCGACCACCAGACGGCCCCGCAACCGGGCCCGCCGGCGCGCGGTGAGCTGCTCGTCCTCCTCGAGCGACCGGCTGGCCCGCAGGAACGCCTGCTCGGTCTGATTCAGTTCCAACGAATGCTCCTGCGCCCAGGCCGTTGCGGTGAGGAGCTGGGCGCCGCGGTACAGCGCGCCGGAATCCTCCTCCAGCTCGCGCCAGGTGTTGGCGGCCGAAGTGAGACGGCGGTGCACGACCAGGTTGGTCCGGTCATCGGACAGCCAGCGGTGCAGTCGGGGCCAGGCCCGGATCAGCGCCTCGTGCGCGATGTCGACGGTGTCCTCGCCGAGCACGATCAGGCGTGCCTCGGCGAGCCGGTCCAGTACGGCCGCGGTGACCTCCGGGTCGGCGATCCCGTCGAGCTCCGCGCGGGTGATGGGGCGGCGGGTGTCCTGGGTGCCGTCCCCCAGCGCGGTGAGGCGTACGAAGACCATCCGGGCGGCCTGCCGCTGCGCCTCGCTGAGCTCCTCGTAGACCCGATCGGCGGTCTGGGCGATGGCGGCCCGTACGCCGCCACTCGCCTGGTATGCCCGCAGGGTGAGGGTGTCACCGGTTCGGTTGCGCCAGGACTCCAGCAACGCGTGGGACAACAACGGCAGGGCACCGGGCTCGTCCGCGACCTCGGCCAGCACCGTGGCCAGCAGATCGGCTTCGACACTCGATCCGGCCATGATCGCGGGCCGGACGACGATCTCCCGCAACTCGGCCGTCGACGGCGGTCCGACGAGCAGGGTCGCCTCGTCGGCCAGCACGGTGACCAGGCCGGGGATCCGGGTGAAATGGGCCAGGAAGTCCGCGCGCACACCAAGAACGACGGTGGTTCCGCGCCCCGGACCGTGCGTCGCGTCAAGGAGCGTGGCGATGAAACGGTCGCGCTCGAACTCGTTGGCGCAGAGCGTGAACAGCTCCTCGAACTGGTCCACCACGAGCAGGGCCCTGGCCTCCTCCGGCCCGCTGGCCAGGACGGTCCGAACCGTGACGTCCAGCGTGGCCGGATCCTCCGCGAGCCGGCCGCGCAGCTCATCGGCCGGATGACCGGACAGCGTCGCGAGCCCGGCGGCAAGGGCCTCGAGCGGGTGCGCGGTCGGCGTCAGCAACACCGTGCGCCAGCGCGCGTCGCGGGCCAGCCGGCCCAGCAGGCCGGCCCGCAGCAGCGACGACTTGCCACTTCCGGACGCCCCGAACACCGCGACCAGTGGGGACCGTTCGGTGTGCCGCAGCAGCCGGTCGACCAGTTCCGAACGGCCGAAGAACCACCGCTCGTGCTCCGGCTCGAACGGCATCAGCCCCAGGTAGGGGCACTGCTGCTCGGCCAGGTCGCGGACGACGACCAGGTCCGGCCCGGCTTCCGGCAGCCGGTCACCGCGCAGTATGACCTCGTGCAGCCGCCGCAGCTCGGGGCCTGGCTCGATGCCGAGCTCCTGGATCAGCAACACCCGGGTCTGGCGGTACACCTCGAGCGCCTCCGCCTGGCGTCCGGCGCCGTACAGGACGCGCATGAGCTGCGCGCGCAAGGGTTCGCGGTAGGGGTGTTCCTCGACGAGGTTGATCAGCTCGGCAACCGGCTCGGCGTTGCGTCCCAGCCTGAGGTCGGCGGTGATGCGCTGCTCGGTGGCCCGCAGCCGGGCCTCGTCCAGGCGCAGCGCGGCCGGCCGGATGACCGGTGTGTCCGCCAGGTCGCCGTAGGCCGGACCCCGCCACAGCGACAGCGCTTCGGTCAGTAGGTCGCTGGCCCGGGCCGCGTCTCCGCCGGCCAGCGCCCGATCCCCGGCCGCGACGCTCTGGTCGAACTCCAGCGCATCCAGCTCGCCAGGGTGCACGGCCATGGCATACCCGGACGGATGGCGGTTGATCCGTGCACCGTCGCCGAGCGCCCGGCGTAGCTGGTAGACGTAGAGCCGCAGGTTCTCCGTTGCCGACGCGGGCGGCACATCCCACAGGGCTTCCATCAGGCGCCGCTGCGAGACCGGGGCGTTCGCGTGGCTGAGCAGTGTCGCCAGCAGAATGCGCTGCTTGGTCGAACGCAATGACAACGGCTCGCCATCGCGTGCCGCGGACAATGGGCCAAGCACACTGAACCGCACGATTCCTCCCCCATCCACCAGGAAGCCGCACGCTATCGACCCGATGTACGCATCAACAAGGCCCGATATACCCGCCTTATACGGTGTCGGGGTCGATTCAGCCGTCCTGGGCCCCGGATCCACCGATCGATGATCGATCGGGGCGGCGGGTTGACGAGAAACGCCCCTGGCCGGGACTGGGTTCCTGGTGAGATCCAGGCGCCGGTGGCCGGTGCTCGCGGCCAGTCCGTCCTCGGCGGGGGGGACAGCGGAACGTGGTAGACGTGCCCGCCGGACACTTCCACCTGGTGCAAGATGCGCGGCGCGTGCAGTTCGGCGATCAGCCGTCGGCGGCCCTTCGCGGTGGTCAGCGATGCGACCAGCGCGGCGTCGGTGAGCCACGCGTTGTCCCAGGCGGCGATGAGGTGCGGGTTGGTGTGCTCGTTGTGCTTGCCGGGGCCAAACAGATAGTTGACGGTGCGGCCGATGTTGTTGCCCGAATGACCTTGCCGATCACTGCGGGCCGTCGAGCTCACGCACCAGCGCGGCCAATTGGTCGAGGGCGCGGCGGTGGTAGTCGAGCACGCCGTGCAGGCCGTGGTGGAGCTGGCCGGTGCTGTGTAGCTTGGCGGCGATCTGATTGAGCACGTCGCCGGACTGCCGCAGCCGGGTTTGCACCGTGTCGAGCTGTTCGGCCATCGCCCGCTTGCCGGCCAACGACATCCCCAATGTGCCGCCGATCAACGGGCGCAGGCCAGACTCAACCAGGTATGCCGGCAGCGAGCGGCGCGCCGAGACCGCCCTGGCCTTGAGGCGCACCCATGTGTCCGGATCGACCCGAACCACGATCCGCTCGTTCCGGCCGCCGGATATCCGTCGCTGTCATGACGCTCCCCCAAAGCGTCCATCGTGGACCGTCCCCCACGGTCCGCTCCTACGATCCACGCTACCTGTCGTGGCTGGTCAGTGCGCCGATCCGGTGCACTGACCTCTTTCTTGCCGCTCCGTCGGGATCGCGCATGGGCCGTCGCCGACCTTGCGGTTGCTACCCGCGGTAGGCATGCGCGGCCGTTCGGACGACGGGCCGCCTTCTCGACCGGGTGGTGGTCACTCACAGTTGAGTAGTACTACGCGTTCGTGGGTTTGGCGGGCTCCTTACTACGTATGTCTGCGTCACACTGACGAGCGTCAAGCGAGGGGTGAGGGGTCGAGATGGCACCGCCAGGAGATGGGTTCGAGGTCACTCCGGAAGTCCTACGAGATGTGGCTGGGGAATTGTGCGGAGTCGCGGAGCAGGCGCATCGGAATGCCGCCGTTTTCAGTGGGGTGCAGGACGCCATGAACGATCAGGCTCGTGGGTTTGATCTGATGCGGGCGGCGGCGGAGGTCGAGTCGAGTTGGCAGCGGACGATCCAGACCCAGGCGGCGAAGCTGGCGGTGGACGGTGACACGCTGGATCTCAACGCGGCCAGCTATCTGGCCGGTGAGGAGCGCAACGTCCGGCGGGTCGGAGGTCGGTAGTCATGGTTTCGTTTGCGGATCTCCGGGACATCGACCCCTACGTGTTTCGGCAGGGCGAGTCGAGTTGGTTCGACATGTACAACCAGGCCAAGGAGCGCGGCTACGAGGTGCGGCGGGCACTGGACAAGTTGGCGGGATGGACTGGTGCCGCGGCTGAAGGGGCCACGGCCACGTTTTCCGAGCACGAGCGGCGGCTGCTGGCCAGCGCTGACACGTTGTACGAGGGGTACAGCCTGTTCCACCAGGCGGGTGACCGGATCGGGGCAGCGAAGGCAAAGATCATGGAGGGTGCCGGTGAGATCGGGTCGTGGAATCTGAGCGTGACTGACGACGGCACGGTCGTCGACGAGCACGCCCAGAACCGGTATGGCAGCGAGGAGCAGCGCATCCGCGACGTGATCGCCAAGTACCAGGGTGTGTTCCGGGAGGCGATGGTCGAGGCCAACCACGCCGATGCCGAGATCGCCGCCGCGATGCGCAAACTGACCGCCGAGGCGGTCGGCTTGGCTCTGCCTGGTGGGGATGCCACCACGGCCGCGGCGGCGACGGCGATTCCGCCGCGGGGCACCGCGCCGGCCGAGGTGAAGAAATGGTGGGA
Source organism: Labedaea sp. (assembly GCA_045806965.1). Taxonomy (GTDB): domain Bacteria; phylum Actinomycetota; class Actinomycetes; order Mycobacteriales; family Pseudonocardiaceae; genus DASYTH01. The sequence continues at coordinate 8,349 of JBJMIG010000005.1, read as the reverse complement.
CTCGCTGTCACCGATGCAGCAGGAGTCGCTGCTGTTCACCCGCGCGGCCGAGATCGGGACGCTCGACGGTGTCCCGTGCCTGGCGCGGGACCGGGCCAATCGGTTCCGGTTGGCCGAGAAGAAGGCCGAGTTGCAGGCCGACCAGCAGCGGCTGCTGGCCAAGCCACGCAACCACGACGAGGAGTTGTGGCTCAAGCAGGTCACCGACAAGCTGCACGGCATCGACGACATCGAGAAACGGCTCAACACCATCAACCCACCCAGCCAACCCGAGGCGCTCCTGCTGGCCATCGACGGCAACGGCAATGGCGGGCGATCATCGCCGCCGGCAACCCCGACACCGCCGGTAACGTGGCGACCTACGTCCCAGGGACCGGCGCCAACCTCTCCACCGTAGGAGGCGACGTCAGGAGATCGGATCTCATGCTCGAGGCCGCCACGACGGCCGGATCGTCCTCCACCGCCGTGATCACCTGGCTGGGTTACGACGCGCCGCAGAGCATCGCGCCGGACGCCGCGCTGGAAGGCTATGCCGACGGTGCGAAGAAGGACCTGGACCGCTTCCAGGACAGTCTTCGCGCCACCCACGAGGGAATCCCGTCGCACAACACCGTGCTCGGACACAGTTACGGCACCACAGTGATCGGGCACGCGGCCCGCGACGAGGGACTCAACGCCGACGAACTCGTCTTCGTCGCCAGCCCAGGAGTTGGTGTCAGCAATGCTGACCAGTTGAACTTCCCCACCGAACACATCCACGCGACGGTCGCCCAACACGACATCATCCAGGTGACCAACATCCCTGGCCCCTACGACGTGCACGGACCCGACCCCACCGGCAGCCAGTTCGGCGCCGACGTCTTCGCGTCCAACCCCGGCACCGAAGGATCCCCGTACCTGGAAGGCATCAGCGAGGCCGCCCACTCCCAATACTGGGACTACAGGAACCCAGCGCTGGACAACATGGGCCGCATCATCGCCGGACTACCGCCCACCGCGCAGCCGACCCGATAGAGACCGACGGCCCATGAAAACCCGCACTCTCATGATGATCACAGCTCTGCTAGCCATGACTCTGACATCGTGCTCGTCGGGAGACAAATCAACCATGAAGAACACCATCACCCAACAGCAGGCCAGCGAGCGCGCCGAACGGTACATCCGCGAGGCCGTAGCAGGTCTGATACCACCTGCTCGACTGGAGGTGTTGTCGAGCTTCGACGACAGCCCGTGCGACGACCCCACGGACAACGGGCCCAAGGGCAGAGTCATCGCCAGTCGCGGCTATTGGTTGAACGACATCTCCCCGGATCAGCATTCGGCGTACGTCGACGACCTGGTCCGGTGGTGGTCCGAGCACAACTTCACCGTCCTGACCGACAACCGACCCGGCAACGTCTATGTCTGGGCCGAAAACCGGAATGACGGTTTCCGCATGGCAATTCAGCAAACCGAAATTGGCCCCAAGCGGCTGTCCCTGGGAGCTACCTCCCCCTGTGTCTGGCCGAACGGCACCCCAGAACCGCAGTCGCCGTGAAATCGGGCTCAATCAGTGATCAACAGTCACGTACTGTAGGCTCCCCCACCGGGAGAGCAGCAGGAACCGTGGGGAAGGGAGCCTGTTGTGGACGGCAGCGGTGAGTCCGGCGCGCTTGGCCAGGCCGGATACTCGATCCTGGGGAGCGGCGGTGGCGGTGCCAGTGGGCGCTATGTGTTCGCCAGCCTCCACGAGTTGGACGGGATCATTGCCGACTAGGAAGCGCTGCGGGACCGCATCTCCGCACGCGATGTCAAGTTCCAGCGAGCGCTCTCGCTCTTGATGCCACCGGCTGAGGACGTGCTGAGCAGACTGCAGGCTCAGGCCACACTGGGATCGCTCATGAAGGCCCAAGCCCATAACCGAACGATGTACAACTACGCGGATAGTTATGTAACGAAACTCAAGTCTGCTCGTTCACAGTGCGCGACGACAGAAACGGACAACGTGTCGCGCCTACGCAATTCCGGCAAAGGCTGATAATGCGGCCGAGAACAATCGCTGTCCTCCTCGTCACTATGGCAACGCTGACAGCATGCACGACGTCCAAGGGCGGGAACCCGACCGCACCGCCGACGCCCGATGGGCCGGGTGCCTCCTCGCCGACCTCGGCCACCGGGAATGACACGTTTGGCGCGCCGCGAGTGGCAGCGCCGTTAGAGGCCGCCAAGTACCTCTCGCAGCCGTGCACAGTGCTCAGTGCTACTCAGATGACGAAGTTTGGCATTAGCACGCCTGGCGAACCCGACACTGACAGTGAGGTCGCCAAGGCATCCGGACCGGGTTGCCTTTGGCGGGTCAACGGCGAACCGCTTCGAATGTTGGACATGAGCTTCCTGACGGGAAACAAGAAGGGTTTGTCGGACACTTACCGGGGACGTAGCCGGTTCGCATATTTTGACGAGACCACGGTGGACGGGTACCCAGCAGTATTCAACGACAGCCAGGATGGACGTTCGCAGGGAATCTGCCAAATGACGGTCGGCATCGCGGACAGCCTCGCGTTCCGGGCAAGCGAACACACGAGCGCCTCCCGCGGCGCTGCCTCCTGCGATGGAGCCAAGGAATTCGCGGCTGCCGTGATCGCGACCTTGAAAGGCGGCTCGTGATGGGCTTCATGACCGGCCAACGGATATGGGACAACTTCCAGAATGGAGATGGACCTGAGGGGTTGTCGTCCAGCGCCGGGGTCGTGAACGAGCTGGCCAACGAATACAACGATGTGGGCGACGCCATTCGCAAGCTGATGTCCAGGATGGATGGTGTCTGGCAGGGCGATGCGTCAGCCGCCGCGCAACGGGGAGTCGGGCCCCTTGCCACCGAGCACGACTTGGCGGGACCACACCTGAACACCGCGCAGGATTTGACGAGTCGGCAGGCAGGATCGTTTGGTGATGCCCGGAATTCGGTGATGCCGGTACCGACGGAGCCGACGAAGCCGGATCCGTTTGCGGTGTTTCGATCACCGAGTGACGTGGCGACGTATCAGCAGCAGGTGGTTGAGCACAACGCGGCGAATCAGCACAACGTGGATGTGATGAGTGGATACGCGGATGCCTCGAGTTTCAACACACGGGGGATGCCGCAGTCGTATGGGTCGCTGACAAGCGATCAGGCGGGGATTGCGGTTGATTCTGGTCAGTCGCCGTCGAGCGGGCCTCGCGACACTGGCCGTCCGAAGGGATCGGACGGCGGGCCGGAGCGGGTTGGGCCAAAGTCGGCGGGTGGGCCGGTTCAGCCTGGTCCGGGAGGGCCGGTCCAACCGGGGTCGGCTGGGCCGCTTCAGCCCGGTTCGAGCGGTGGTCCGGTGCAGACGGGTGGGGAGCGGTTGCCTCAGCAGACCAGTCCCTGGTGGGTTCGTTCCCGCGCCGGAGCAGCCGGTGGGGCCGGTTCCGGTGGGTGGTGGGGGTTCGCAGGTTCCCAGTTCGCCGGGTGGTGGACCCGGCGGGTTGCCAGGGACCGGTTTGCTGCCAGTGGGTGGTGGCATGGGGGATACGGAGCGTCTGATTGGGGGTGGTCGCGGTCCGGGTGCGGGACCGGGCGGAGCGGGTGGTCCCGGTGTCGGCGAGCCCGGTGGCCGTGGGCCTGGGGGCGGTGTCGGTGGGCGAGTGGGAGAGCCACACGGCACAGGTGGACGGGTCGGAGCGGGTCCGCTCGCTGGTGGTGGGTCTGGTGAGCCGGTGGGTGCCGGGGGTCGGGCTGGTGCGGCGGGCGCAGGTAGCCGTGGTGCTGGCGGCACGAGTGGGGGACCGCTTGGGGCGGGTGGTCGCGGTCGAGATGAGGATGATCTGGAGCGGCGCGCTCCGGAATACCTGCGGGAGCACGACCCCGAAGGATTGTTCGGCACCGATGCGATGACCGCCCCGCCGGTGATTGGTGAGGACCTGGACCCGACCGAGGACGACTGAGGGGAGAGTCGCCGATGGTGTTGCCAGGGCCGGCCCGGCTCTCAGTCGATGCGTTGACCTGGCTGCTGGAGTCCGAGGGGATCGGTGAGCTGCACCGAGTACTGGCGCCGACGGCGGTGTGGCGACCGACAGGTGAGATGGATGCTGGCCGGATAGCGGCACGAGCTGAGATCTCGGGGGTTCGGATGGTACGACCGGCGCTCGGGACTGGACGTGGAGGTGGCCAGCGAAGTCGCCGAGGCCCTGCACCGGTTGCATCGGCTGCCGCCGTCAATGGAGTTCACGCTGCCCCCGCTGGACCCGTTCGTGCGCATCAACGAGCGCATCGAGGCAGCGACCGTGCTCACCGCCGAGGACCGTTCGTGGCTGCATCAGCGCCTGGCTGACCTGCGCGACCGGTATTCCAAGCTCCCGGCCGGGTTGCCGTGGTGCGTGATCCACGGCGATGCCTCCGACACCAACATCGCTGTCACCTCCGACGGCACAATTACCCTGCTCGACCTTCAGCGATGCACCGTCGGCCCGCCCGAGTGGGACCTCACCTCGATGGCCGTCGAGCTCGGCTACCGCTGGATCAGCGAGGCCAACTATGAGCAGTTCTGCCGTTGCTGTGGCCACGATGTGACCACATGGGACAGTTACGAAAACCCTGCGAGATCTGCGAACTTAGCATGACGTCGTGGCTCGCCCAACAAGCCAGCGAGCATCCCCAACACCGCGCCGAAGCCCTCCACCGTCTGGAATGCCTGTAAGGACGACATGGACCGCGACCGTGGAACTGGCAGCCGCTCTAGAGGTCGCCTCCGCATTTTCCCCGGTTTACCGAGCGCGCACTCAGACAAGGTGCTCGATCGTTACGCTGTCCCAGCGTTGAGCGAGGTACTCCGCGACCAACCGACGGTGGCAGTGGTGTGGCTTATCTTCACTGCAGAGCAGGACCGCGTTGTCGAGCAGATCCTGCGGGACCGAATCCTCAATGCCTCGACGCCTCATAAGGTCAAGGAACCGTTCTTCGTACGTCTCCCACCCGGAGCCGTGTTTCTTGTATTCGTCGAGCATAGGCTGCGTCGGCGCTAGATCGGGCCGATGGGCGTAGGCCATGCCGCACAACTCGTTGAGGAAGTATTTCAGGTCGTCTCGCTTGGCGAAGCCTGCAAGCTGCGAGACGTTGTTGAGCCGGACGTCGACTAGCGTCGCCGCTCCTGACGCACGCAGCAGGCCGAAGAACTTCTCGGCGGACTTCTTGGTAAACCCGATGGTGTGGATTTTCATGCCTCTGCCGTCCTGTCAGCGCGGAACTCGTCGTTGACGTACGCGATCTGGTTTTCCTGACGGCTTAGCGCTTCTTCAAGACGCTCGGCCGGCGTGTGGAATAGATCGGCATCAGCCAGTCCGAATTTGGTCATGAGGCGTTCCATCGCCGAGGCATGGCTCTCGATCTGTCCATCGCCGTGTATGTGGTCAATCGTGACGCCGTGCTCGGTGAGCACTCGCGCGACGAGTACCGTGCGATGGCAGTCCAGTGGCTCTCCTTCGGCGCACATTATGGCGATCCGCTCGGTGCATGCACCCTTGACCAAGCGTTCAATGCCCCTAACGAACTCGGGGGTCTGAGCGAGGCGGCTATACTGCACCCGTCCGTCGACGTAGCAGGTGGGATCCTCCGTGCGAGCTCCGAGTTCCTTGCCAAGGAAGACGTACTTGATACCGGCCTCATGTAGACCGCGCGCCAGCGCGCGCCGGTTGAACTGCGGGGTGAACCGGCTGACGGGAACCGAGCGCACGTCGGCTACGGCGGTGACCTCATGTTGTCGAATCAGCCACAATAGCCTCGGAAGATCGTGTGTGGAGTGACCGATTGTGAGAACCATGCCGGACGTCATCACCCACCACTCAATGAGACATTTGCGCGCTCGATGATCGCCGCCACCAGTTTATAGAAATGGCGCTCAAATTGCTCGCCGAGACTCACGGTCAGAAAAGACTCGCCCAGCCGATACTTTCCAATCCCTTCAGCCCGAAATCTCTCTTCGTACAACGGATCGGTCACTTTCAACCGGTACGCCGAGCCTGCGTGTTGGAATCGAGCCCGCAAGGTGGGCCTGGTGTCGCTGGACATTGGGTGAGCGGGACACACTTCCATCGCCAGGTGGGCAACACGAATGAGTTTAAGGGAGTCCACCAATGTGTTCTCCTGCTCCACTGGCACACGATCGTTGATTCCGGCTTTCGAGCCGTATCCATTGATCCATAATGTTCTAGGCTGCTCCTCCAAGGCGCACAGTTCCCCCCACTCGATTCGACCGATCTTCCGCCAGTAGGCATTGGGATCGAGAAGCCAGTTCTCCCGCTGAAAGCCTACTGGCCGAGCCCGCAAAAGTGGAATGGAGATGACGTCGAGCACCCGGGGATCTACCCCACCCCGATACTGGCGCTCGGCCGCTGACACCTCATGACCCGGGCGGCTACTAACGGGACGAACCCACTTCTTCGACTCAATTTCGATTCCCGCAACACATCGTCCACTATGTTTCCGGGAATTCGCCAGACACACCAGCTTCTTGGTCATTGCCACGCGTACTCCTCCGAAACCCGTCGCATCGACTCGCACGCGATGGTAACGCAAGCCCGAGCCGGAGTGGCGGCGACCTTCCCACTGCGCTATAAACTCTTGCCGGTCTTTAAGATCGACTATCGGCTACAGGGCGTTCAGGGCAGGGATTCGGGCTGCGACAGGTGTTCCGTAGCAGAGGTGGGCGGTGTCGCCGATGACCTTGTACCGGTTGATCGCTGAGGGTGAGTTCCCGGCGATCCGTGGGCTCGGCGTCCTCAGCGCCGCCCTGGTGGTGTCGCGGCGGTCAGCAGAGCGAGTAGCTGGGCGGTGTCGGTCGGCCTCGGTGCGGTAGGTCCGCACCGAGCAACCCAGGTGCACCAGTTCGAGATCCAGCGGCTCGCCGGCTTCTGGCTCGTTCGGGGGCGTGGGCTCCGCCGGCATGACAGGAGCTGGTTCGGGCGGGCGGACGATGGTGTAGCGGTTGCCGCGTCCACCGCCGGCCAGCAGTTGCCATGCCTTGAGCAGCTCCAGTGCCCGATGGGCGGTGCCGACCGAGACACCGTGCTCGGCCACCAACTCCTTCACCGTTGGCGCGGGACCGCCGTCGACGTACTCGCCGGACAGGATGGCCTGCCGCACTGTGCAGGCGACCATCTCGTAGGGGCTGCGTGGGTTGGCCTGGATGCGTTCCGCGGCGGTTGTTTCGTCCAGTGGCGCTGCGGCATTCGCGCACCCAACGAGATCGCGGCTCGCTGCTCAGCCTCAGCGATCCAGCCGGTGTAGTACTTCAGCGTGGTGGTGCCACCTCCGCCGTGGCCGAGGCGTCCGGCCACGGTGTTGATGTCCACGCCGGCCTTGATCAGCTCAGTGGCGGAGTAGTGGCGCAGTTTGTGGATCGTCCTCGTGATGCCGAGCTTGTCGACCAGGCGCTCGTAGCGTTGGCTGACCGCGCCCGGGGTGAGGAACTTGCTGTGGTCAACGGTGGCGGAGAAGACGAACGCGTCATCCGCTAGTTCGTAGCCGGCCTCGGCGAGGCGTTTGGCGATGCGGGTGCGGTGCTCCTCCAGGACAGCGACAGTCTCCGGGTCGAGCGTGACCCGGCGTTGTTGGTGAGTCTTGGTGTCCATCTCGGCCCAGACACCGTCGCGGTTGGGGCTGATGCCCCGGCGGATCCACAACACGGCCAAACTGTCGTCGTCGATGATGACGTCGGTCCAGCGCAGCGCGCACAACTCGTGGCGGCGGGCGCCGGTGGTCATCGCCAGCCAGATCAACGTCGCCCAAGCGAGATCCCACTCGGCGGCCTCGGCGAGGATGCGGCTGGCGTCGCGGGCGGTAGGTGGTTGCGGGTTGGTCGCCGGAGGACTACCAGGTTCGGCTCGGACCCTCAAGCGGCGCCTGCCCGCGTATGCCGCCGATGCGTGGCGGGAGCGGCTGGCGGCCCTGTGCGCGCAGCATGTCGGCCTGGGTCCGGCGACGTTGCTGTTGTACGACGTGACAACGCTCTACTTCGAGACCGACGCCGGAGACGGATTCCGCGAGTCCGGGTTCTCCAAGGAACGCCGCCTGGAGCCCCAGATCACCATCGGGCTGCTGACCGACGCGGCCGGGTTCCCGTTGATGGTCAACGCGTTCGAGGGCAACAAGGCCGAGACGACCACGATGCTGCCCACGATCAAGGCGTTCATGGCCGCCCACCGTCTGTCCGATGTGGTCATCGTCGCTGACGCGGGGATGATCTCCGAGAACAACATGAAGGAAATCGAGGCCGCTGGCCTGTCGTTCATCCTCGGCATGCGGATCCCCGACGTTCCCTACATCGTCGCGGACTGGCGCACGGCTCATCCGGA
>JBJMIG010000004.1:0-160080 GCA_045806965.1 Labedaea sp. | reverse complement strand
GGCCCGAACAACGCCACAAGTTCTTCGGCCGTCTCCGAGTCGCCTTCCCCGGAATACTTGATCCGCCCAGTCGGCAGCAGGCTGTAGCGGAAGGTGTTGGTGGGTTCGGCGTCGTGGTCGTGCGGGTGGGGGTCGGTGCCGTCGTGGTTGATCCGGTTGAGCAGTACCCGCCCGTGATCGCGTACGACTGCGGGGGAGTGGGTGCGGGCGGTCTCCGCCAAAGTGGTCTCCAGCAGCTCTCGGTGCTGCGGGGTGGCCCAGGTGGGTAGTTCTTTGATCGCGTCGGCGACCGCGTCGATGTGTTCGCCGTCGATGAGCCCGTCCAGCAACGCGGTGCGGAGGGTGGGCAGCGTGGCCGGCGCGGTGTATCCGGTCGGAGTCACAGCTTCGACAACCTGCTCGGCGTGGGTGAGCATGCGGGCGGCTTTCTGCCGGTTGATGTGCACCAGTTCCGCGACGAACGCGGCCGAGCTGGAATAACCGGCGTGGTGCGCGGTCCTCGCGTGCCCCATTTCGGCAAGGTGTTCCAGGGCGATGGCGAAGTGTCGCCGCATGTCACTGATTGCCGCCACAAACCCGGCCGCGTGTTCGGCACCGGGAAGGGCGCCAAAGGAAGCAGCGGCCGGGAATGTCACACACCTATTGTCCCAGAACGACCAGATATCCGCCCGCTGAAACAAGTGCATATGCAAACCTTTGTTCGAGAAAAGTTCGAGAAAAGCCTGCGACATTTTGTGCCGGCGAGCGATGGAACGATAAAGGGGGCGGGGCGGCACAAAGGGAGGGCAGGCGCAGCCTGTCCGTAAATCCTGCCCAAGGTGCCGAGCGAGGCTCATTGTCAAGGGTCGCGGCTCCCACCCCACGGAAAACTCTCCACCCGGGCCGCGATCGCGAAGCGACGCGAAGCGCCCTTGACAATGAGAATCGGCACCGCAAAATCCGCCCCGCCCCCACCCCGGTGAACCCCGCACAAGCCAACTGAGTTGCCCGAGCGCGCAACTCAGTTGCCCGAGCGCGAGACTCGCGAGCCTGAGCGCGAGACTCGCGAGCCTGAGCGCGCGACTCGCGAGCCTGAGCGCGAGACTCGCGAGCCCGAGCGCGCGACTCGCGGGCTGGGCGCACAGCTCGGTTGCCGGAGCGCAGAACTCGGTTGCCTGAGCGCGCGACTCGCGGAGCCTGAGCGCGCGACTCGCGGGGCTGGGCGCGCGACTCGCGTTGGTGCGGACCTAAGGCTTGAGGCCGACGCCGACGTACACGTCGTCCGGCCCTTCAACGGTGTGCGAACCGGGTTCCGGCCGCCAGTGTGGCGCGCTCACGACGCCCGGCGAGACCAGGGTGAGGCCCTCGAACAGCGCCGCGAACTCGTCGTGCGGCCGGAAGTACATGGGGTCCCGGGAGTTGCGCATGGCCGCGGTGACCGCTGCCATCTGTTCCGGTTTGTGGTCCGCGGTCAGATGGGACAGCGCGACGAGGCTGCCGGGGGCGAGCTCGTCGCGGAAGCGGGCGACCAGGCCGCGCGGGTCCTTCTCGTCGGGCACGAAGTGCAGCACCGCGACCATGAGCAGCCCGATCGGCCGGCTGAAGTCGAGCATCCGGGCCACGTCACCGGCGTCGAGAACCTCGTCGGGCTTGGTGAAGTCGGCGGCGACCACGGTGGCGCGCGGGTCGTCCGACAGCAGCAGCTCGCTGTGCGCCACGGCGACCCCGTCGTGGTCCACGTACACCACCCGGGCGTCCGGGCTGGCCTGCTCCGCGATCTCGTGCACGTTGCCAACGGTCGGGATGCCCGAGCCGAGGTCGAGGAACTGGGTGATGCCCTGCGAGATCATGTACAGCACCGCGCGGCGCAGGAACGCTCGGTTCGATCCGGCGATCTGCCCGCCATTCGGCAGCACCCGCAACACCTGGTCGCCCACCGCCCGGTCGGCCGGGAAGTTGTGTCCACCGCCGAGCAGGTAGTCGTACACTCGCGCCGCGCTCGGCACGTCCACCAGCATTCCCTCGGGCACCCATGCGGGCCACTCGCCCATCGTGCACTCCTTGCGCTCTCGTTCGGTGCGCGACAGCGTACTGTGCGTGGTCATCGCGCCGACCGGCCAACCGGACTCACTCGCCAGTGGCGTCTGCGGGCGAGCGCGCCAACCGGATCCCGACCGCCAGCGTGACCGCCGCGGCACCGGCGTAGATCGCTTGATAGGACACCCTCCCGACGGCCCAGGCGCCCAGTGCGTGGGCCAGCGGCTGGTTGGCGAACAGCGCCAGCGTCACGGCCGAGGCCACCCGGCCCTGTAACTCGTTCGGGGTGCGCCGCTGGGTCAGGTTGATCACCGCGAGCACCAGCCACGGCAGCGCGAAGCCGGCGACGAACCAGGAGAGTACGGCGGCCGGCGTCCACGGCAGCAGTCGCAGCAGGCTGGCGAGTACCCCGTTCATCAGCCCGAGCAGGGCCAGCCGGCGCTCCCCGACCCGGCTGATCAACGGCGCACTGGTCAGCCCGGCCAGGATCGAGCCCGCGCCGAGCGCGCCGGCCAGCACCCCGAGAAAGGCCGGCGCCCGGTGCAGCGCGTCCACCAGGCTGTACTGCGCGGCGCTGGCCACCCCGCTGATCAGCATGGCGGCGGCCCCGGCGAACACCATCGCGCGCAGGTCGGCCTCCCGCCCGATGTGTCGCAGTCCGGCGGTCAGTTCGGCTCGCCAGTGCCGCCGGCGCGGCACCGGCTTCGGCGCGCTGACCCGCAACCGGCCGATCATGAGCGCGGCCAGGGCGAAGGTGGCCGCGTCGATGGCGGCGACCACGCCGCCGCCGAGCGCGGCGAACACCCCGGCGCCGAGTACCGGGGCGACCAGCTTCGCCCCTTCGCCGAGGGTGAGCCGCATGCCGTTGGTGCTGCGCCGCACGTCCTGCGGCAGCATCACGACGAACAGTGCGGTCTCGGCCGAGTCGATGATCACCGCGACGGTGCCGTACCCGAGCATCACCGCGTAGATGAGCCAGGCCCGGGCCGCGGAGTCGACCAGCAGCAGCGGCAGCACCAGCACCGCGCCGGTCAGGTTCACGACCAGCAGCAACGTGCGCACCCGCACCCGGTCGGCCAGCAGGCCGGCAACCGGTCCGCACAGCGACGGCCCGTACACGCACACCGCCACCAGTGCCGCCGCGCTGCTGCTGCCGGTCAGGGTCTTCACCCAGATCCCGGCGACCAGCGACAGCGCCGTGTCACCGAGCTGAGAAGCGCCCACTCCGAGCAGGTAGAGCCGCGCGTTGCGGCGGTCGACCGTGCGCCCGGCCATCCCCATGGGCCGACCCTAGCATCGCCGCGACCGAAGTTGAGCCGGTCAGGCTCAAGGTAATTGAGTCATGTTCGATCGGAACCGCTGTGGTCGCCTCCGGGCCGGCCCTCACCCTCCTTGGTCGAGCCCGTCGGGGCCACGCCACCGCGGCCGGGGCCGGAGTGACCGGATGGTGGCCCTGTTGCCGGGGCGTTGGTCGTCGGCTTGATCGGCACGGTGGTAGCCGACGAACGGCCGGAGTCATCGGAGCCGGAGCCGTTTCCGGCACGGCCACCGTGGTCGGGTACACCAGCGCCGGGACCGGTGCCCGGGTCGCCGCTGTTGCCGCCGCTGCCGTTGGTACCGGTGCCGCCGTGGTCGTCGGTGGATGCCGGCCCGGGCGAGCCGCCGTCCGGGGTGACCACCGGCGCGGGCGGGGAGAACCAGAGCGGCGCGGGGGGACCGGCCGGAGTGGTGGTGCTGACGGCCGACCAGATGCTCCAACTGCCCGCGACGAGACCGGCCGCGGCGAGCAACGCCGCCGAGCTCACGCCGATGATCGTGCGTGGCCGGGGGCGGCGGCGCGGCTGGTCCTGCGTCGTGCTCGACTCCAGGACAACGGGACGATTGCGTAGGTCGGCGGTGTCCACCAGGCGGTCCACCAGGCGATCGTCACGCATCGCCCGCTTCGGCGCCATTGTCCGTTGGTTCTAGTACCCCGGCCTGACGTTGCGCCCAGAGCGCCGCCTGGGTCCGGTCGGTCACCCCGAGCTGCTGGTAGACGCTGGTCAGGTGCGCCTTCACGGTGCGCTCGCTGATCCCGAGCCGGCGGGCGATGGTCTTGTTCGGCATCCCGTCGCCGACCATCCGCAGCACCTCGCGCTCCCGGTCGGTGAGGTGTCCGCCGGCCCGCGGGGTGCGCCGGTTGGTCAGCAACACCCTGGCCGCCTTCGGATCCAGTGGCGAGCCGCCGGCCACGATCTCCCTGATGCCGGAGAGGATCCGCTCCGGCTCGGTGTGCTTGAGCAGGTAACCCTCGGCGCCGGCCGCCAGCGCGTCCAGGATGCGGGCCTGGTCGCTGAACGAGGTGAGCACCAGCACGTGCGTGTCCGGCTGCTCGGCCAGGATCCGGGCGGTGGCCCGCACCCCGTCGAGGCCGGGCATGGACAGGTCCATCAGCACCACATCCGGCCGCAGCTCCGCGGCCAGCGCCACGGCCTGCTCACCGTTCGCCGCCTCGCCGACCAGCCGCAGGTCCTCGGTGGTGCCGAGGAGCTGGGCCAGACCGGTGCGCACGATGGCGTGGTCGTCGACGATGAGCACCCGGATCACGTGATCGGCACCTCGGCCTCCACCCTGGTTCCGGCTCCCGGCGCCGAGCGGACGACCAGTCTGCCGTCCGCGTCGCCGAGCAGGTCGCTCAGCGCACGCAGACCGAAGTGCCCGCCCTCGGCCTGTTCGCCGAGTTGGTGGTCGTCGAACCCGCGCCCGTCGTCGTCGACCACCAGCCGGACCCGGCCGTCGTCGGCGGCCACGGTGATCTCCACCCGCACCGCCTGGCTGTGCTCGGCGATGTTGCGTAACGCCTCCTGCGCGGTGCGAAACAGCAGCCCGGCGGCCATCGGCGGCAGCACAGGCGTCTGCTCGGTGTTCAGCTCGACTCGGATGCCGGTCCGCTCCAGTCCGCTGGCCAGTTCCGCCAGCGCGGACGGCAGGCCCTCCTCGGCCAGGTTCGGCGGGTAGATGTCGACCAGCAGCGAGCGCAGCGCCCCGATGCTGCTGCGCACCTCGGCGGCCGCGTCGGTGATCACCGCCGCGCGCTGCGCCTCGTCCGGGCGGCCGAGCCGGGCCGCGTCCAGCGCGTAGGTGACCCCGGTCAGTTGCTGTACCACGCCGTCGTGCAGCTCACCGGCGATCCGCCGGCGCTCGGCATTGGAGGCGTCCACCGCGTGCTGGAGCAACGACTCCCGCTCGCGCTGCTGGCGTCGCAGGCGCCGGGCCAGCGACCCGGCCAGCGGGATCTGCACCACCTGGAGGATCAGCAGCGCGCCAAGCGCGATCGGGGCGAACTTGCGCCAGACCGCGAGGCCGGTCTGGTTGACCGCGTCGTACCGGAAGTAGGACTCGAACAGCAGCAGCGCTCCGGTGGTCGCCCGGACTCCGACGTAGACCTCGAGCAGCTTGCCGTAGGTCCGCTCGAACTGGTTCTCCGGCTTGCTCAGGTCGCTCACGTCCGACGCGGTCCGCTGCTGGCGCAGGGTCTCCAGCTCGACCGGCTCGAGCGGATAGACCTGGCCCTGCAGGCGCGGTTCGTCCGAGTAGATCACCTTGCCGGCCTCGTCCCAGATCTTCACCCGAACCAGGGAACCTTGGAGCACGTAGCTGCGCATCGCCTCGTGGAACGACGCCAACGCGGCCGGCTCGGCGTCGATCACACCGCCGTCCAGTCTCGGCTCGACCACGCCCTTCGCGGTCACGAACGTCACCTGGCTGGCCGCCTCGGTGGCCTGTTCCGTGCCGACCTGCCGGGCGGCGAGGGCGAGCAACGCGGCCAGGGCGAGCAGCACCACCACCCCGGCCGCGGTGAAGCGAGCGAGCAACGCGGCGGTTGAGGCCATGAGCGGAGGGTAGGCGGCGGGCGGGTGCACCCGAATCGGCCGACCGGGCTAGTACCAAGGTGCAATGGCGGGTGGACCCCTAGGTGGCGAACTGTCGGTGCATGCCAGTTCCGCTCGTCGTCGCCGTGGCCGGGCCCGCCATGCGGGCCGAGGCCGGGCCGCTCGCGACCGGTGCCGGGCTGGCCGTGCTGCGGGTCGGTGTGTCGCTGGCCCGCCCGTGGCCGCTGGCGTTCGCGGTTGACCAGGTGATCGAGTCACCGGCCGGCCGGCCGGCTCTGTTGGTGCTCGCCGGCCTCGCGGTGGTCGAGCTGAGCGCGGTCGGCGGCCTGCTGGACATGGCCGGCACCCGCTGTGCCGAGCGGGCCGCCGAACGGATCGGCGCCCGGCTGCGCGCCGGGGTCTTCGACCACGCGGTGACGCTGTCGTTGCGCTGGCACGACCGGCTGCGCACCGGTGAGCTGGTGTCCCGGCTGACCACCGACGTCGGCCGGCTGCTTGACGCGATCGTCGCGCTCAGCGCCACGCTGGTGCCCGACCTGGTGATGCTGGCCGGGGTGCTGGTGGTGCTGGTGCTGTTCGACCCGGGCCTCGCGCTGGTCGGGCTCGCCGTGGTGCCGGTACTCGCGGTGCTGGCCGCGCGCCAGCGCGGCCGGGTTCGCGCGGTGCAACAGCAGGCCAGGACCGAGTCCGGGCGGCTCGCCGCGACCACGACCGACCTGCTCGGCAACATCCGCGCGGTGCAGGCGTTCGGTCGCGCCGACCGGGCCAGCGCGGTGTTCGGCAGCCGCAACCGGGCGTTGCTGGACACCGAACTGCGGGCGGTGGACACCGCCGCCCGCTGGACCCCGCTGGCCGACGTGGTGCTCGCCGCCGGCGCCGGCCTGGTGCTCGTGGTCGGCGGCGGCCAGGTGCTCGCCGGCCGGTTGAGCACCGGCGAGCTGCTCGTGGTCCTGGCCTACCTGCGCGACCTCTACTCGCCGGTGCGCGGGCTGACCCGGCTCTCGAGCGTGCTGGCCAAGGCCGCGGCCAGCGCGACCCGGGTGCGGGAGGTGCTGGCCTGCACCGAGTCGGTGCCGGACCGGCCCGGTGCCGGCGGCGCGCCGCTGCTGGTGTCCGGGGTGCGCTTCGAGAGCGTGAGCTTCGGCTACGAGCCGGACCGGCCGGTGCTCGCCGGCTTCGACCTGACCGTTCGGGTGGGCGAGACGGTGGCCGTGGTCGGGCCGAGCGGGGCCGGCAAGAGCACCGTCCTGCACCTGTTGCTGCGGCTCTACGACGTGGACGCCGGTGCCGTACTGCTGGACGGCGTCGACGTGCGGGACTGCCGGCTGCGCAGCCTGCGCGAGCGGATCGCGTTCGTACCGCAGGATCCCTGGCTGCTGGACGCCACCCTGGCGGAGAACATCGCGTTCGGCTCGGCAGCCGCGACCAGGGCCGGGGTGCTGGCCGCCGGCCGGGCCGCGCTGGTCGACGAGTTCGCGGCGACGCTGCCGGCCGGTTACGACACGCCGCTGGGCGAGGGCGGGGTCCGGCTCTCCGGTGGGCAGCGCAGGCGGGTGGCCTTGGCCAGGGCCGCGGTGTCCGACGCCCCGCTCGTGCTGCTCGACGAGCCGACCGCATCGCTGGATCCGGCCTCGGCCGGGTCGGTGATCCGTGCCATCCAGGGTGCCACCGCGCGCCGCACGGTGCTGCTGGTCACCCACGATCGCGACCTGGCGGCGATCGCCGACCGGGTCGTCGTCATCGACGCGATCGGAGGAGGTGAACCCCATGCGGATCAAGTCTCCGGTTGCCCATCATCACGGCCGGTCACGCAGCCGGTCCCGTAGCCGGTCGCGCAGTCGCAGCCGTTCGCGCGACTGATCACAAGCAGCTGGTTCCGCCGCGTCCGCCAGCGCGGCGGGGCCGGCCCCTGGCGGAGAGGAGCGTCGCCGTGCTTGACACCGTGCTTGACACCGAGCTCGACGATCAGGATGGCGCACCGGTCTGGTGGTGCGCCCCCGGTAGCGAGCTGCCCGGCGGTTACCGCGCCTGGGACCGGCTGGGTGTCGGGCTGCGGTGCGAGACCTGGCTGGTCTGGTCGGTGCCGCTGTGGTGCCCCGCGGTGCTCAAGCTGCCCCGCCCGCACCAGGTGACCCACCCGCGGGCGGCCCGCTCGCTCGGCCGGGAGGTGGCGGCGCTCGAGGGCAACCCGCACCCCGCCCTGCCCCGGCTCTACCGCGACGGCACCGCCGCGGAGCTGCCGCACATCGTCATCGAGTACGTCGACGGCCCCACACTCGAGGAGGAGCTCGGAGCCAACGGACCGCTCGAGGAACCGGAGGTCGCGCTGCTCGGCGCGCAACTGCTGACCGGCCTGCTCGCGCTGCATCACCGCGGAATCGCGCACGTGGACGTGAAACCCGCGAATGTGGTGCTGCGCGACATGCGACCGGTGTTGATCGACTTCGGCTCGGCCCGCCGGATCGGCACACCGCAACCACCCCGCAGGCCGGTCGGCACCCCCGGGTATGCCGCACCCGAGTTGGAGGACTGTGCGCCGATCACGGCCGGCATGGACCTCTACGCGCTCGGGGCGACCTTGCACGAGACGCTCACCGGGCAGCTCGCGTTCGACCCGGGGACCGGGCCGGTCCGCTCGCCCCGCCCGGTCGGCGCGTCGGCGTTGACCAAGCTGGTCGGCGCGCTGCTCGACCCGAACCCGGCCAACCGCCCAACCACCGCGGAAGCGCTGACCACCTTCGCCGGCGCGGTGCCGGCCGACCTGCGGCCCTGGCCGCTCTGGGTGGATGTGGTCGCCGGCTGACTCGTTCGTCGACCACCGGTTGCCGCTACGGCCGCAGCTCGACGCAACACTCGCCGGCCTTCGGCGCGAGCACCGCGCGCACCGGGCCGGCCCGCAGTCCGGTCAGGAACCCGGCGAGAAACGCCTGGTTGATGCCGCACACCAGGTCCGGGGCCTGCGTGGCGAGCGGGTGGAACGGGCAGTTGCGCAGCCGGACGCAGGCCGGTTCCGGCCGGCTCGGCTCGAAGCCGTAGCGGGCGAGCACCCCTTCAGCCGTGGTCAGCGCCCGCTCCGTGCCAAGCCGACCCGGCCGGGTCCGCTCGCGCTCGGCGGCGCCGAGCTCCGCACCGCGCCGGGTGGCCGCCCGCAGCGCGGCGTCCCGGGCGGTCTCGTCCGGGCCCTCGGTCAGCACCGCGTCGAGCAGGATGCCGGCCAGCATGTCGGGCTCCCGCTGCGGGATGGTCACCCGGATGTCGGTGCCGGCCGGCTCGTACACCTTGGGCGTGCGGCCGACCTTGCGTTGCCCGGCGGCCGCCTGGTAGCGGGCCTGCAGCAGCCCGGCGGCCACCAGCTTGTCCAGGTGGAACGCGGCCAGCTTGCGGGAGATGCCCACGGCGGCGGCCGCCTCGTCCCTGGTCACCGGGCGACCGGCGGCGCGCGCGAAGGTGTACATCCCGTGCCGCAGCTCGTCGTCGAGCGCGGCAACGGCCCGGATGGCAGCGTCCATCCATCCACCATAACGCCAACAGTCGTATCCACAATGTAGGTTCTTGACGTAGCGGTCGAATAAGACCAACATAGTTTATCGAAAGGGAGGTTGCTCATGCGCTCGAGTCCTGCGTTGCGGGTGGTCCACGAACCGGGTGACGCCGTCGACATCGCCGCGGCCGAGACGGCCGCCCGCGACTTTCTCGGGGCCCTTGGCATCTCCCTGGACAGCGAGAGCCTGGCCGGCACGCCGGGGCGGATGGCCCGCGCCTACGCCGAGCTGTTCAGCCCGCGGCCGTTCAACCTGACCACGTTCCCCAACGACGAGGGCTACGACGAGCTGGTGCTGGCCAGGGGCATCCCGGTGCGCTCGGTCTGCGAGCACCACCTGCTGCCGTTCGTCGGCGTCGCGCATGTCGGCTACCTGCCCGGCGAGCGCATCCTCGGGCTGTCCAAGCTGGCCAGGGTGGTTGAGCACTTCGCCTGCCGCCCGCAGGTGCAGGAGCGGCTGACCAAACAGGTCGCCGACTGGTTGGCCGACCAGTTGCAGCCCAAGGGCGTCGGCGTGGTGCTGGCCGCCGAGCACAGCTGCATGACGCTGCGCGGGGTGCAGGCCGCCGGGTCGAGCACGGTCACCTCGACGCTGCTCGGCTCGCTGCGCGAAGACGCCAGGTCCCGCGCGGAGTTCTTCGCCCTCACCGGAGTCAACGGCTGACCCGGCAGCCTCTCGTTCCCAAGCAAGGAGATCGGCTCGTGACTGTGGATCGGATTGTCATCGTGGGCGCCGGGCTGGCCGGGGCCAAGGCGGCCGAGGCGTTGCGAGAGCAGGGTTTCGCCGGCTCGGTGGTGCTTGTCGGGCAGGAGCGGCACCGGCCGTACGAGCGTCCGGCGCTGTCCAAGGACTACCTGGCCGGCCGGGCCGAGCGGGACAGCCTGTTCGTGCACCAGGAGAGCTGGTACGACGAGCACAAGGTCGAACTGCGCCTCGGCGTCACCGCGACCCGCATCGACCGGGCGGCGCACCAGGTCGCGCTCTCCGACGGCAGCCTGCTCGACTACGACAAGCTGCTGCTGGCCACCGGTGCCGCGCCGCGCGGCCTACCGGTGCCCGGCGCCGACGCGCGCGGTGTGCTGCAACTGCGCAGGCTCGAGGACAGCGAGGCGATCCGGGCGGCGTTGCGGCCCGGGTCGCGGCTCGCGGTGATCGGCGCCGGCTGGATCGGGCTCGAGGTGGCCGCGACCGCCCGGGCCGCCGGCGTGGCCGTCACCGTGCTCGAGGCCCTCGATCTGCCGCTGCTGCGGGTGCTCGGTCCGGAGCTCGGGCAGGTGTTCGCCGACCTGCACCGGCAGAACGGGGTGGACCTGCGGTTGGGGGTGGCGCTTCGGGAGATCACCACGGTCGACGGCGTCGCCGCCGGGGTGCGGCTGACCGACGGCACCGAGATCGATGCGGACCACGTGCTGGTCGCGGTGGGCGTCGTGCCCCGGGTGGAACTGGCCGAGCGCGCCGGACTCGAGGTGGACAACGGCGTGCGGGTGGACTCGGCGCTGCGCACCAGCGATCCGGACATCTATGCCGCCGGGGATCTCGCCAACGCGCTGCATCCGTTGCTGGGCAAGCACATCCGGGTGGAGCACTGGGCCAACGCGCTGAACGCGCCGGCCACCGCGGCGGCCGCGATGCTCGGCCGTGACGCCGGCTACGCCGAGCTGCCTTACTTCTACACCGACCAGTTCGACCTCGGCATGGAGTACATCGGCTACGTGGAGCCTGGCGGTTACGACGCGATGGTGTTCCGCGGCGACCTGGCCAAGCGGGAGTTCATCGCGTTCTGGCTCTCCGGCGGCCGGGTGCTGGCCGGAATGAACGTCAACGTCTGGGACGTGGTCGAACCGATCAAGGAGCTGATCCGCTCCGGGGTAGTGGTCGACCGGGACAAACTGGCCGACCCGGACTGCCCGCTCGAGGAAGTGATCGGATGACTCTTCGGTGCCCCGTCGCCGGCTCGCTGCCGCCAGGAATCCTTTGGGGCAGTTACATACGTATTGAGGGTTGCCCACCCTAGCTTGCGGTGAAATCATCGGATCTATGTTGCGCACCGGATGGCGCCTGATCTGTTCCGCCGCCCTGCTCACGCTCGTCACCGGCGTGCTCTCCGTACCGGCCGCCAGCGCGGAGCCGCAGCATCCCCGGCAGGACTGGCTGCGCGCTTCGACCGCCGGGCTGTTCCTGCACTGGGGCATGTTCACCGCGCCGAAGCACCTGGACTGCGCCGCCTGGGAGCGCGACGTCACCTCGGGCGGGTGGGATCCGAACTACTGGGTCGACGAGGCGGGCAAGCTCGGTGCCTCCTACCTGGTGCTGGCCACGTTCCACAGCCGGCTCGGCTACGCCCGGCCATGGCCGTCGCGGATCCCGGGCAGCTGCTCGACCCAACGGGACCTGCTCGGGGAGCTGGTGAATGCCGGCAAGGCCAAGGGCGTTCGGGTGCTGCTGTACCTGACCGACGATCCGCAGTGGCACAACGAGCAGGGCGTTGAGATGCTCGACTCGGCGGCCTACTCCGCCTTCAAGGGCGAGCAGGTCGATCTGACCACCAGGGCGGGCTTCGGAAAGTACAGCTACGACCTGTTCTTCGAGGTGATGGCGAACTATCCGGACCTGGCCGGGTTCTGGATCGACAACGACAACGAGTACTGGGAGCAGAACCACCTCTACGAGCAGATCCGTGCGCTTCGGCCGACCTGGTTGCTGAGCAACAACAACGAGGACACGCCGATCATGGACACGGTCAGCAACGAGCAGAAGACGGGTATGATGCCCGCCTACGACTACCCGCAGGCCGCGTTCACCCCGATGCCGCGCCTGGTGGAGGCCGACTACAAGCTGCCGACCACCGGCGAATGGTGGTTCGACGGCGGCGATCATCCGGTCGACCTCCGGCTCTCCACCGGCCGCTACGTCACCAACGCCGGTTCCTCGATGAAGTCGCTGATGGCCGAGACGCCGATGGTGAACGGCCGGTTCCCCGCGCCGCAGGAGGAGTTCAACAACTTCATGGCCGGCTGGGTGCCGCCGATCGCCGCCTCGCTGCGCGGCACCGAGGGCGGCGGCTACCTCTACGGCGGGATGGCGCCCGGCTTCTGGAACGACGGCGCGCACGGTGTGATCACCGTCGGGCCGGGTGCGCGAACCCAGTACGTACACGTGGTCACCAGGCCGTCGACCAACCTGGTTCGGTTACGGGACAATGGTTACAAGGTGACCGGGGTGTCGGACCTGCGGACCGGCACGCGGCTGCGGTTCGATCAGTCCGGCGGTTATCTGTCTATTCTGGACATTCAGAGCTGGGACACCTACGACACGGTGTTCAAGGTGGACACCATCGGGCAGCCTTACCTCTACCCGCAGTCGACCATCCGCGCGTCCGCGTCGTCCTCGGCGGACGGCCATCCGGCCGGGAGCCTGGTGGACGGGAACTTCCAGAGTTACTGGGACGCCGGTGGGCGCCAGCCAGTCTCGGTCATCCTCGACCTCGGCACCCGGCGGCCGGCCGCCACGTTGGCGATCAACCAGCGTGAGTGGTCGCCGACCTATGCCAGATCCACCTTCGGCCGGCCGGAGGACTCCGCCCGGATCAAGGACCTCGTGGTCTCGGTGAGCGACGACGCGGTGGTCTGGCGGCAGGTTCGGGCCGGTGCGCTGCCGAGCGCCCGCGGGGTGCGGTTCATCGACATAGGCCAGCAGTTGAGCCGCTACATCAAGCTGGACGTGCTCAACACCTGGGGCGGCCCGCAGGCCCAGCCGTTCTTCCGGCAGCTGCGGATCGACGAGATCCGGGTCGGGTTCAGCAACCCGGCCTCGTTCGGCTCGCCGGTGCCGCTCGAGGCGGAGGCGTTGCGCAACGGTCGAACCGGCACGCTGCGCCCGGACCTCTGCCTGTCCTGCTCCGGGGTGTTCCAGCTGACCGGCTTCGGCGGTGGCGAACCCAATTCCTTGACCTACAACGATGTCACCGTGAACCAGACCGGTGACTACCGGCTCGAGCTGGACACCACCTCGGCGGCCGACACCTCCATTTCTGTTGGGGTCAATGGCGCGCCGCCGGTCGATGTGCCGATCGTCGCGGACAATCCCGGTGTGCCAATGGGTTCGGCGGTCGTGGTGCACCTGGGCGCCGGACCGAACACGGTCACGCTGTTCAGCCGGGCGCAGCGCGGGCCGGGGCTGGACCGGATCGCGGTGGCACCGCTGCCCCCGGCGGCCTACACCCCGAAGACCATGCTCACTGGGCAACCCCATGGTGTGCAATGGGTCGGACCGGGGCAGCAGTCCATCGCGGTGTCCGCCTCGCTTCGCCTGGATGCGGAGGACACCATCGACGGGGTGCGGTTGGCCCCGGTGGCGCCGGCCGGCTGGACGGTCTCCGGCGCGCCGGAGACGGCGGCCTCGCTTCGGCTCGGCCAGGTCATCGGCGGCGAGTGGACGCTCACCTCGCCACCCGGCGGACTCGCCGGCCCGGTCAGCATCCCGGTCACCGCCGCGTTCCAGATCCTCGGCCGGCCCAAGCAGAGTGGCACGACGGTCGCGGTGCGGCCGCGTCCGGCGGACCGGATCTTCATGCGGGAGGCCGAGGACTCCCGCAACGACCTGGGCAGCACCGGCCTGACCGGCTGCGGACCCTGCTCCGGCGGGGAGAAGGTGCGCAACATCGGCGGCTCGCCGGACGCGTTCGTTCGGTTCGACGATGTGGTGGTGCCAGACGCCGGCCAGTACTCGCTCTACCTCGACTTCACGGTCAACGGCCCGCGTTCGTACTTCGTGGCGGTCAACGACACGACCCCGGTCGAGGTGAAGGTGGATGGTGTCGGCAATGCCACGCCGCTGACCACGTCGGTGCCGGTCACCCTGCGGGCCGGCGGCAACTCGATAAAGCTCTACAACGACGGGGCCGGTGCGCCTGACCTGGACCGGATCTCCCTGGGTTTGTAAGAGTTCTGTTCGGGCCGGGCGCCATTCTGGCGATGAGCTCCGCGGCGGGCGAGACTGGGTTCATGCCGGATGTGGATGAGCGGACCGCGGTGCGGCGCCTGTTCGACCGGTTCGGGTTCGGGCCGCGACCGGGCGAGTTGGACGCCGCCGCGGCGCAGGGATTTGACCGGACGGCGGCCGCCTTGTTGTCCGTTGTGGACGATCCGGCGGCCCGCGACACCGGCGCGCCGGCCCTCGCGGAAGTCGGTAAGTCCGAACGGGCCAAGGAAAGAGACCAGCAGTCCGAGCTCACCCTGTGGTGGCTGGACCGCATGGTGGCCAGCGATGCGCCGCTGCTCGAACGGCTGACCTGGTTCTGGCACGGGCATTTCGCCACCAGCGTGCAGAAGGTGCGCAGCGCCAGGCTGATGCTGGTGCAGAACGAGACGTTCCGGCGGCTCGGGCTCGGCGACTTCGCGGTGCTGGCCAGGGCGATGACCGCCGACCCGGCGATGCTGATCTGGTTGGACGGACAGAAGAACACGGCCAAGGCGGCGAACGAGAACCTGGCCCGCGAACTGATGGAGTTGTTCACGCTCGGCGTCGGGCACTACACCGAGTCCGATGTGCGCGCCGCGGCAAGGGCGCTGACCGGCTGGAAGGTGAACCGGGAGGCGGCCACCGCGAGCGTCACGGCCAGGCAGCAGGACCGGGGCAGCAAGACCGTGCTCGGACACACCGGCGACCTCGACGCCGCCGCGCTGGTCGACGTGCTGCTCGCGCAGCCCGCCTCGCCCCGGTTCATCGCGCAGCGGTTCTGGTTGCGGCTGGTTGGCGGCACCCCGCCGGACGGAGCCGCGCTGGACCGGCTGGTCGCCGGCTACGGGCCGAACCGGGACGTGCGTGGGCTGCTCCGCGCGATCGCCGCCGAGCCGGGCTTGCGGAACGCGGCGAGCACGGTGGTGAAGCAGCCGGTCGAGTGGGCGGTCGGGCTGATGCGCGCGCTGCGGATCCGGCCGTCCGCGCTGGCCGACACGGACCGCACGAAGCTGCTCGCCGGGCTCCGCGGGATGGGCCAGGTTCCTTTCCTGGCACCGAGTGTCGGCGGCTGGCCGGCCGGGCCCGCATGGTTGACCACGTCCGCCGCGTTGGCCCGGTTGCAGTTGGCCAGGCTGCTCACCGCGCGGGCCGACCTCGCCGCGCTGACCGGCGACGACGCGGTGGACGTGGTTGGCCGGCAACTCGGTGTGGCCGCCTGGACCGAGCGCACCAGGGCCGCGCTCCACAACGTCGCGCACCAACCCGCCCAACTGGCCGCCGTCGCGGCCATCGCCCCCGAGTACGTGGTCAGCGGATAGGAGTGTCTACTGTGGACGACCTGACCCGCCGCCGGTTCCTCACCCTGTCCGGGGTCACGGCGGCCGGCGCGATCGCCTACGGCGCGACCAGAGTGAGCTGGACCGACCTGCTCGCCGGCGCGGTCACCGATCCGCTCGCACCGGATGCCGGAGTGCTCGTCGTGGTCACCCTCTACGGCGGAAACGACGGGCTGAACACGGTGATCCCGGCGGCGGACCACATCTACCAGGACGCCCGCAACGAGCTGGCCTACGCGCCGGAGGCGGTGCTCGATCTCGGCGACGGTCTCGGGTTGAGCCCGGGCCTGAAAGGCATGAAGCGGCTCTGGGACGCCAAACAGCTCGCCGTCGTGCGTGGGGTCGGCTACCCGAAGCCGGACCACAGTCACTTCCGCTCCATGGCGATCTGGCAGACGGCGTCGCCGGACGCGCCGGCCCGCACCGGCTGGCTGGGCCGCTGGCTCGACGTCACCGGGGACGATCCGCTGCGCGCGCTGTCCGTCGAGCCGGTGCTGCCGCCGCTGCTGGCCGGCGACAAGGTGGCCGGCGCCACGCTTCCGGCCTCCGGCCTCAAACTTCCCACCGGTGCGCTCGGCACGGCGTTCCAGGCGCTCGGCACGCCGCAGCCGGGGGAGGGGGCGGACGCGGCGCGCGCCGCGAAGTCGGTCACCGATCTGTACGAGGCCGCCCGGGTGCTCGGCGACGCCAAGGCGAAGCACGAAGATCCGGATCCGACACAGAACGAGGACGAGACGCGCACCAACGGCGCGTCCGCGGGCGGCCGGGGGGCGTTGGGCGTGCAGCTCGACCTGGTCGCCACGCTGATCGAGGCGGGCGTGCCGACCAGGGCGTACTCGGTGTCACTCGGCGGTTTCGACACGCACGCCAACGAGCGCGACACCCAGCAGCGGCTGCTCGCCGAGTTGGACGGCGCGTTGGTTCCATTCGTGGACCGAATGCGGCGCTCCGACCGCGGCCGCAATGCCGTCGTGCTGGTGTACTCGGAGTTCGGCCGCCGGGTGCACGCCAATGCCAGCGATGGCACCGACCACGGCACCGCCGGCCCGGCTTTCGTGCTTGGCGACCGGGTTCACGGCGGGTTCTACGGCGAGCAGCCCAGTCTCGCCGACCTGGTCGACGGGGACCTCAAGGAGACCACCGACTTCCGCGACATCTATGCCACCCTGCTTGACGGCGTGCTCGGCACCGATCCCGGCCCGATCCTGCACGACCACAAGGGCCGACTGGACCGGTTGCTGGCGCGACACCAGTAATCTTCGGCCGGAGGCACCTGGCGCGCCCTACGATCGGGCGGTGCTCGCGCTGACCGCCACCGCCGCCCCGCCGCACGTCGCACTGACCGAGGCCGTGGATCCGGTGCCATTGCCCGATCTGGCGCTGGTACGGGTGCGGGCGACCTCGCTCAACCGCGGCGAGGTGTTCGGTCAGGCCATCGAGCATCTCGCCGCCCGGGGCGTGCTGGTCAACCTCGCCACGCTCGACGACGACGACGAGAAGATCTCCTTCCGGGCCATCCGGTTCGTTCGGTCGCCGGGAGCGCGCATCTACCCGCTCAACATGTTCGACGAGATCGCCCTGCCGGGCAGCGGCGCTCGCGACCTCGCCCGGCTGGTGTCACTCGTCGCGGACGGCCGGCTGGACGGGCAGGTCGAACTGGAGGCGTCCTGGCGGGAGCCGGCGGCAGCACTGGATGCGTTGGTGCGCCGCCAGACCGGCGGAAGGTCGTGCTTCATGTGGACTGAGCGCCCGGTCCGGTCCGCTCGCCCGGCGCGAACCCGTCGAACAAGGCCCGAAAGGCCAGCGCCCACCGGCGGTTGGTGGACGCCCGGGACCGGCCGAGCCAGCCGGCGTTCTCCTGCGCGGCCAGACCGAGGGCGAGGGCGAGCAGCGCGTGCGCGATGTCGGTCTCGTCACCGGTGAACTGCCCGGCCTCGACACAGCGGCGCACCCGGCCGATGATCAATTTCCGCACCGAGCTCGTCGCGCGCAGGTCGTCCGGGCCGGGGTCGAAGTCGGCGAACGGCCGGGCGAACATCACCTCGGCCAGCACCGGGTTCTCCCGCCAGAACTCCCGGAACCGCTCCACCAGCCGAAGTAGGTCGGTCCTCGGGTCACCGCTCTCACCGATCCCGTCGAGCCGCGCGCGCAGATACCGGAACCCTTCGAAGTACACCGCCCGGATCAGCCCCGCCTTGTCGCCGAACAGCTCGTACACCGCCGGAACCGAGGTGTCCGCGCCGCTGGCCACCTTCCGTGCGGTGAACCCGAGCACCCCCTCGTCGGCCAGCATGGTCACCGCCGCGCGCAACACCCGCGCACGCAGTGCGGGAGTGCGCAGCTTGGCTCTCGGCACGGTCGGTCAGGCGGTCATGGCCGGGTAGTCGGCCTCGATGCCGGCGCGAACCGCGTCAAGGGTGTCCGCCCGGACCCGCGCCTTGGTCGCGGCGTGCGCGGCGTGGTCCAGATTGGACAGCGCCTCGGCGGTCTCGTGCGCCACCCGGTCCAGTTCGCCCGGTTCGACCACGCGGTCGAGGAAGCCGGCCGCGACGGCGTCGTCCGGCCCGAACGCCTCGGCCAGCAGTACCGCCCGGCACAACGCCGCCGGGGTGAGCTTCTGCCGCAGGATCGCCAGTGCCGGCCGGGGCATCGTCAACCCGAGCGCCACCTCGTTCGCCATCAGCCGGAACGCTCCGCGCACCCCGATCCGGTAATCCGCGGACTGCAACAGGAACACCCCCATCGCGATGGCGTGGCCAGGGCAGGCCATCAGCACCGGCCGGGGAAACGCCAGCGCCCGCTCGGCGAGTTCGAACCCCCCGCGCACCATGCCAAGCGCGTCGCCACCCCCGGCGCGCAACACGCCCAGGTCGAAGCCCGCCGAGAACACTCCCGGCCGGCCGGTCAGCAGCACCACGGCACCGTCCGCCTCGGCCTGGTCGAACGCCGCGCGAAGCTCGGCCAGCATGCCCGGACCGAGCACGTTCACCTTGCCGTCGTCCATGCGAATCGTGGCGACCCCGCCGTCGAACCGGTACTCGACGAGCCTGTCCATCAGCCCTCCATCAGCCCTCCATCAGCCGGTCGCACCCGGACGAACCTTAATCGGGACCCGGTTTCGTAATCAAGTTCCGATAAGGTTTCGCCGGTGGCTCCGGTATGCGTGAGGCGGTCAGGCGGAGGCGACCTCCGGCACCGGGGTGGGCTCGGCGGCCGGGGTGGTCGCCGGCTCCCGCGGTGGCGTACGCGGGGCCCGGACATCGGAGCTGGCGAAGAACTCGCGCACGGTGCGTTCCTTGCCGAAGCGGCTTCTCATCCACAGGTAGGCGACGAAGGCAGCCGGACCGAAGAAGGTCTGGGCCGGAACGACGACATCGGCCCGCGCGTCAATGAAGTTGATCATCAGCGGGGCCATGGCCGGGAGCACCGCCCCGAAGATGATCACTACGACGAACGCGACCCGGGCCGCGGCCCAACCGTAGGCCTTGAACGCGGCGCACAGGAACAACGAGTAGATCAGCAGGTCGCCGAGGCCGAGGGTGGCGTTGTAGAGGTTGAGCCGGAAGCCGAAGGAGGGGTCGAGCGGATAGCCGAGGAAGTCCTCGGCAAGCTCGTTGGTGAGCGGGGTGGCCATCGTGAAGATCACGTCGTAGATCGCGAGCAAGATGGCGAACCGGGCCACGTGGCGTAGCTGCATCCCGCCCTGCACATAGAGGTTCGCCACGGCGACCGCGCCGAGCACGACGATCACGCTGGTCTCCACCCAGTACAGCTGCCAGCCGAGCACGGTGCCGAGCATGGTCCTGGCCAGCCAGATGTTCCCGCCGAGCAGCAACCCGATGCCCAGCCAGAGCCAGGTCGGGTCGAGCACCGGCCGGAAGCCGATCGAGAGCGACGCGGCGAACGTCACCGCCAGGAACGAGGTCAGCGCCCAGTGTGGCAGCGCGACATACAGGGTCGGCAGGAAAGCCAGCACTATCAACAGGAACGCGATGTCGCGCCCGTTGAACACGCCCACCGCCGGCCGCTCCAGGCGGTAGCGACGCAGGTAGAACAGCGCGAGCAGGGTGGTGATCACCACGCCGGTGACCGCCACGCACAGCTCGAACACGGTCACGAACAGCAGATCGTCGCGCATGTCATGCTCCAGTCAGGGCCGGGCGGGTCCCGAAGGTCGTTTCGTGCAGGTCGGCGCGCAGGTGCCGCAGCGACCCGGCCTCCTCGTCGCCGACCACGGTCAGGTCCACGTCGAGGCCGCGGTCGGCGAGGTGCTGGCGGGTGGCGGCCTCGCCGAATCCGTCGATCACGGCGACCGGAACGGTGAGCCGAATCCGTCCATCGTGGACGGTAGCGCGGAAGCGGGCCGGCCAGGGTCGAGTCGGCAGCGCCTCGATGGCCTCGACCAGCTCCCGCGGGCTGACCACGGCGTCGCGGCCGAGGCGGAGCAGGTGGTCGGCCTTGCCGAGCAACGGGCCGGTCGCCGGCAGCCCGGCGACCTCGCAGTGCAGCGGCTCCCCGCCGGGCAGCATGCGGACGACGTCCCTGGTGTCGTACCGGAAGACCGGCATGCAGTCGCGGTACGGGAAGAACGGGGTGATGACCACGGTGGCGAGCGCGCCCGGCTCGGCCGGCTCGCCGGTCACCAGGTCGAGGTGCTCGACCAGGCCCATGTTGATGTCATGGTGCAGGTGGCCGTGGCCGCAGGTGCGCCCGGTCACCGGGATGACCTCGGTCATGCCGAACGCGTCGGCCACGGCCGCGACCCCGAACGTCTCGCGGGCCGCCCGGGCCACGCTCGGCGAGAGCACCTCGCCACCGACCTGGATGCGGCGCAACGCGAAGTCGGCCGGTCCCATGCCCCGTTTCCGTGCGGTCACAACGAGTTCCGCCAGATAGCTCGGATAGGTGGCGAGCAGCGTGGCCCCGCCCGCGCCGAGGCCGTCCAGCGCGTCGTCCGCCGGCACGATGCCGAGCACCCGGCAACCGGCCCCAACCAGGCGGCAGGCGCCGACGTCGAGGTGAACGGCGGCGGTCGCCCTCGAGCTGGAATGGACCTGCATCACGTCGGTGGGTCGCAACTCGTCACGGAGCACTCCGGACAGCGCGCCGAGCCCGGCCCACAGCTCCATCTCGTAGCGCGACAGCCAGATCTCCGCCGGACGGCCGGTGGTCCCGGTGGTGCGGGTGGTCAGGTGACGCGGGGCATCCGCGCACCGGAAGTCCTCCGGGCGGCTGACCAGATCGGCCTTCGTGGTGACCGGGATCGCGCCGAGTCCGGCCACCTCGAGCTTGTCGGGCGCCACCTCGGCGGCGGCGAAGCGGCGGCCGTAGAACGGCGACTGTTCGGCCAGCCGGCGCGCGGTGCGCTGGATGCCTCGGGTGGCGAAGTGCAGCCGCGCCTCCGGATCCGCGAACGGGCCGTGCACCAACTGCTGCACATCCGAGCCGGGCTCCCCGAACTCGGCGATCGTGGCGAGCGCGTCCTCAACCAGTCGGCCGAGGTTGCGGGTATTCAGCCGGCGCCCCCAGACCATCCCCATCGCCATGCGGAACTGCCTGACACCAGTCTCGAACACTCCCGGCTCCTTCTTTCTCAGTTCCGAAGCCACGAACCGGGCGCCGCCCCCATCGGGAACGCCGCCCGGCCCGAGGCCTGATCGCCCCCGGCGAGCCACCGGATCGCCGCGTGCGACCCCTGCCGTTTAGAACTCGGCGCCGGCGGTCGCGGCGAACAGCACCGCGCTCAGCGAGCCCAGCACGTAGCGAGCGTGCTTGACGGTGCTCCGTAGAGACTTCATGGCTACCTCCTTCCCGTACTCGTTGCGCGACCCGTCCGGCGGTCGCCGTCCGGTGGCTCGATCGTCAGCACGTTCCGGTGGCACAGCAGTCGCATTCGGTGACGACGACTTTGACTGTCATTTCCGGGTGCACCGAACAGGTCAGGAAATACGTTCCCGGCGTCGACCATTGACCGCTCGTGTAGGTGTCGTTGGACTCCATCAAACGGCGGAACTCCACCGGCACCGTCGCGGAGACGTCGTCGAGCCGGCCCTTCTGGCCAGCACCGATGATGTGCACCCATCTGGAGTTGTTCACCAGGGTGACCGTCTGACCCTGCTTCACCGTCACCACGTCGCTGGTGAACACTTCGTGGTCCATCCCGATCGTGTTGGCCGGCGCGGGGTTGAGGTCGTGGCCGGCAGCCGGCAGCAGAATGCCGGCCGCCAGCAGTGGAACGCCGAGAAGGATCCTCGGAAATGGCATGGTTGATCTCCCCGCGGGAAAATGGTCAGTAGCCGCTGGTCGAGGTGTGCTCGTCCGCGGGCTCCGGACCATGTCGAAGTCCGGAGCCCGGGCCTGGTTGTAGTTCTAGTCCCCTTTGTCCGTTCTGTGCGGACTGCCGGGGCTCGCCCTTTCGGGTCGCCCGCCGCCGAGCAACGTCAATTATCCGAACGGAGGAGTCGCCCTCTCGGCCAAATGGCCGCGACTGAATGGACTAGAACCGTGGTTCGGATAATCGGCCGTCGGTCATCGATGACCAGAACGGTTCGAAGCAGTCATGGTTGCCTTCCGCCGTGCAATATGTTGGGCAGCGTAAGGTTTTTCCGTCGCAAGGGCAAGGATCTGGTCTGCTACGGAATGCTTACGGACAATCAATCAGCCCGGTTACCTATTGCACCCATTTACAACGCCTGCGTGACGAGGGCGTCGCGTTATTCTTCAACGTACTGCCGGGTTGGTGGTTACGTGAAAACGAGCGAACCAGACCCGGTGCGGCACGTGCGGCGGGTACTTCTTGGGTTCACGGCAACCTGACTGTACAGAGTGGACGTTCGCGGGATGGCTCGCGGGCGAGCGAGGACCGGTTGGACCGAGCCAAGAAGTGTCGCGGGGACGTCCAGTGGGAACCGGTCTGAGCGCATCACATGCCGCCGGCACTCAGCTCGCTACTCGTCCAGGTGCTCGCGGTGCCGGACGAGGGCTCGGCCGATCAGCTCACCGGTGGCGCCGAGGTATTCCACCGGGTCCAGCAGGGCATGCAGGTCGACCGGGAGACTCCGCAGTTCGGGCATGGCGCGGAGGGACTCGTCGAACGGGGTGTCCGGGTTGAGGGCGGCCCGGGTGAGCACCTTCTTCGCGGCCGCCTTGCCCAGATGTGGGGCCAGCGCGGCGCCAAGGCGCTCGGAGACGATGGCGCCGCCGGTCAGTGACAGGTTCTCGCGCAACCGGTCCGGGTAGACGCGCAGACCCTCCAGCAGCTCGGCCGCGGTGCTCGCGGCACCCGCGGTGAGCCGGAGCGATTCGCGCAGCGGCTGCCATTCGGCATGCCAGGCGCCGGGGGCGCGCTCGTCCTCGGCGAGCATCGACTGCACCAGCACGGTGGCATAGAGCGGGACCTGGCGCGCGGCCGACATGACCAGGGTGGCCAGCACCGGGTTCTGCTTCTGCGGCATGGCCGACGAGATCCCGCGGCCGTCCGCGCTCGGCTCGGCGACCTCGCCGACCTCCGTGCGGGACATGCCCTGCACGTCCAGGGCGATCTTGCCCAACGAGGCCGTGACGAACGAGGTGACGGCGGCGATGTCCGCGATCGGGGTGCGCAGCGCGTGCCAGGGCACCACCGGCTCGGGCAGACCAAGCTCGGCGGCGAACGCGGCCATCAGTGCCGGGCCGTGTGCCCGGTCGCCCCCGGCATACTCCACATAGGACGCCAGTGTGCCGGCGGCGCCGCCGAGCTGTGCGGGCAGGCCGTTTCGGCGCAGCACCCGAACCCGGGACAGGGCGTCGTGCACCAGCATCAGCCAGCCCGCGGCCTTGAGCCCGAACGTGATCGGCACCGCGTGCTGGGTGAGGGTGCGCCCGGCCATGGCGGTGTCCGCGTGCGTGGCAACCAACGTCGCCAGCGCCGCCGCGGCGCGCACCAGGTCGGCGCGAACGCCATCGAGCACCCGCGCGGCGATCAGCATGGCGGCCGAGTCGAGGATGTCCTGGCTGGTGCCGCCCCGGTGGACGTACTCGGCGGCGCCCGGATCGACCGCCGCGACCTCGGCGGTGAACGCCCGGACCACCGGCACGACCGGGTTGGCGGCGCCCCGGGTCTCCACCGCGAGCGCGGCCACGTCGAGCCGGCCGGCGTCCGCGGCCGAGGAGATCACCTCGGCCGCCGCGGCGGGCACGACCCCGAGCGTGGCCTGGGCCCGGGCCAGCGCCACCTCGACGTCGAGCATGGCCTGTAGCCACGCCTGGTCGTCCAGCAGGTCGGCGGCATCCACTCCGGCCCAGACCGGGCTGAGCAGACCGGTGTCACGAGCGTCCATGGCGCACACCCTAAGCGGACCGTTGTTCGCCGCGGCCGGGCCCGATCGTGCCGTCATCGCGCGGGTCACGGCGTCGTAAATCGATGGTCCGTGCCGTGCGCGTGGCCGATGATTGCGCGATGGCCACGACCCGACGAGCCGACATGTTCACCGAGGACGGCAAGCCCTCGGACGACGACCCGCGTGAGCAGGGACCACGGTTGGGCGACGAGCGCACCACACTGGTCGAAGCCCTGCGGTGTCAACGCCTCACGCTGGAGTTGAAGTGCGCGGGTCTTGACGCGGAGGCGATGGCGCGGCGCGCGGTCGAGCCGTCGACGATGTCGCTGCTCGGGCTGGTCCGGCACCTGGCCGAGGGGGAGCGCGCGACGTTCCGGGTGCTGATGGCTGGACAGGACGTGCCCACGCTGTACTGCTCCGACACCTACCGGGACGGTGATTTCGATGGTGCCGTTCCCGACCCCGAGGTGGTCGCGCAGGCATGGGAGGCATGGCGAGCCGAAGTGGACTTCGCCACGCGGTTCGTGGCCGAGGCGCCCAGTCTCGACATCACCGGCGACGACCCGTTGAACAAGCACGGCAGCGGTGGCGGGTCGATGTCGCTGCGCGAGGTGCTGATCGGAATGATCGAGGAGTACGCCCGTCACATGGGTCACGTCGACCTGCTGCGCGAGCGGATCGACGGCCGCATCGGCCAGTAGCCCCTCTCACCACACAGCCGCCCAGCCGGCCTCGCCACGCACAGCGTCACCGCACAGCATCGCCCCGACCGTCGCCCGTACAGCGCAATGTCACCTTGCTGCGCTTCTATCAGCGGAATGTCACCTTGCGCGGTTCCGGCCGGGTTGACACGCGCGTCTAGCCAGGCATCTAATGTACTAGTTACATAGATGAATGGAGTCCCTGGTGATCGAGTTCCATCTTGAGGAACGGTCCGGCCTCGCGCCGTACCTCCAGCTGGTTCGGCAGGTTCGCCAGGCGTTGCGGCTGGGCCTGCTGCGCGAGGGTGAGCAACTCCCCACGGTCAAGGACGTGGTGGCACGGCTGGCGATCAACCCCAACACCGTGCTCAAGGCCTACCGCGAGCTGGAACACGAGGGCCTGGTCGCCGCCCGGCCGGGGGTTGGCACGTTCGTCACCGCCACGCTCGCCGACGCCTCCCTGGCCGCACACGGCCCGTTGCGGCAGGAGTTGCGGCGCTGGCTGGCCAAGGCCCGCCGGGCCGGCCTGGACGACGAGAGCATCGAAGCCCTGTTCCTGACGACCTTTCGGACCAGCGCTGGAGAGGAAATAGCATGACCGCGGTCCTCGAGGCCCGGGACCTCGGCAAGAGGTACGGGAAGCGCTGGGCGCTGTCGGGGTGCACCCTGGACATCCCCGCCGGACACGTGGTGGGACTGGTCGGGCCCAACGGC
Organism: Labedaea sp.; assembly: GCA_045806965.1. GTDB lineage: Bacteria > Actinomycetota > Actinomycetes > Mycobacteriales > Pseudonocardiaceae > DASYTH01. The sequence goes on along the minus strand of JBJMIG010000004.1, from coordinate 134,621 downwards.
GCGGGCAAGACCACGCTGCTCAACCTGGCCAGCGGTCAGATGACGCCGACCACCGGCAGCATCGCCGTGCTCGGTGGCCGCCCGGGAGCCACCCGCGCGCAACTCGCCAAGGTCGGTTTCGTCGCACAGGACACCCCCACCTACGCCGGACTGACGGTCGACGAGCATCTCAAGCTGGGCGCCCGCCTCAACCCGGGGTGGGACGACGTGCTGGCCCGCGAGCGGATCGGCCGGCTCGGCCTCGATCCCGGTCAACGCGCCGGAAAGCTGTCCGGCGGGCAGCGCGCCCAACTCGGCCTCACGCTCGGCATCGCGAAGCGACCCGAGCTGTTGATCCTGGACGAGCCGGTCGCCGCGCTCGACCCGCTCGCCCGCCGCGAGTTCATGCAGGGCCTGCTGGAGGCGGCCGTCGAGCATGAGCTCAGCGTCGTGCTGTCCTCCCATCTGGTCTCCGACCTGGAACGGGCCTGCGACTACCTGATCGTGCTGGTCGAGTCCAGGGTCCGGGTGGCAGGCGAGGTCGAACGGCTGTTGGCCACCCACCACCGGGTCGCCGGCCCGCGCCGGGATGCCACCCGGCTGCCGGCGGACCAGGAGGTCATCACCGAAAGCCACACCGACCGGCAGAGCACCCTCATCATCCGCACCGACACCCCGATCCACGACCCCGCCTGGACCGTCACCCAGCTCAGCCTGGAAGACCTGGTACTGGCCTACCTGGCCAAACCCGCCGGCGGCAGCCCCCGGCCGGTCCTGGAGGTTCAGCGATGACCTGGCTCACCTGGCGCCAATTCCGCATTCCGTTCGCGGCGATGTTGGCCGCGCTTGCCGCGCTCGTCGCGATCCTCGCGCTCACCGGCCCCGGCGTTGCCGACGACTACGCCACCGGGCTGGCCGCGTGCACCAAGGACGCGGGCGACTGTTCCGGCTTCGTCACGCGGTTCTTCACCAGCTACCAGAACACCTTCCTCGCCCTCGTCGCGGTCATGCTGATCCTGCCGCCGCTCGTCGGGCTGTTCTGGGGGGCGCCGCTGATCGCCCGGGAGCTCGAGACCGGCACGCACCGGTTGGTGTGGAACCAGAGCATCACCCGGACCCGCTGGCTGGCGGTCAAACTGGGGCTCGTCGGCCTGGCCGCCATGACCGCCGCCGCGCTGGGCAGCCTCGCAGTGACCTGGTGGTCCAGCACCATCGACCAGGCCGCCGTGCAGAACTTCCCCCGGTTGGGCTCCATGGTGTTCGACGCCCGCGGCCTGGTCCCGGTCGGCTACGCGGCCTTCGCCTTCGCGCTCGGCGTGACCGTCGGGATGCTGATGCGCCGCGCCCTGGTCGCCATGGCCATCACCCTGGTCGTGTTCGCAACCGTCCAGGTCGCCATGCCGATGCTGGTCCGGCCCTACCTGCTCCCACCGACCCGGGTGACCCTGGAGCTCTCGCCGTCCATCATGGATGGACTGTCCCGCCCGCAGGGTGGCGAAGGCCGCATCCGTCTGCAGACCAAGGCACCCGACCCGGGTGGCTGGCTGCTGTCGAGCCAAACCCTCGACGCGTCAGGGAAACCGGTTGACGACGTCGCGGTGTCCATCGACTCGCCGGCCTGCGCGGGGTCGGGATCCCCACAGGACATATTCGCGCGGTGCGTCGGCGAGATCAACCGGCTCGGCTACCGGCAGCAGATGACGTATCACGCCCCCAGCCGCTTCTGGCCCTTCCAGTGGATCGAAACCGGAATCTATCTCGCCATCTCCTGTGGCCTCGCCGGGTTCTGCTTCTGGTGGCTCCGCCGTCGCGTGATCTGACCGGCCGAGCCGCGGGCCGGTGCCGGTCGCGGTCGGCCCGCCGCGACCGGCACGCGCGTTCGGACGTGTTGTGCCAGGCTCGACTCATGTGGAGCAGAGGAGCGAGCCGTGCCAACGACTGACGTGGCGTTGACCACCCAACTGAGCGCCGAGGAGCTGCGGCTGATCGACGCCTACTGGCGGGCGGCGAACTATCTGTCGGTGGGGCAGATCTACCTGCTGGACAACCCGCTGCTGCGGGAGCCGTTGCGGGCCGAGCACGTCAAGCCGCGGTTGTTGGGGCACTGGGGTACCACGCCGGGGTTGAACCTGTTGTACGTGCACCTGAACCGGGTGATCAAGCAGCGGGACCTGAACGCGTTGTATGTCACCGGGCCGGGGCATGGTGGTCCGGGGTTGGTGGCCAACGCCTATCTGGAGGGCACCTACAGCGAGGTGTACTCGTCGATCGGTCAGGACGAGGAGGGGCTGCGGGCGTTGTTTCGCCAGTTCTCCTTCCCCGGCGGGATTCCCAGCCATGTGGCGCCGGAGACTCCTGGGTCGATCCATGAGGGTGGTGAGCTGGGTTATGCCTTGGTGCACGCCTATGGTGCGGTGTTCGACAATCCGGATCTGCTCGCGTTGTGCGTGGTCGGTGATGGCGAGGCGGAGACCGGGCCGCTGGCGGCGAGTTGGCATTCGAACAAGTTCCTCAACCCGGTGACCGATGGCGCGGTGCTTCCGGTGCTGCACCTCAACGGTTACAAGATCGCGAACCCGACGGTGCTGGCCCGCATCCCGGACGAGGAGTTGGCCGACCTGATGCGTGGTTACGGCCACGTGCCGTACTTCGTCGCGGGCGACGACCCGGCCGCGGTGCACCGGCTGCTCGCGGCGACCCTGGACAAGGTCGTCGACGACATCGCCGCCATTCAGCGCGAAGCACGGCAGGGGCGCAGCGGTGTCCGTGCACTGTGGCCGATGATCGTGCTGCGCACTCCGAAGGGCTGGACCGGCCCGAAGGAGGTCGACGGCATCCCGGTCGAGGGCACGTTCCGGGCGCATCAGGTGCCGCTGGCGCAGACCCGCACCGACGCCGCGCACCGGGCCATGCTGGAGGAGTGGATGCGCAGCTACCGGCCCGAGGAGCTGTTCGACGGGACCGGGCGGCTGGTCGCGGAGCTTCGCGAGCTGCCACCGGTGGGAGACCGGCGGATGAGTGCCAACCCGCACACCAACGGTGGGCACCTGCTGCGTGACCTGGTGCTGCCGGACTTCCGGGACTACGCGGTCGCGGTGCAGCGTCCCGGCGAGGAGTTCAGCGAGGCCACCAGGGTGCTCGGCGGGTGGCTGCGCGACGTGGTGCTGCGCAACCCCGACCAGTTCCGGATCATGGGCCCGGATGAGACCGTGTCCAACCGGCTCGGCACGGTGTTGGAGGTGACGAACCGGACCTGGGTGGCGCGGACCGAGCCGGGTGACGATCATCTGTCGCCGGATGGACGGGTGATGGAGGTGCTCTCCGAGCACCTGTGTCAGGGTTGGCTGGAGGGCTACCTGCTCACCGGCCGGCATGGGCTGTTCAACTGCTACGAGGCGTTCATCCACATCGTTGACTCGATGCTCAACCAGCACGCCAAGTGGCTCTGGACCACCCGCGCGATCCCATGGCGCGCGCCGATCGCGTCGCTGAACTACCTGCTCTCCTCGCATGTCTGGCGCCAGGATCACAACGGCTTCTCCCACCAGGATCCGGGTTTCATCGACCACGTGGTGAACAAGAAGTCCGAGATCGTGCGGGTGTACCTGCCGCCGGACACGAACACCCTGCTGTCGGTCACCGACCACTGCCTGCGCAGCCGCCACTACGTCAACGTCATCATCGCCGGAAAGCAGCCGGCGTTGACCTACCTGAGCATGGACGAGGCGATCGCGCACTGCACCAGGGGGCTGGGCATCTGGCCGTGGGCGAGCAACACCGAAGGCGAACCCGACGTGGTTCTGGCCTGTGCCGGCGACATCCCGACGCTGGAGACCCTGGCCGCCGTGGACCTGCTGCGCACCCACCTGCCCGACCTGAAGGTGCGGGTGATCAACGTGGTGGACCTGATGCGGCTGCCGCAGGACACCGAGCACCCGCACGGCATGAGCGACCGGGACTTCGACGCGCTGTTCACCACCAACAAGCCGGTGATCTTCGCCTACCACGGTTACCCCTGGCTGATCCACCGGCTGACCTACCGCCGCACCAACCACCCCAACATCCACGTGCGCGGCTACAAGGAGGCCGGCACCACCACCACCCCGTTCGACATGGTCATGCTCAACGACCTCGACCGCTTCCATCTGGTCATGGACGTCATCGACCGGGTACCGGCACTCGGCGGCAACGCGGCCACACTGCGCCAGCGCATGGCCGACGCCCGCCTCGCCGCCCGCATCTACACCCGCGAACACGGCGACGACGACCCGGCCATCGCCGACTGGACCTGGCCGCGGCATTGAGGGTTCTCGTCGTCAACGCCGGCTCCTCCAGCCTGAAGCTGCGCCTGCTCGACAGTGACGACAGTGACGGCAGCACTGACACCGCCCACACCGTGGTGGCGAGTGCCGACCTGCCCGCGGGGCCGGACGGGTTCGACGGCGATGCGCTCACCGGCGTCCTGCGGGACTGGCCGCGTCCGGACGCGGCCGGTCACCGGATCGTGCACGGCGGCCGCGACTTCAGCGCTCCGGTACGGGTGGACTCCGTGGTGCGCACGCGACTCGAGCAGCTCACCAGCCTCGCCCCGCTGCACCAGCCCACGTCCCTGGCCGCGCTCGACGCGGTGACCGAGCGGCTGCCCGGCCTGCCCGCGGTGGCCTGTTTCGACACCGCCTTCCACACCACCATCCCGGCCGCGGCGGCCACGTACCCGATACCGCGCGAGTGGCGCGAGCGCTACGCGATCCGCCGCTACGGGTTCCATGGGCTGTCGCACGCCTACTGCTCGGGGCGGGCCGCCGACCTGGTCGGGCAACCGTTGGCCGGGCTGCGCATGGTCACCTGCCATCTCGGCGCCGGTGCCTCCCTGGCCGCGGTGGCGGGCGGCCGAAGTGTGGATACCACCATGGGCTTCACCCCGCTGGAGGGCCTGGTCATGGCCACCCGGTCGGGCACGGTCGACCCCGGGCTGCTGCTCTGGCTCGCGGAGCGCGAGCACCTGAGCCCGCACGAGATCGGCACCGCGCTGGAGCATCGTTCCGGGCTGACCGCGCTGGCCGGAACCGGCGACCTGCGGGAGATTCAGGCTGCCGTGGAGCGCGGCGAACCGGACGCCACGCTCGCGCTGGACGTCTACACCCACCGCCTGGTCGCCGGCATCGCCGCGATGGCCGCCGCGGCGGGCGGTCTGGACGTGCTCGCGTTCACCGGCGGGGTCGGTGAGAACTCCGCACCGGTCCGGGCCATGGCCGGGCAGCGACTGGCTTTTCTCGGGGTGGCACTCGATCCGCACCGCAACGCTTCGCCCGCCGGGGACACCGAGATCACCGCCGCCGGCGCGGCCGTGCGCACCGTGGTCGTCGCGGCCCGGGAGGACCTGCGGATCGCCTACGAGGTGCGCCGGCTGCTGACCACGCCACCGCACCCCGCCTGATCGCGGCCCGGCACACCGCGAGTCTCGCGCTCAGGCAAGCGAGTCTCGCGCTCAGGCAACTGAGTTGCGCGCTCAGGCAACTGGGTCTCGCGCCCGGGTGCGACGCGCTGGCCCGCAGGCCGCCGCCGGCCGGGGCTGTTCGCGTCGAACTGGCCGTTGACGACACCGGCACTCGGCCGGAGACTGGGAGCGCTCCCAGAAGCACTCCCCGCTATCGCAGCAATAATTGCTGGGAGCGCTTCCAGCCCTGTTTATTCCTGCTAGGAGGCGAACTGGATGTCCCGATCAACGCGGATCCCCATCGGCTTCGCGGCGCTGCTGATCGCCGCGAGCGGTGCGGTCGCCATGGCCGCACCGGCGCAGGCCGCGGCCGGCTGTCAGGTCACCTATACGAGCAACGACTGGAACACCGGCCCCGGCCAGGGCGGCTTCGGCGCCAGCGTCACGGTGCAGAACCTCGGTGACCCATTGACGTCGTGGACGCTGCGCTACAGCTTCCCCGGTGCCCAGCAGGTGACGCTCCCCGGCTGGGGGGCCAACTGGGCCCAGTCCGGCCAGAACGTGAGCGCGACGAACCTGGCCTGGAACGGCAACCTGGGCACCGGTGCGTCGACACAGATCGGGTTCAACGGCACCTGGAGCGGGAGCAACCCGAAACCGGCCAGCTTCTCGCTCAACAACGTTACGTGTACCGGCTCGACCACGACCCCGCCGGCCAACCAGCTTCCCCGGGTCTCGATCACCAGCCCGACTCTCGGCGCGACGTTCAGCGCGCCCGCCACGATCGCGGTAGCCGCTACCGCGAGCGACCCGGACGGCTCCGTGACTCGGGTGGACTTCTCCCTCGGCTCGCTGCAGGCCAGCGACACGACCGCGCCCTACGGCGCCACGTTCAGCAACGTCGCGGCCGGCACCTACGCGCTCAGCGCCCGGGTGACCGACAACCAGGGCGGCGTCGGGGTGATCGACCCGTTCGTCGTGACCGTCGCAGGACCAACCGGTGGCGGTGCCGCGCCGGCGCTGCACGTCTCCGGCAACCGGATCCTGACGGCGGCCGGCGCACCGTACCGGCTGCTCGGGGTGAATCGCTCCGGCGGCGAGTTCGCCTGCATCCAAGGCAACGGGATGTGGGACGGCCCGATGGACCAGGCATCGATCGCCACGATGCGGTCCTGGAAGATCCGCACGGTACGCGTGCCACTGAACGAGGAGTGCTGGCTCGGCACCGCCAGCGTCCCGAGCACCGGGGCCAGCGGCGCCACCTACCAGCAGAACGTCCGCAGCTACGTCGACCTGTTGCTGGCGGCCGGGATCACCCCGATTGTCGAGCTGCACTGGAACTTCGGTCAGTACGGTGGCGCGGGAGCCGGCTGCTCCGAAGCGATCGCACGCTGCCAGAAGCCGATGCCGGACGCGCAGCTCGCGCCGCAGTTCTGGACCGGTGTGGCGAATGCCTTCAAGGGCAACGATGCCGTCGTCTTCGACCTGTTCAACGAGCCGTTCCCGGACATTCCCGCCGGTAACACGACGGCCGGCTGGACCTGTTTCCGTGATGGCGGCACGTGTCCGGGAATCGGCTACCAGGTTGCCGGTTTCCAGAGCCTGGTCAACGCGGTGCGGGCGACCGGCGCGACGAACATCATCATGGTCGGCGGCCTCACCTGGTCGAACAACATCGCCCAGTGGCTGCAGTTCAAGCCGGCGGACCCGTTGAACAACCTCGTGGCGTTCGCCCACGTGTACAACTTCAACGCCTGCGTCAGCACCAGTTGTTGGGACAGCCAATGGGCCCCGGTCGCCGCACAGGTGCCGCTGACCATCAGTGAGATCGGCGAGAACGACTGCGCCCACTCGTTCGTCGACCAGGTCATGAACTGGGCCGACACACACGGAGTCGGCTATCTCGGCTGGACCTGGAACACCTGGCCGTGCACCAGCGGTCCCGCCCTGATCACCGACTACAACGGCACTCCGACCGCGTTCGGTGAAGGTATCCGGGCTCGATTGGCCGCGGTTTCCAACTGACCGATTCCAACCGCATCCGAACAGTGACGGCAATACAGCGAATGGCGCAATGTGGTATTACCTCCCTTCGTGCGAAAGAATGCCCCATTGTGCACCGTGCGCCGTCTGCCGTCGCGGTGGCGCCGTTCGGTCTATTTACGGAACTGATTTGCTCGGCTTCACTTCCACCGGGATGTCCGGTTTCTACAGTTGGAGGTGTTGAGATGCTTGGTGTTGGTGCTGGCACTGGTGGCGTCATTCGCGAGGTCTGAGCTGTCTGGAACAATGTGATCAAGCCGGGCCGGCGAGCCGTCAAGGGCTCGCCGGCCCAGCCGGGTCTCCAGCGAAGTGGCCGGTCGACGCGAAGGTCTACGCGCGTGGGACCGCCCCATTGCGCGCCGTGCGCCGTCTGCCGTCGCGGTGGCGCCGTTCGGTCTATTTACTGACCTGATCTGTTCAGCTTCAATTCGATCCAGACGTCCTGGTTTCCACAGGGGTTGGAGGTGTGAAGAATGCGCGGAGTCGGTGTTGGCAGCGGCGGTATCATTAACGAGCCCTGAGTCGTCTAGTAGTACGGGGTCTGACCTGGGCCGGCCGGTGAGCCGTCAGCGGTTCGCCGGCCCGTCCATTGTGTACACTTCCGCACCGTCGCCCGACTCGGCTGCCTGGCGATAGCGCAGCAGCGGCAAGCCGGTGGCGATCACGTAGATCGCCGCGCCGAGAAGAATCGCCGTAGTCAGCCCGAAGCCGGTGATGGCCCAACCGGCAAGCAGCCCGCCAACCGGATACCCGGCGAAGGAAACGGTGGCGACGAGCCCGAATACGCGGTTCTGTAACGCGCTCGGCACCCGCTCATAGAGCATGACTCCGAGGATCGGGTTCACCCCGGCTACCGCCAGCCCGCAGACGAAGGTCACGGTAAGCACGAGCACCAGATCCCGGGTCATCGCCAGCACCAGGATCCTCGGCGTCCCACTGAGCATGATGCAGACTGTGAACGTCAAGTACTGCGGCAGTTTGGGCGCCACGGCCGTGAACAACACGTTGCCGAGCAGCGCGCCAGCGGCGAACGCGCCGAGCACGGTGCCGAGCGCGGCCGGTGAATGCAGCACCTCGGCCACCCACAGCGGCACGAACAGCGCGGTGTGCGCCTGGTTGACCACGTTGGCGAAGAACGTCATCACGATCATCCCGAGCAACAGCCGGTCCCGGACCAGTTGACGTGCTCCGCCGCGCAAGGCGGTCAGGTACGGCTCCGGTTTCGGCTTGCGCTCCCACTCCTGACCCGGTGGCAGCCGCACCAGGAACGCGACCAGCGCGGCCGAAACGACGAAGGTGCTCGCGTCGACCCAGATCGCGCCTTGGGCGCCGGCCCATTGCACCAGTAAGCCGGCAAGTGGGGCGCCCACCAGCGTCGCGCCGTTGGCCAGGCCGTCGTAGACCGCGGTGATTCGGATCATTCGCGCGCCGGCCGCCTCGGCGACCGGGCGCAGGATCACGTGCTTCGACCGATCCGCCGAGCCGCGCACCACGCCGGCGAGTGCGGACATGGCGATGATCACCCCTACCCCGACGTTCGGGGTGGCCGCGATCACCGCCGTGGTCAACGCGGAGAACAGGTCCGCGCCGACCACCGCGGTACGCAGTCCCAGCCGGTCGGTGATCGGTGCCCCGAACGCGCTGGACAGCAGGTAGGGAACCGTGCTGCCGACGATCACCAACCCCATTTGTTCCGGGCTGTGGGTGGTTGTCAGCACCAGCCAGGGAATGGCCACCATGGACACCCGGCCGCCGAGCGTGGACACGACGCTGGAGACGATCATCGCCCCGAGCGGGACCCGCGGGTTCAACTCGGCACGCCGAGCGAGGTCGGGCAACAATTCACCGGAAAATACCCACGAGCGACGCGACGCCTCAACAGCTCGGCCATTCGGCGCATTCGATTACCCCGGTGAGCTCGACGATTAACACGTGTTGTCGAGCGCAATCGTTCTTTCCTACCCGACGTTCCGCCAGCGCCATTTGGCGTAAGCTCACCCGACGCTCGGCCAAACCGTCAGCCGCCGTATATCGAGGGAGACGACTCGCTCACGGACGGTAGGACGCCCGATGCGGCGTGGTCGGGGCGTCTGTGCGGCCGGCCGGCGCTGGGCGAGCGGCCATGGCGTGGACAAGCGGCTCGCTCGACATGTGTCCCTGCTTGGGGTCACTGCCAGCTGTCGGCGATGGTGTTGGCGCTGGCGGCTGACCCGATGTGAGCAAGGTTGAACATGTCCTCGATGGTGCGCAGGACGCTGTAGTGCGTGATCCGCTCGGTGTAGGTGCCGGTCTTGACGTGCTGGCCGTAGAACACGGTCGGGATGCGGTTGGCGGTCGTGAAGTCGTCCTCGTCGAAGTCCACGATCAGCACGCTGTTGTGGGTCTTGGCCCAGTCGGCGTATGGCTTCACCCGGATGCGCAGCCAGTCGTCGCCGGTGGCGACGGAGCAGTCGTGCATGTCGTTGCAGAGGTCGGGGATGACGAAGGAGAGCGTTGGCAGCTTCGTGAAGTCGGTGCGGAAGGCGGTGAACGGCTTGTTCGTCGAGCCGGCCAGGTTGCTGAAGTCGACCCACGGGGAGTGTTTGCGGGCGTAGCGCCCGGTGGTGCAACCGGTGAACCCGGTCGTGGGCAGCCCTTCGGAGTAACCGGCGAAGCCGAGCCCCGCGTCGAGGAGCTGACGGCCCAGGTTGGTGCCGTTGAACGTGTGCGGGCAGGAGTCGTTGCTGACGCCCTGCAGGCTGCCGCTGAACAGGGCGAGGTAGTTGGGCTGGCTCGGGTGAGTGACGGCGAAGGACTGGGTGAAGTTCGCCCCGCCGGCCGCGAGGGAGTTGATGTAGGGCGCGTTCGGGCTGCCGATCACCTGCGGTTGCTGGTGATTTTCGAAGATCACGATCACCACGTGGTCGGGGCGGGGCACCCCGTTGGCCGCCGCCGCACCGGCCGGGCCGGTCAGCAACGCCAGGGCGAGCAACACCACGATGCCCAGCGGGCTCCAGGTACGCACGATGCCTCCGATCGACTGATGCTTCTTGCTGCCGGTAATCGTGTCGTCACCCGATGATGCCAGAAAGCGGGGCACAGCGGTTCCGGCTCTGCTCCGGGCGGTTGTGGATCGGCGCGATGCCACCGTGCGCGGTATCGCCGTCCAGCACCTGGCCGGTGATGAGGTACATCCCGGGGATGGTCCGTTCGGCGTAACTGCGCCGGCAATCGGCGCATTCACTCTTTCTCGGTGCGTGGCCGTATGGTTACAGTGAGAGTCTGGGAGCGCTCCCAGGGCCGGCGGAGGGCGCGTTCGCCGGCGAGTGGATGTCCACAGGAGAACGAGGGGTCACGTGGGTGTCGGACCGGATGGCACCGGTGGGCGCCGACGACAGGGCAGCATGCGGTTTCGCTGGTGGCCCCAACATTATCCAACCCCCACAAGGAGTTGAATTGATGTTGTCACGACGCTCAGGTGAATTAGCGCCAAACGCAACCATGACGGCCGCCAAGAGGCTGGCCCGGCTCGGCACCGGCGTCCTCGCGGCGTTGCTCTTCTTTGGTGCCGTTCTGCCCGCGCATGGCGCTGTTCCGGTTGCGCAAGCCGATGCCGGGCTGAAAGTTCAAGACCGCTCACATGACAACGAAGAGCGTGACCTCACGCTGTACGCGCTCTATCAGGTCATCAACACCGGTACAGCCTCGGTGCCCTTGAGCTCCCTGACGATGCGTTACTGGTTCACCAACCAAACCCCGGCGGACCCGCTGGTCTTCGAGTGTGACTGGGCGCAGGTGAACTGCAGCAACATTACGGCCAAGTTTGTCGTCCTTCCGTCGCCGGTGAACAAGGCGAACACCTATCTTGAGATCAGCTTCAAGGCCGGGGCCGGATCGCTAGCTCCCGGCCGGGGCACCGGTGAGATCCAGACCCGTATCCACCACGCCAACTGGTCGGAATTCCTCGCCACTGAAAGTTACTCGTTCATCTCAGACCCGAGCTTCGTGTACAAGGACACCCAAACCGTGACCTTGTACCAGGGCGGAACCCTGATTTGGGGTGTCGAGCCGACGCGGTGAGCCTTTTCTCATTCAGCGCAAGGTGACATTGCTCCGCTTCTCAAGGCGGAATGTCACCTTGCGCTGTTCGGCGGGCGCCGTCAGCGGTCCGGTCGGGGTCCGGACAGCGATCCGGACATCTCACCCGGGTTACGACGGTCGCGGACGCTGCGGCGAAGCTGCTCGGTGTGCTGGGTGACCGATTTGACCTGGTCCGCAAGGCCCGTGTGGGTGCCATGGAGATGGCGGTGCGCGTCGGCGAGCGGGGGCAGCAGCGTTGCCGGGTCGTTGTCGGCCAGTGCCTGGTTGACCAGGTCAACGCGTTTCTGGGCGGGCGTGGAGAGGCCTTCGAGCGCACCGATCTGGCCGGCGAGCTTGCGCAGGGTGCCGGAGTTCTCGCGAGCCCAGGCGGCCACGGCCCGGTCGCCGGCCCGCTTGGTGCGCTCGGCGCGCACGCGTTCCTCGCCGGTCTGCTCGCCGGTGGCTGACGGCCGCTGGCGCAGGTAGCGGCGTTCCGCGGCCTGCCGGCTGGTTACCCCGAGCGCGGGTGCGAGGCCGGCCCAGCTCACCCCCAGTTGGCGGGCGGCGCTGATCAGCCGCGGCTCCCAGGCGGCCAGTTCCTCGCGGAGGTGGCGCAGCACGGTCAGCGCGACGAGCAGGTCGGTGGGGGCGATCGTCGACGCGGGTTCGTCGGCCGGGATCTCGCTGACCGCGGCGAGTGCCGCGTGGACGAGCGCGAGCGCCTCGGTGGCGGGAGCGTCGTCGGTGCCGGGCAGGCCCCGAAGCCGCTGGTAGGTGGCGTCGTACTGGTCCTTCGTGCTGGTGTCGGTGCGGTCGTCGGTGCGGTCGGCCCTGATGTCGTCGTCCATGTGTCGTCCTCTCGACGACTTCCTACTTGTCATCTAAACGATGACATGCTATACCAGTGGTGCGCGTTGACGCCACAGTCGATCGAGCAAGGAGGGAAGTCATGTTGATGCGCACTGACCCGTTCCGGGACCTGGACCGGTTGACCCAGCAGGTCTTTGGCAACGTCGCGGGAACGTGGTCCCGACCCACCGCGATGCCGATGGATGCCTACCGGTCGGGCGACGAGTTCGTGGTCTCCTTCGATCTGCCCGGTGTGGCACCGGAGGCCATCGAGCTCGACGTGGAACGCAACGTGCTGACCGTCAAGGCCGAGCGTCGCCCCACCGCCACGGGGGACAGCGTGGAGATGCAGGTCGCGGAGCGGCCGCTGGGGGTGTTTTCCCGCCAGCTGTTCCTCGGCGACACTCTCGACACCGACCGCATCCAGGCCAACTACGACTCCGGCGTGCTGACGTTGCGGATCCCGATCGCCGAGAAGGCCAAGCCGCGCAAGATCGAGATCGCCGGCGGGGACACTCGCAGGGAGATCAATGCCTGACCGAGGCTCACCTCCGACCGTTCACTCAGTGCGTCATGCCATGCGGTGGTTCCACGGCGAAAGGCGGGTGATGAACTGAGTCCGACCCAGCCGGGAATGTGCTGCCGGGCCGCTCGCCCTTCCTGGTCAAACCCCTGCGGCGACAACACACGAGCCGCCCGCGCCGGATGGTGCACACAACCGCGGTGAGCCGCGCCGGCAGCTTCTTCCCCGGTGGTGGTCCCGAGCAGTCGGCCGGGGCCACCACCGCGCACGCCGCGCCGCCGGGCCCTGTCGTTCAGGCGAACTGGCTGTTGCCGCGCTGCTCGACCAGGGCCTCGTCCAGACTTGGGTACACGGCCATCACCGATGCCAGGCCGGTCACCCGCAGCGGCAGCAGGGTGCGCCGACTGGAGGCCACGACGCGCAGCCCGATCTGGTCCACCTTGGCCCGATTGTGCGCCTCGGCCAGCACTTGTAGCCCCGCCGAGCCGAGGAACCGCACCTGACTCAGATCGATCACCACCAGCCGAGGCCGCTGCGACATCGCGAGGGCAGCCGCCTCCCACAGTTCGTCGGCGTTGTTCAGGTCGATCTCCCCGCCCACGTTCAGGACCACCCGGTCACCGGGTTTCCGGTGCACCGCAACGGTCAGGGTCTCCTCGGGCGGGACCGTCGGGGCGGCCTCGCGGGCCGGGTGCGCGTATCGGACCAACCGGGCACGAAGATCATCCTTCGCGCCGGCGCCGTGCACCAGGCTGGGCCTGCTCCCGACGCCGGATCCCGCCCCCACCCGGGTGGCGAACTGCGCCACCACGGCCGGCTCGGGCAGAAGGTCCTTACCGCCGAGGTAGGCCACCACCCGCACCTCGGCAGAGTCGGCCCATTCCACACCCAGTGACCAGCCCCGCTCCTCGTCCCACAGCAATGCCGCGTCCCGCCCGGGTAGGCCGGTCAACTGCTCGTCCAGCGGCAGGTACACGCTGATCGGTGACTGCGCTTGCACCAGCCAGCAATCCCCGGTCAGGTCCAGCGCTTCGGCAACCAGCGACACATACCGGCGCAACCCCCGATCCGCGGCACCGCCCAGCTCCAGGTCCACGAGCAGCCTCCTCACGAGGCCTTCCAACACTGCAGACGCCGACCGTTCGACGTGGCGCAACCCTACTCGTTAGCCCCTTGCCACCACAGCACGAAGCCCTGCTCGTCAGCCGGATGGTGGAGTCTGGTCCGACCGCGCCCCGGGATAGGCCCGCGATCGCCGGCTGTGCGGGATACCGAGGATTTCCGCCGCGCTCAGGGGAGCGTCAATACCCTTGTCTCATCGCCATATTGGCCGCCAGCGGACCGCACGACGACATTGTGTGCCGGTGGGAATTCCCGAACAGAAATAGCGGTCGGCGCCGGGATCGCGGTACGCGGCCCCGGCGACCTACGCCGTGGATATGCCGAGCGGCTGGTAGACTCAACCGACCGGCACAATCTACGCAGCCGAATGGAGCAGTGCACCTCATGGCCAAGCGCGGCTCCGCCGAACTTATCGACGGTGTGTAGCACTGGCCGGGCTCGGCCCGCCCAACAGAGCGGTGCCATGTCTAATCGAGACTTGTGAGGGCCGCGTTGTGGCCAGCACCAATTCGCATCGTCCTGTCCCGGTTTCCGCTCGGCTGGCACCGCGAGCCCTGGTTGACCTGAACAACTGTCCAGTAGTCCACCGTGGCTGAGTCGTCGATCGACGGATCGACCGGCATTCGTTCCGGCTGTTGCGTACTACGGCTCACCGGCGTTCTCGATGGCACGACGTATCGCTGGCTGCGCGACCTGCTGGTGAAGCTGGCAGTGGAACAACCGGTGGCGGTCATCGTCGACCTCGACGACCTCCGCGTCGAGCAGGAGACGTCACTTACCGTGTTCAGTTCCGTGTGGATGCAGGTCAACCAGTGGCCGGGGGTGCCGATCCTGCTCGTGGCCAGCGCCGGATCCCAACGGGCCCGGCTGGGCGGCGCCATCAGCCGCTTCACTCCTTGTTATGCCGCGGTCGGCGACGCGGTGATCGCGGCCGGCCAGCCGCCGGCCCGGCGACGAGCGACCCTTGAGCTGGAGGCGGCGACGACCAGCTCCCGCGTGGCCCGCGCGTTCGTGCGGGAAACCTGCCAGGAATGGGGCGTTTCCGCACACGCGTCCGACGCGGAGGCGGTGGCGATCGAGCTGGTGGACAACGTCAGCGTGCACGCCGGCACCACATCCCGAATCCGGTTGGAGCTCAGGAACAAGCTGCTGACGATCGCCGTGCGGGACGGCAGTCCCCGGCCGGCCGTGCTGCGGGAGCGAATCGGCACCGAGCACTGGGGAAACGGACTGCGCATCATCGCCGAGCTCAGCAGGGCCTGGGGCTGTTCCCCCGAGCTGAACGGGGGCAAGGTGGTATGGGCCGTGCTGGCCTGCGACTGACAACCGGCGTTCGCCGAACGGGACCGGCCCGGCGAACCCAACTCGACAGTGGACCCGACGGAGGACCGAACCGGGGGCGGGGCGGCGTGTCTCGTCGAGGTCGACACCTGCCATGCGGGCCGATGCCGCTTGTGCGGAGCGCGCATCGCCGGTAGAGAACGAGGCGCCGGGCGATGACGTCGGTCGGCTGGGCAAGCCCAAGGATGATGATCCCCCATGGTGAGCGATCCATACACGTTGCGGATGCCGGTCGTCGCCTTGGTGACCTCGGCCGGTGGGCTCAACGCCCTGACCCGGGTGCTGGGGCCGCTGCCGGCCGATCTGCCCGCCGCCTTCCTGGTCATGCAGCACATGCAACCCGACCATCCGAGCCAGTTGGCCGACATTCTCAGCCACCGCACCGCCCTGACCGTCCGGGTTGCGGTCGACGACGACGAACTGACCACCGGCACGGTGCTGGTCGCGCCCCCGGCCCGACACCTGCTGGTCACCTCGCAAGCCCGCATCGGACTCATCGACTCCGGTGACCTGCCCCCGGCCCGCCCCTCCGCTGATCTGCTACTGGCCACCCTGGCCGTCAGCTGCGGCCCACGCGCCCTCGCGGTCGTACTGACCGGCCGCGGGACCGATGCCCAGGCCGGCGTCCGCGCCATCGTCCATTGTGGTGGCACGGTCTACGCCCAGGACGAGGCCACCTCGGACCACTACGACATGCCGCGCGCCGCCATCCGCACCGACCTCGTGCACCACGTGCTCGCCCTCCCCGACATCGCCGCCGCCATCCGCGACCACGTCAGTGCGCACGTCCAGGGCCACCGGCGCGCGGCGCCACACGGCTGATCCTCAGTTCGGGGTCCGGCTCGGGCGCAACGTCGCCCAGACCACCTTCCCCGTGGGAGTCGGCGAGCATCCCCAGGCGGAGCTGAGCGCTTCGACGAGCATGAGCCCGAGGCCGATCGATATGTCGGACACCGCCGTGCCGGGTGGAATGAACGACGGCCCTTCGTCGTAGACGGAGATGCTGAACAGGCCACGACGCAGCTCAAGGCGCAGCGAGCGGATCCCCTGCCCGTGCTGAACGGCGTTGGCGACCAGCGAGTTGGCCACGGCGGTGGCATCCTGCTCGAGCTGGTCGTCGCCGTCCCATCGCAAGCAGGTCTCGTGGACGAACCGGCGGGCCGCCGAGCAGGCGATGTTCCCGGCCGGCAGCTCGAGCCGCACTCGCCGGTGCAACCGGGCTCCGTCGAGCCAGCGCAGCGCGTCGTCGAGAGCGGCGAATGCCGGGACGAAGCGAGTCAGGCCATGCGCCCGCAGCCGGTCGCGGTTGTCGGAGTCGGGCTCGAGCAGCAGGATCGGAACGCCCGGCCAGTCGCAGACCCGCATCCACACCGTCGTGAACACCGACAGCGTGGCGGGCGTGGGGACGATGAGCGACGAGATGTCCACGACAACCGCTCGCGGCACCTCGAGGGCGGCCTTGATCAGGTCGTCGCGTAGCTGTGCGTACGACATCAGGTCCAGGGTTCCGTCGGGGACGACGACGGTGACGCCGTTGCGGAGCCGGTGCTCGATGTGCAGCGGAGCTGGGCCAGCCATCTCGTCTCCTCCGTCGGAGTTCCCCTGCACCGGGGTACCCGTTGGGCGCGGCCCAACCCGAGGACTTTCTCCTTATCATCGAACCGGGTCCGGCCCACGATGTCGAATACCCGGTTGAATGCAGGGCGTCCGGCACACCGATTGGCCGGACTCCACGTGGGTACCCGGTCGTCATGTCTTGGATGTGCCATGGTCGAACAGGCGCGTGACCTGGTCGTCGTCGGAGCCTCGGCGGGGGGCGTCGAAGCGCTGCGGACCTTCGCGGCGGGCCTCCCGGCGGATCTGCCCGCGGCGGTGCTGGTTGTGCTGCATCTTCCGGTCGGCGGGACCAGTGCGCTCGCGGCCATCCTCGACCGGTCCGGGCCGCTGCCGGCGGTGCCCGCCCGCGTCGGGCACCCGTTGACTCCGGGGCTGATCCAAGTGGCCCCGCCCGGCCACCACCTGCTCGTGCTGGATCGCAGCGTCGCCCTGTCCCACGGTCCGACCGAGAACGGCCACCGTCCCTCGGTCAACGCCCTGTTTCGTTCGGCCGCGGTGGCCGCCGGGCCGGCGGTCACCGGGATCCTGCTGTCCGGCGCGCTCGACGATGGCGTCGCGGGGTTGGTGGCCATCGCGGCGCGCGGCGGGCTGACGATGGTCCAGAATCCCAAGGAGGCGCTGTACCCGAGCATGCCGGAGCACGCTCTTCGCCACCTCGCGGTCGACTTTGTGTTGCCAGCCATGGAGATGGGCGGCAAGCTGGCGACGCTGGTGCGGGAGAACGTGGATCCCGCGGCGGCGCCGTCGCCGTCGCGGCTGCTGGCTCTGGAGAACGAGATCACGATGAACCCGGCTGCCAATCAGCGGGTGGAGTACGCGCCGGGTCAACTCGGCGACATTTCGGGATTCACCTGCCCGGACTGCAGTGGGTCGCTGGTGGAGGTGGAGCCGCGGCGGTTCCGCTGCCGGGTCGGGCACGCGTGGACCGGGAACGCCCTGCTCGAGGCGCAGGACTCGGCGTGGGAGCGAGCCTTGTGGGCGGCCGTGCGGACCCTCGATGAGAAGGTCAGCCTGGCGAGGCGGATGGCCGAGTACGCCCGGGAGCGGGGAAACGGGCGGCTGGCCGAGCGCTACCTGGCGGACGCCGGGGAGTCCGGTGCCGCCGCCGAGGTGCTGAGGCGCCACTTGACCACGGAACCGTCGGCTCGCTCGGCTGACACGCGCAGCGCAACCCCCGTGACGGACGCGGCGGACGGGTAGCCTCGCGGGGTGACGACCGACACCGCGCCGAATGGGGACTTCGAGGCAATCCTGGCCCATCTGAAAGAGTCGCGCGGATTCGATTTCACCGGTTACAAGCGGGCCAGCCTGGCCCGCCGGATAGGCCGGCGGATGGCTCAGGTCGGGATCGCGACCTACGCGGAGTACATCGACCACCTGCAGGCGAACTCCGAGGAGTTCATTGCGCTGTTCAACACCATTCTGATCAACGTCACCAGCTTCTTCCGCGATCCGGAAGCGTGGGACCACCTCCGTTCGGACGTCGTGCCGACCCTGCTCGCCGAGCGTTCGCCGGAGGACCCGGTGCGGATCTGGAGCGCCGGCTGTGCGTCCGGGGAGGAGGCCTACACGCTGGCCATGGTGTTCGCCGAGGCGGTGGGCGTGGAACGGTTCCGGCAACGGGTGAAGATCTACGCCACCGACGTCGACGAGGACGCCCTCAGCCAGGCCAGGCAGGCCACCTACCTCAAACCAGACGTCGAGGACCTGCCGGACGAGCTGTTGCAGCAGTACTTCGAACCCCTTGGCAAGCACTACGTGTTCCGGAAGGACCTGCGCCGCTCGGTGATCTTCGGGCGCAACGACCTCGTGCAGGACGCGCCGATCTCCAAGATCGATCTGCTGGTGTGCCGCAACACGCTGATGTACTTCAACGCCGACACGCAAGCGAGGATTCTGGGCCGGTTGCACTTCGCGCTCGCCCCGCGCGGCCTGCTGTTCCTCGGCAAGGCCGAGATGCTGTTGTCCCACAGCAGGATATTCGATCCGGTCGACCTCAAGTACCGGCTGTTCCGCAAGACGGCCGGTTCGCCCTTCGGGTTGGGAAACCTGGCCTCCCAGACGTTCGGCCCGGACCGGCGTACCGAGATCGGCGCTCTTGACGTGTTGCGGGAGCACGCCTTCTCGGCCAGTCCGGTGGCCCAAGTGGTGATCACCGGCGACGAGGTGGTCGCACTGGTCAACCAGCAGGCCGAGCAGGTCTTCGGACTGTCCAACCGCGACATCGGCCGTCCGTTGCGGGATCTGGAGCTCTCCTACCGGCCGGTCGAGTTGCGCGCCTACGTCGAGCAGGCTCGGGTCGAGCGCAGGGCGATCAGGATCAAGGACGTGGAGTGGCAGCGCGGCCCCGGTGATGCCGTCTGGCTGGAGATCCACGTCAACCCCTTGGTACACCAGGACAACGGCCTGCTCGGTGTCTCCATCGTCTTCCACGACGTGACCGCGGCCCGCGCCTTGTTGGATGAGCTCGCGCATGCCAACCGCCAGCTCGAAACGGCCTATGAGGAGCTCCAGTCCACCAACGAGGAGCTCGAGACCACCAACGAGGAGCTTCAGTCCACAGTGGAGGAACTGGAGACCACCAACGAGGAGCTTCAGTCCACCAACGAAGAGCTCGAGACGATGAACGAGGAGCTGCAGTCCACCAACGACGAGCTCCAAACGATCAACGACACGCTGCGCGAGCGCACCGTCGAGCTGGACGAGGTCAACGACTTCCTCGAGTCCATCCTCACCTCGGTCCGGGCGGGGGTGGTCGTCCTCGACACCGAGATGCGAATCCTCGCCTGGAACCGGGGGGCGGAGGACTTGTGGGGCCTGCGGCCCGAGGAGGCTCGCGGCGAACATCTGCTCAACCTCGACATCGGTCTGCCACTGGCCGACCTGCGTCCGGCGATCCGCAACGCGCTGACGGACGCGTCCTTCGAGACGACGCTGAAACTGCAGGCGGTCAACCGTCGTGGCCGCCGGATCGATGTCCGGGTGGCGTGCGGGTCACTGCGCAACCCGGCCGGCACCATCCAGGGCGTCATCCTGGTGATGGAGGCGGAGGACGACTGATCCGGCAGGCGATCTCCCGCCACGCCAGCTTCGCCGTGACGTCGCCTGGTCGGCTCAGCGCCGATCACGGCTCCGACGGCGGGAAAGGCGCGCGGTCGGGTGTGCGGAGATCGAGAGGGGAACGACAGCGATGACAGTGGAACGGTTGCGGGTCCAGTGGGACAAGTACGCGTCCCGCTACGACCGCGACATCGGGTTCTACGAGCGGGTGCAGTTCGGTGGCGGCCGCGAGTGGGTGTGCTCGCAGGCCACCGGGGAGGTGCTCGAGGTCGCCGTGGGGACCGGCCGGAACCTGCCGTTCTATCCGGACGGGGTGCGGTTGACCGGACTGGACTTCAGTCCGGCCATGCTCGATCTCGCCCGCACTCGGGCGGCCGGGCTGGGCCGGGAGATCGACCTGCGGGAGGGCGACGCGCAGGCGTTGCCGTTCGACGACGCCTCGTTCGACACGGTGGTGTGCACATTGGGGCTGTGCGGCTTTCCGGATGAGCGGGTGGCGATCGCCGAGATGCACCGGGTACTGCGGCCCGGTGGGAGGTTGCTGCTGCTCGATCACGTTGGCAGCCACCACCGGCTGATCCACTTCGGGCAGCGGCTGCTGGAGAAGATGACCGTGCGGACGATCGGCGACCACCTGACCCGCCGTCCGCTGCCGCTGGTGGAACAGGTGGGGTTCGTCATCCAACGCCAGGAGCGGCGCAAGGCAGGCACCGTGGAGCGGGTGGCCGCGGTCAAGCCGGCCCCGGAAGCCGTCTAGCTGTACCCGGCCATCACCGTGGTGGCAGTCGGCCGGCGGCAAGCCGCCCGGGCGAGCAGCGCCCGGGCGAGGAACGCCGAGTGCCGCGATACAGCGGAATGTCACCTTGCGCGTGTAGAACCGGATGAAGGTGACCTTGCGCTCTACCGGCCGAGGGGGCTGCGCAGCCGGGCGAGCCGGCGGCAAGCCGGCCGGGCGAGCAGCGCCGAGGGCGGAGGTACCGCGGAAGGTCACCTTGCGCGGCAAGCCGTACCGAGCCGAGACGTCCGGCGTCACGCGGCCGTGTGCGCCAGCCAGTGCTCGGCCAGGCCGCGGTCCCCGGTGATCGTGATCTGGTCGGCCGGCAGCCGTCGGGTGAGCACCAGCAGCAGGTCCCCGGCCGGACCAGCCACCGTGACATCCGCGGCCGCGGTCGTCGCGGGCGCCAACCGCACGCCGTCGGGGGTGCGGGTGATCAGCCAGCCCGGACCGGTGTCGGGGCGGATCTGGAGGGTCTGGCCGGTACCGCGCAGTGCGGCGAACGCCGGTTTCATCGTCAGGATGATCGGCTCGGACAACAGTTGCAGCCACTCCGTGATCGCGTCGGCCGCGAGGTCCGGCGCCACCTCGAACGCGGTGCCCGTGGTACCCGCCGCGTCCGCGTGGTGCACGATCGTGTCGTGCAGCATCCGGCGCAGCCAGAACCTCGCCGACCGCGGGCCGAAGAACGTCCACACCGGACTCCGGCCGGCCGCCCGCACCGCGGCGGCGAGATCCTCGGCACCCGAGCGCAGCCAGTCGGACCACCTTCCCGGGGCACCGGGAGCCGCGTCGAACGGGTCCGGCACCGGGGTCGGCCCGGACCGGATGATGCCCGCCGACCAGCGGTGTGCCTGGCCGATGTGGCCAACCAGCACCCGCAGCGGCCACTCCGGACAGGTTGGGACCGGCAGGTTCGGCTCCGCGCCGGCCACTGCCTTGGCGAACCCGGAGGTGTGCTCGTGCAGTCCTTCGGCAAGTCGGTCGATGTCCATGGCCCTACCGTAGGAACTCCACTCGGCTGGAGGTTCAACCGACAGTGACCCGGGACACACTCGGGATCGGCGACCTGGCCCGGCAGACCGGTCTGCCCGTCCGCACGATCCGCTTCTACTGCGACGAGGGACTGCTGGAGCCCACCCGCAGCGTCGGCGGGCACCGCCGGTTCGACCCGGCCACGGTCGACCGGCTGAGCCTGATCCGGCGGTTGCGCGGACTCGGGTTGGGCCTGCGGTCGATCACCGAGGTCCTTGCCGGCCGGCGTTCTCTCACCGACGCCGTGGCCGCCGAGCGGGCCGCGCTCGACGCCGAGGTGGCCACGCTGGCGTGGCGCCGCTCGATGCTCCGCGCGGTCGAGGAGGCGCCACCCGCCGATCGCCTCGGCCGGCTCGAACTGCTGTCCGCCGTGCAGGACGGGTCGGCCGCGCAGGACACCCTCGTCCGCCTCTGGCGCCCGATGACCACCGCACCGATCCCGCCGGACACGGCCCGCATGTTCCTCGACATCAGCGCGCCGCCGCCGCCGGAGCTGCCGACCCCGGCGCAGGTCGTCGCGTACGCCGAGCTGGTGCTGCTCGCCGCCGACCGGGCACTCGCCACCCAGTTGCGGGCCAGCACGCTCGTCGACCACGACCGGATCGCCGACCTCGCAGCGCTGCACGCCGCCGTCGGCGCGGCAGGTGAACTGGCGTTCCCCCAGGTGGCGGCCGGGGCTCGACCGCAGCCGGGACCGGCACTCGACCATTTCGTCGCCGCACACGCCGCCGCGCTCGGTGCCCGCGACACCGCGGAGTTCCGGCGCGCCCTGAACCGGCGCACCGCCGCCGACCGGCACCCCCGGTTGCGCCGCTACTGGCACCTCGCCGGCGAGATCACCGGCGGCCTCGCGCCGGTCGGAGTCACACACATCTGGCTGCTCGACGCCCTGGACCGCTCGGTCGGCCGACCTTCCTCGTCCGCCGCGGTCACCGGTCAAACAGCGGTGGCGAGAACCGATGTCATCATCGACGGATGACCTCGCGTACCGCGCAGACCTATCGCGGTGTGGCCGACGCCGCGTGGCGCTGGGTGTTGGATCAGGTGCGTTGGTCCGATGGGCCGTGGATCCCTGAATCGGTGGTGGAGCCCGAAATCTCGGAGGTTCCGGACTATCGCGACGGTATGCACAGCGGGGTGGGTGGGCTGGCCCATGTGTTGGCGGAGATCCGTCTCGATCGCCGGTGGACCGCCGAAGAGCGCACGGTCGCGGCCGCGATCGCCGAACGGGTGGGCGGACGCATCGCCACCGAGATCGACTACAGCTTTTTCGACGGGCTGGTCAGCACGATCGGCGTTCTCACCGCGCTCGGGGTTCCCGGGACCGAAGACGCCGTGCACCGGCTCATGGCGCTGCGCAGGTCGGACGGCTGGCCGCAGACGGCCGTCGGACCACCGCGTTTTCTGCCCGGCGCCCGCGTCAGCGACGTCGTCCTTGGCACGGCCGGAGTCCTGCTGGCCGCGTTGTGGGCCCGACGCACGGGTGTGCCGGACGCCGGCGAACTGGGTGGGCAGGCCGCCGATGTGCTCATCGCCGAGCTGGAGCAGGTGCCGACCGGCGTCAACTGGCATTGGGTGCCACACCGGTTCCATGCCGAACCGGCCAGGCAGATGCCCAACTTTTCGCACGGCCTGGCGGGCATCGCGGCGACGCTCGCGCTGGCCGGCACCGAGCTCGACCGCCCGGACCTGACCCGTGCCGCGGCGCAAGGTGCGGCACACCTGGTGACGCTCGGCCACCCGGTAGGCCGGGGCTTCGTCGTGCCTCGCACCGTTCCCCGCAACCCGGACAGCGATGCCGTCACCTACACCTGGTGCCAAGGGCCCACCGGCACCTCGCTGTTGTTCCTGGCTCTTGACCTCGCAGGCGTCGACGACGTCGCCGGTGAGCCCCCGCTGGTGTGGCATCGCAGGTGCCTGCACAGCGTCCGCACCTCCGGCTTGCCCGCCCGCCTGCACCCCGGCTTCTGGGACAACGACGGCCGCTGCTGCGGTACGGCCGGCGTTGGCGAGGTGTTCCTGGACTCCTGGCAGCGCGCAGGCAACGAGGACGACCTCGAGTTCGCGCTGCGGCTGGCCGACACCCTGGTTGAGCGCGCCGTGCTGGACGGCTCCCGCGCGTACTGGCGGTTCATCGAACACCGGGAACCGGAGCCACTCCTACCGCCGGGTGTCGGCTGGATGCAGGGAGCGGCCGGTATCGCGGCATTCCTCTTCCGGGTCAGCCGGGTCGTGCGGGACGGGCGGAACGCGGCTCCGGTCCCGCGCATGGACACCTGGTGGGCACTTCCCATGAGGAACGCCGGTTTGAGCCGGTCCGCGGCGATCGGTCCGCCTGGCCCCTCGAGTCCAGCTTGACATTAGGCAGGCGATTGCCTGCATAATGGGCAGGTGAGTCTCGAGGCACGAGCAGTGGACCTGGTTTTCAAGGCGCTGGCCGACCCAACCCGGCGGCTCCTGCTCGACCGGCTGCGCGAGCACAACGGTCAGACGCTGCGCGAGCTGTGCGAACGCCTGGACATGGCGCGCCAGTCGGCGACCCAGCATCTCGACGTTCTCGGGCAGGCCAACCTCGTGACCGTGGTGCGCCGTGGACGGGAACGGCTGCACTACCTCAACCCGGCGCCGATCCACGAGATCGAGCAGCGCTGGATCTCGGGGTTCGACAAGCCCCGTCTGCGAGCGATGAATGTCATCAAGACCCAGGCAGAGGAGTACGCGATGACCGACGAAACCAGGTCCGTGCCGACCTACGTGTATGTCACCTACATCCGAGCCAGCGCCGAGCAGGCATGGCAAGCCCTGACCGAGGCAGATCTGACGGCGCGCTATTGGGGACACGCCAACGTTTCGGACTGGCAGCCGGGCTCGACCTGGGAGCACCGACGCATCGACGGCTCCGGTGTCGTCGACGTCGTCGGTCGAGTGATCGAGGCCGACCCGCCGACCCGCCTGGTCGTCACCTTCGAGGACGCCGCGGACCGTGAAGCGGCAGGAACATCGTCGGTCGTCACGTTTCTCGTCGAACCGCACCACGACATCGTTCGGCTCACCGTGACCCACGAGAGTCTCGCCGACCAGGCGGCGCTGAACGCTGTTTCGCACGGCTGGCCGGCCGTGCTGGCGAACCTCAAGTCACTGCTCGAGACCGGGGAGGTCCTCCCGCAGGTGCCCTGGGAGATGTCCGGCGCGCACGCCTGATTGGCAGCCGCAACCCAGGTTCGTCGGTACGCTTGCCGGCCCGGTCGGGCGGTGGGTGGCCGCGCGCCGGGGTCGCGCGGGCGGTTCGGCGCGAGCAGACTCGGCGTTATGACGGCGTGGAACCGGGTCTGCTGATGCACGCGGTGGGTCTGGTGCTGCACCCGAGGCGGGACTCGGCGCGGGCGGTGGCGCAGGTGCTGGAGTGGGGGACCGGTCGCGGGATCGAGATCCTGGGTATCGACGAGGAGATCGACCGGTTGGACTGCTCGGCGGTCGCGGTGCCGGCGAGTGACCTGGGCCACCGGGCGGACCTGCTGGTCAGTCTTGGTGGGGACGGCACGATGTTGCGAGCCATGCGAATGGCGGACCGGCAGCGCGCTCCGGTGCTGGGGGTGAACCTTGGCAAGCTCGGGTTTCTGGCCGAGGTCGACGTCCCGGACCTGCCGGGTGCGTTGTCGGCCATCGACGGTCATCGGTTCACGGTCGAACCGCGGCTGGCCGTGGACGCGGTGTTCGGTGGCCGGACGGTGACCGCGTTCAATGATGTTGCCGTGGTTCGGATCCCGGGTGAGGGGAGCGCGGCGGTCGCGGTCGGCGTCGGCGGGCATCCGTTCGTCAGCTATGCCGCCGACGCGGTCATCGTGGCAACTCCGACCGGCTCCACCGCCTACAGCTTCTCCGCCGGTGGGCCGATCACCAGCCCGGCCGTGGAAGCCCTGCTGGTCACCCCCGCCGCGCCGCATTCGGCCTACGGCCGCGGCGTGGTGCTGTCCGTGCACGACATGGTCACCCTGGACATCCTGCCCACCAGCGGACGGCTGGCCGTTGAGGTGGACGGGCAGATCGCCGGCTACGTCGAGCCGGGCGACTGCGTCGAGTTGCGCGCCCGCCCCAACGCCGCGCATGTCGTGCGCTTGGGCCGCACCACCTTCTACCAACGCGCCCGCCGCAAACTGCGGCTGACCGACTCCCCGGAGATCCCACCCGCCGGACCCGACGGCTCCTGACCAGTTCTGTTGGAGGTATCGATCCATGACCGCGACCTGCACGCACCTGGATGCCATCCAGGCCACCGAACTGCCCAACCCGGTCGCCGGGTGCGCGGACTGCCTGGCCAGCGGAGGGCGGTGGGTACATCTGCGGATGTGCCAGTCCTGCGGCCGAATCGGCTGCTGTGACAGCTCACCCAACCAGCACGCCTCCGCCCACGCCGGCAGCACCGGGCATCCGATCGTCCGCTCCGCCGAACCCGGCGAGCAGTGGAGCTGGTGCTACATCGACAACCTGATGTTCGTGGTCGCCGGCAAATGAACGGCCCGGCATGGCCGCGGCTGCGGCTCGCCGACTGGGCCGACACGAAAGACACGTTGCACATGTGGACCCAGATCGTCGGCAAGGTCCGCATGGCCTACGCGCCGATGGTCAACCACTGGTGGCACGTCACCCTCTACGTCGGTGCGCGCGGACTGACCACGTCGATGATCCCGTACCGGGACGGCGGGTTCGACATCGAGTTCGACTTCCTCGACCACCACCTCTACATCCGCACCAGCGACGACCGCCGCGCCGCGGTGGCCTTGGCGGCCAAGCCGGTGGCCCAGTTCTACACCGAAACCATGCACGCGCTGACCGGGTTGGGCGTCCCGACCCGGATCCACGCCGCGCCGAACGAAGTTGAGTCGGCCATCCCGTTCGCCGAGGACGACCGGCACCGTTCCTACGATCCCCGCGCGGCACAGTTGTTCTGGCGGCAACTGGTGCAGGCGCACCGGGTGATCAGCCGGTTCCGGGCCGGGTTCGCCGGCAAGGTCAGTCCGGTGCACTTCTACTGGGGCGCCATGGACCTGGCCTGCACCCGATTCTCCGGGCGGGTCGCCCCACCCCACCCCGGCGGCGCACCCAACTGCCCGGCCGAGGTGATGCTGGAGGGCTACTCGCACGAGTTGGCCAGTTGCGGGTTCTGGCCCGGCGGCGGCGAAGAGGGCGGGTTCTACGCCTACGCCTACCCCGAACCGTCCGGCTACGCCACGAGTTCGGTTCGTCCGGCCACGGCGCACTACACCAGCGGCGAGCACGTGCTGCCGTATGAGGCGGTCGCCGGCTCCGGCGACCCCGACGCGGTCCTCACCGAGTTCTTGCGGACCACCTATGCCGCCGCCGCCGACCTTGCCGGCTGGGACCGTGGGGCGCTGGAGACCGACCCGCACCGCTGGGACCACGCGTCCCGGGAGTCGCGCCCGGACTGATGGCGCGGTTCGTGGGACTGGTCGTCGGGTTGGGCCAGGCGGATGCTACGGATCGAACCGCGGTACCGGGTCTGGTCAGTGCGCTGGCCGGGCCGTGCGCCAGGCGGCAGCCCTGGTCGGTGAGGCTCGGGACAGCCACGCGTCCTGGACGACTTCGGTCAGTTCCCGCAGGGTGAGCTCGCCGATTCGGCTGGCCCGGACCAGTACCGACAGGTGGCCGTCGAAGTGCGTTGTGGTGAAGAAGGGTGAGCGCTGGTCCTGGACGAGGGCCTGCTTGTCGGACTCGGATGGCACCCAGAACACGATCACGTCCGGGTAGCGTTCGCCCGTTTCGGGATCGACGGCATCGGGGCGGGGATTGCGGAAGAACACGAACGACTTGTGGCCCACCTGGTAGACCGGGTTGTCGCCGGAGCCGTGGACGACCGTGACATGGGGCATGCCCAACGCCAGTTCGTGGACGTCCGCTACCCGCGCCCGTCGTGATCCAGCCGGCATGGCAGCAGGGTACGGCGCGGCTCAGGCGGCGGTCTCGCCGCGGCGTGCGGCGGCGAGGGCCGCGTCGGTGTCGGCGGTGACCAGGTCTGCGTTGATGTGCGCCCCGGCCAGGGCACCCGCTGCGCCGGCCGCGCCGACCTGGGCGGTCAGGTCGGTGGCGTTGCCGGCCACCCAGACGCCCGGGACCGCGGTGGTGCCCGCCGGGCCGGTGACGAAGCGCCGGCCCATGCCGTGGGGGAGGTCCTCCATCGGCAGGTCGAGGGCGGCCAGCCCGTCGGTCCGGGCCAGCATGCTGGTGGCCACCGCGATGACGCGGCGCGCCACCACCTGCCCGTCGCAGAGCCGAACACCCGTGACGGCGTCCTCGGTGGACTCGATCCGCGCGACCCGGGTGTCCACGACCCGGATGCCGCGCGCGGCGAAGCGGGCCCGGGTGTCGTCGTCCAAGCCGGTGTCGTGGGTGAAGTAGGTCAGGTCCTCGGTCAACTGCCGGAACAGCAGGGCATGGTGGACAGAGGCGGGGCCGACGGCCAGCACGCCGATGGGCTCGTCACGTACCTCCCAGCCGTGGCAGTACGGGCAGTGCACCACGCTGTGTCCCCAGTGCCGGGCCAGGCCGGGAACGTCGGGCAGTTGGTCACGCAGCCCGGTGGCGATGAGCAGCCGCCGCGCGTGCAGGGTGCGGTCGCCGGTCAGGGTGACGGTGAAGCGGGGGTCGCCCGCGACGGAGGCGGCGCCGTGGGCGGCGGAGGTTACCTCGCCGGCCACGATCCGTCCGCCGTAGCGGCGGACGTCCGCCCGGCCGGCGCGCAGCAGTTCGGCGGGCGGGATCCCGTCCGCGCCGAGCAGGCCGTGCACGCCATCGGCGGGTGCGTTGCGGGGAGTCCCGCTGTCGATCACGACGACCGAGCGGCGGGAGCGGACCAGCATCAGGGCGCCGCTCAGCCCGGCGGCACCGCCGCCGATCACCACGGCGTCGACGGTCGTATCGGGTAGTTCGTCGGGTAGTTCGGCACCGTCGAATCCGGTGATCATGGCGGGTGACATGGGTGTGACCCCTCCTCGTATCGGTAGGCCCTGACAGGGGGCCTGCTGCCGCCGACGCTACCCACGCCATGCCGAATTGGCATACCTTCTTGCCTATGACGCAAGCCGATGACGATCTCGACGGCCTCGTGCGCAAGCGGCTCCGTGCCCTGCGGGTGGCCCAGGGCTGGTCCCTCGACGCGCTGGCCGATCGGGCCCGGCTCAGCCCGTCCACGCTGAGCCGGATCGAGACCGGAGCGCGACGCCTCGCCCTTGACCAACTCGTCGTCCTCGCCCGCGCGCTTGGCACCTCCCTGGACCAACTGGTCGAGACGGCCACCGAGGACGTCGTCAGCAACCCGGTCCACGACGCGGCCCAACAGATGATGCGCTGGAGCGTGCGAGCGGATCCCGACATCACCGTCGTGCGGCAGCGCCTGGTGCACCCGCCCCCGGACAACCCCTCGCGCCTGCGCGCCCACCCGGGCCGGGAATGGCTGGTCGTGCTCTCCGGCACCGCGACCCTGCTCCTGGGAAACCGCCGGCTACGCCTGGAAACCAACCAGGCCGCGGAATTTCCCACGATGCTCCCGCACGCCGTCGGCGCTGCCGGCGGACCGGCCGAGACCCTTGGGATCTTCGACCGCGACGCCCGCCGCGGTCACCAGGACCGCCCAGCCCGCGGCGCACCAACGATCATAGCCAGCCACGGCGTTTGAAAATGCTGTAGAGGCTCACACAGGTGAGCAGCATGAGGGCCAGGGCGAATGGATAGCCGAGGATCCAGTGCAGTTCGGGCATGTGGTCGAAGTTCATGCCATAGACGGTGCCGATGAGGGTTGGTGCGAAAAGGATGGCGGCCCAAGCGGAAACCTTTTTGATTTCTTCGTTCTGGTCGTAGCTGGCTTCGGTGAGGTTTCGCATTTCCTCGTTTTGGGCCTGGGTGACCAGGGTGGCGTTGACGGTGAGAATGTTGCTCAGCAGTTGGCGGAAGTCGTCGACCCGTTCGACCACGGTGGTGGCGTGGTCGCTGACGTCACGCAGGTAGCGCTGCAACTCCTCGTCGGTGCCGTATTTGGTGAACCCGGCTTCCAGAGCGGCGAGCATGCTCAACAGCGGGTGCGTGGCCCGCTGGAACTCGATCACCTCGCGGGACAGCTCGTAGATGCGTCTGGACACTCGGGGGTCGCCGCGAAACACCTCGACCTCGATTTCGTCGATGTCGTTCTGCAGCCCCGCGACGACCGGAGCGTAGCCGTCGACCACGGCGTCGAGCACGGCGTAGAGCACGGCCTCCGGCCCGAGACGCAGCAGCTCGGGGTCGGCTTCCAGGCGCCGCCGCACAGCGCCAAGGTCGGGGGCCTCGGCGTGACGGACGGTGAGCACGAACCCGCGCCCGACGAACAAGTGCAGCTCACCGAAGTCGACCTGCTCGGTTTCGTCGACGTAGCGGGCGGCGTGCAGCACCACGAACAGGGTGTCGCCGTATCGTTCCAGCTTGGGCCGCTGGTGGGCGACGATGGCGTCCTCGACGGCCAGCTCGTGCAGCCTGAACTGCTCGGCCACGGCCAACAGTTGATCCTCGGCCGGCCGGTACAAGCCGATCCAGGCCATGCTCGTCTGGTCGGGCAGGCTGCGCAGGGCCTCGGCCAGGGTGGGGGGCGAGGCGATCCGGTGCCCGTCGCGGTAGACCGCGCTGTTGACCACGGTGGCTTCCACCGGTACGGGTTCGGCATGCGGATCCGGGTTCATCGAGTGTTCCGGAGCCAGCGGTGGTTCCGCACCCGGGCTGGCCGGGCTGCGGCGGGGCATGAGATACCGCAACCGGTTGATGGCCATTGACCTGGGCCTCCCGCCTCGAATCCACAGCTGCTCAATGACTTTAGTGTCGGGGATCGAGAGGTTCGGCGGCCGGGGCGAGGACAGCTCGATGCGTCGGTGCGGACGTCCGGCGCGTACGCCTCGCCGCGTGGCGGTTCAGGTGTTGTTGACGTATTCGGCCGGGGTGTGGTCCGCCTTGCGGGATTGTGCCGGTGGCAGGCGGAAGAGGCCGGCCAGCTTGCGCAGGGTCTTGCGGTTGCCGGACACCGACGCGGCGCCGGTCTTGATCGCCTCGGCGATGGTCAGCGTTTGGCTGGTCAGGCGGAGAAATGCGGTTTTGCTGACGGTGATGGTCGTGTCCGGGTGTTGGGCGGGTCCGTGCAGAGCTTCGATGGTCCCGTCGTCGATCCGGGCGTGGAAGATCTCATTGTCGACGCGGAACTCGTAGATCGCGTGGAGTCCGGCGGCGGCGGTGGCGTCGAAGCAGGCCCGCAGGCCGAGCACCGCCCAGCCAGGGTGGAACGTGTCGGTCGGGCGCGGTTCGTCCATCGCCCATTTCAGGCCCCATCTGGCCAGTGCCAGGACCGCTGGGCCGAGTTCCGCTCCGGCTTCGGTGAGGGCGTATGCGGGGGTGTTGGCCGGCGGCGGGAGTGTGATCTTGTGCGCCAGTCCCTCGTGTTCGAGGTGTTTGAGGCGGGCGGCCAGCAGTCCGGTGCCGAGGCCGCGCAGGCTGGCCTGCAGGTCGGTGAACCGCTTGGGCCCGGTGAGCAGTTCGCGGATCAGCAGCAGCGTCCATCGCTCGCCGACCAGGTCCAGGGTGCGGGCGGTGGCGCAGTACTGGTTGTACGTTCGCTGTTCCACTTCATCACTCTAGGCTTCGCGCTTCCCGTTCTTGAACGAACGAGCGCAGGAGCATTCGGGCGAGCGGCTCCGGATCGGTCAGCATCACGTCGTGTGGGCCGTCCAGCGCGAGCGTGCGATACCCGACGGACTCGCCGAACCGGTCGAACGGGTAGGTCTGCGGCCTGCAGTAGATGGCCGTTGCGGCAATCCGGTCGACGGCCCCGCTCAGGTGGGTTGGTTCGGTGAACGTGCGCAGCGGCTGGGGGAGCAGGCGTGCGGCCAGCCAGGTCGCGTCCTGGATGTCGACGATGCCGAACGCCGCCGGGGGCGGGGCCGGGACCTGCCATCCGTCGCCGAGCGTCTGGGCGGCCGCACGGACCGCCGTGGCGAAGGTGTCGGGGGCCAGGCTGAACATGCTGGCGCCGTCGGCCCCGGCCCATCCGTCCACGAGAACGATGTGGTCGACGGCGTCGGGTCGCGCGTCGGCTGCCTCCCGCACGACCAGCCCGGCGTAGCTGTGTCCGACCAGCACGAGCTCATCATCCTCGGCAATGGTGTCGAGGGCGGCGACGACCGTCTCGGCGTGGTCGTGCAGCCCGTGGTCCCCGACCCTGCGTAGGTCCGGAGTGAACGTGCGTGCCCCGGCGGCGTGCAGCAGTGGGACGACCCGGTCCCAGGCCCATGGGCCGTGCCAGGCGCCGTGGACGAGCACGAACGTCGTCACCGGTGATCCTCCTCGCGAAGCAGGGGCAACACCTGGTCGGCCAATTCCTCCAGGCCGGCGTCGTGGTCCTCGGTCGCCAGGCGGATCACCAGGTGGCGGGCGCCGGCGGCGGCGTAGCCGGTCAACCAGTCGGCGGCTTGGCGGGCGGTACCGGCGAACACGGCCTGGATCGAGGCGACGAGTTCGAGCGGCGCGTTGTAATAGCGCTCGATGCTGGTCCGCAGGCGCCGGTGCGCTTTCTCCGGATCGTCGTCCAGGCAGAGCGTCGCGTACAGCGCGGGGGTGACCGAGCGGGTCGTCGCCGCCTGCTCGATGGTCGCGTGTTCCTCGGCGTAGGTCGTCGCCGTTGGTGGATAGGGGAGCCAGCCGTCGGCGAGGCTGGCCACGCGCCGCAGCGCTGGTCCGCCGCTTCCGGCCAGCCAGATGGGTGGCCCTCCCGGTCGGGACGGCGGCGGCGCGAGCCGCACGTCTGTGAAGGCGAAGTGTTCACCCCGGTGCGATACCGCTGCTTGCGACCAGAGCCGCCGCATGACGTCGATCGACTCCGCCAAGCGGCTGGTGCGCCGGGCGAATCCGATGCCGACCGCGGCGAACTGAGCCTCGGTGTTCGGGTGCCGGAAACCGCCACCCAGGCCCGCGATCAGCCGTCCCTCGGACAGCCGGTCCAGGGTGGCGAGTTGGTGTGCCAGCAGGATCGGATGGCGCAGCGCCGCCAGCAGCACCGCCGTGCCGAGGGCGACCCGTTCGGTGGTTTGGGCCACCGCGGCCAACAGCAGCAGCGGATCCGCCCGCGGTCTGGTCACCGGGCTGTCGCCGGCCCAGAGCGAGTCCAGCCCCAGTTCCTCGGCCCGCCGTGCCTGCGCGACGAGCCGCTTGGGTTCGTGCTCGCCCCGCACGGTGTGGTCGCGCGTCGGCAGCAGGTAGCCGATCTTCAGCCTGACCATCGTCTCTCCCGGTTGTCGTGAGGTTTGATCATAACCGTTGACTTCCTGTTTTTGAAGTGACAGATTCTGATTAAGGTAGCAGCGAAGGGAGTTCGGGATGACCACGGCGCTCTACCCGGCGCGGGCACACGTCGCCGGAGGCGGAACCGGCCGGGGGCCCACGCCCGAGGGACGGCTGGAGCTGGATCTGCGGCCGCCCAAGGAACTGGGCGGGGACGGTGCGCGGACCAACCCCGAGGAGCTCTTCGCGATCGGCTACGCCGCCTGCTTCGGCACGACGCTCGCCATGTGTCCCTACTCCACTGCCACCCGCGACAACATCGACGTGGCACTGGTGGTCAACGGCACCCGGCTGTGACCCCCGGTCCCGCTGCCCTCCCGACGAGAGGGGAGCGGGGCACACCACTGTCGAGTCGTCGAACCCGGCTGGACCCCGGATGTTTCCCGAGGCGTCGATCTCGGTGCGGAACCGGCCAGCGGGTCCGCACCGCACCGGGTTTCCCTGCTGCCGGTCCGGGTACATCCGACCGGAGTCGAAAGGAGGGGTCGCATGACGGCGTCCCGAGACACCGGCGAGGTGTCGCCCAACCCGGCCAAGGACCCGGCGGACTGGACCACGGGCGATGAACCGATCACCGGGCCGCAGCGGTCTTATCTGGGGACCCTGGCTCAGGAGGCGGGTACGGAGGTGCCGGACGGGCTGACCAAGGCCGAGGCGTCCCGCATGATCGACGAGTTGCAGGAGCGCACCGGACGCGGCTCCGGGTGACTCCCGGGTTCGCTGGGTCCCGGCGCTGCCGCCCGAGCCCGTCGCAACGATCCGTCGCAACGGTCCGACGCAGCCATCCGACGGCGTGACAAGCTGACCACATGGTGACCGAGAACGTGACCGATCTTGCCGCCTTCGCCGAGCTGATACCTCTCGATCACGGCTTGTGTGTGCTGAACACCGTGCGTCCCGACGGGAGTGTCCAGTCGTCCGTGGTCAACGCCGGGGTTCTGGATCACCCGTTGCGGGCGGGACAGGTCGTCGGGCTCGTCGCCGTCGGCGGTTCCCGCAAGCTGCACAATCTGCGGGCCAATCCCCGTGCCACGATCGTCGCCAGGGCCGGCTGGCAATGGGCGACGGTCGAGGGAGACGTCGAGATCCTCGGCCCGGACGACCGGCATCCCGATCTCGACGGCGATGCGGTGCGGCTGTTGCTGCGCGACATCTTCACCGCCGGCGGCGGCACCCACGACGATTGGGAGACCTACGATCGCGTGATGGAGCACGAGCGACGCGCCGCCGTCCTGATCACCCAGCGCCGCGTCTACACCAACCCGCGGACCGCCTGACCCGCGACGAACGTGCTCGACTTGCCCCGGCTTTCGCGGCTTCGTCGTGGGACCCGCGCGCTATGCCGATTCGGGGCTGACGGGCTGCCTGAGGATGGTCCGGAGCTTGCTGGGTTCGACCTTGCGGAAGTCGCTGAGGTAGATCTCGTGGTGCTTACCGACCATGCTCAACCCCTTGGCGGGGATGAAGTCGCGGTGCATCTTCGCGAGCACCTCGGTCTCGTGGTCGAAGGAGCCGATGTGCAGGGTCTGCACGCAGCGCCCCTCGGCGAGGGTTTCCAGGCGAACCCTGTCCAGGCTCGCCGGGCGGCGGACCGCGGCCTTGGCGACGGCGGCGTCGAACATCTCGCGGGTGATCCAGTCCGGCACCATCATCATGAGCGTCCAGTCCCACTGGGACTTGTCTCGCGCGCTGGTGAAGGTCGCCATGGCGGAAGACCACCACAGCCCTTCCAACGGCATGACGACATAGTCCCTACCGAGTTCCTGCTTGCTGGCGAACTTGAGCTTGTAAGCGATCGGATACAGAGCGGTGATCGCGGCACCAAACTCGGACGCCGAGTTCGGGTCGCCATGTCCGTCGATCATGAGGTACTGCATCGGCGCCACATCAACGATCCTGAACTCGTGATTGCTGGCCCGGTAGGAGTCGAGTGTCTTCTTGAAATCTGTTTTTGTTTCCGTTCGTCGCGTGGCCATCGGCGAGCCAGTTCCTTTCCGCCTCCAAGAGGCTGAGTGAGTACGAGAAGACCGCCTCCGCCGCGGGCGGGAGCGGTCGTTGCGCGGATCTCGCCGAGCGCACCGTCTTGATGCGCTCTTCGACGGCCGCGAGTCGCTGGTTGATCGCCTTCGCGAGCTCTTCGTCGCTGACCAAGGAACGGTGTGCGATCGCCACGAGGAACGGGGGGAAGGCGGGGCGGGTATCGGTGAGCGCCGCCATCGTCGCCTCGCGAACGGCGTCGCGCCCGGCGTCGGTCGGGCTGAACACCCGACGCGCCTTCGGGGTCTTGCCCGGTGTGGCCGTGACGAGGCCGCGCTTCTCGAGCCGGCTCAACAGATAGTAGATCGACGAGAAGCCCAGCTCGGTCCACTCGCGGATGCCGCGACGCTCGATCACCTGCTCAAGCCCATAGCCATGGTTCGGCGACTCGATGAGCAGACCGAGGATGGTGAGCTCCGAGGACGTCATGGCCACCGAGCTACTCTAGTACTAGAATAGGACTGGGTGCGGATCGGCCCTGTGCCCGTCGCGGGCGATGGCCATACGATCCGGCCGTGGGCGAACCGTGGTTTCGCGGGCGGCGTGGCTGCCGGTTGATCGTCGCGGCCGACGGTTTCCAGGTGTGCGAACAGTTGTGTGACGAGCACCGAGTGTCCTGGGTCGGGCCCGGCCACCGGTCGGACTACGTGTTGACCTTGCCCCGGGCCGGCGGGTTCCGCATCAGGGCCGACGGGGCCGAGCAGTTTCTCGATCCGAGCGTGGCGAACTTCGAGTGGCCCGGCGAGGAACTCTTTGTCGCCCACCCACTGGGCCCATGCGCGCCGACCACGTTGATCGCTCTGCCGGTGGAGGTCGGCGCCGGGCAGTTGTCCGATCGGGTGGCCGGTTCGGTGCCGCGAACGGGCCGGTTCGAGATGGCGCACTGGGCGCTGCTGACGGCGTGCCGGCGCGGCGTGGACGCATTCGAAGTGGCGGAGCGGCTGTGGGCGCTGCTGGACCTGTTGCCACGCCAGCGGGAGAGCCCGCCGGTTCGAGGAGCCCGGCCGGCGACCGCGCTGGCTCACCGCCGGCTGGTGGATTCGGCCCGGGAGGTGTTGGCCGATGGGGACTTCGCGCAGTCGCTGGAGACGGTCGCCGGCCGGATCGGCCGCTCGGCGGCGCACCTGAGCCGGGTGTTCCGTCGAGTGACCGGGTACAGCCTCACCGGCTACCGCAACGACCTGCGCATGCGTGCGGTGCTGCGTGACCTCGCCGAGGGCGCGTCGTCGCTGCGCATGCTGGCGGCCAGCTACGGCTTCGCCGACCAGTCCCACCTGACCAGAGTCGCGCGGGCGCGGCTGGAACTGGCTCCGAGCCGGATGCGCGAACTGCTCCACCCCGCCTAAGTGGACAAGAAACGTCAACGAGCGTGACGCGCTGCCGTGCACAGTGGTGCCATGCGCGGATACTTCCGAACTTCGCTGCTGGGCGGCGCCCTGGTGGCGGCAATGGTCGCCGTACTCGGCGGTTGCCTGGTCGCCGACGCAGCGCCCACAGTGCCCGCAACGCCCGCTCGGCACCCGGCTCCTACGCTGGCCGATCCCCATCCCTGCCCGGGCCTGACCGGCGCCACCTGCGCCTACCTGGAGGTGCCGCTCGACCGGAACGGCTCGGTGCCCGATCGGTTGCGGCTCAAGGTGGCCATGGCGGACAACGTGGACGCGCCGCGCGGCGTGCTCCTGCTGCTCAGCGGCGGCCCAGGGCAGCCGGGCGTGCCGTTCTTCCAAGCGTTTCGGCAGTCGCTGTCCGGCGCGCTGGCCGACTACCGGCTGGTCATGATCGACCAGCGCGGCACCGGGGAGACCGCGGTGCGCTGCCCGCGGTTGCAGCAGGAGGTAGGCGGTTCCGACGTGCGGGTGGCCAGCCAGCAGGCCGTTCGCGAGTGCGCCGACAGCCTCGGTGAGCGCCGCGAGTTCTATACCAGCGCGCACACGGTCGCCGATCTCGATGATCTGCGGACGGCGCTCGGCACCAGCTCGTGGACGCTGGACGGCGTGTCGTACGGGACGTTCGTGGCCGAGCGGTACGGGTTGACCCATCCGCAGCGGACTCGCCGGCTCGTCCTGGACTCGGTTGTGCCGCAGGACAACATCGACCCGCTCTATGTCCCGGCCCTCGCCCACTCCGGGGACGTCCTGCGCGTAGCGTGCCGGGAGCAGGCCTGCCCCTCGGACCCGGCCCGCGACCTGGCCGAGGCACTGCGCCGCACCGGGCGCCACGTCGACCTGCTTGAGACCCTGATCATCCTCAGCATCATC
Organism: Labedaea sp.; assembly: GCA_045806965.1. Classification (GTDB taxonomy): domain Bacteria; phylum Actinomycetota; class Actinomycetes; order Mycobacteriales; family Pseudonocardiaceae; genus DASYTH01. The sequence goes on along the minus strand of JBJMIG010000004.1, from coordinate 97,122 downwards.
GATCCACAGTTGACCGATCCGGGATTCGCGGTGCTCCAACGGCTCCGGGCGGCCGGGTCGGGCGATACCGGCCCGATTACCGAACTGCTCGACGGCTTCGTCGCGCCGGACGACACGCCGGCCGAGTTGTTGAGTGCCGGCCTGCATCTGGCGACCCTGTGCCCGGATGTCCGGACCATGCCGTGGGGCGACTCGGCGGCGCCACCGGCCGGCCGGGACCGCGCGGTGCGAGACGCCGTCGCCAAGCTTCCCGCGAGCGCCACCTGGCCTTTCCCCCCGCGCACGGCCGGGCAGCACGGCATCATCGCCAACTGTCAGCACTGGCCGCCGACTCGGCCCATTCCGCGCACCCCGCGCCACCGCCTGACCATGCCGGCGCTCCTGCTCGCCGGCGACCGCGACCTGTCCACGCCGCTGCGCTGGGCCCGGGACCAGGAGTCCATGATGGCCAACGGAAAACTCGTCGTCATACCCGGCGCCGGACACTCCGTTCAACGTCGCTCGACGCAGGGCGCACAGGAAGCGGTGCGGTTTCTGCTGTCCTGAACGTCCACAGTGGATTTCAGAGGAAGCGACGACCGGGACGTCTCTTCGGTCCGGTCAGCCGAACCGGTCCCGCATGCCTGACCACGGCGTGGATGACGTGGCGCGGCGGCGCACCCTACCCGACCCGGGCGTCGTGAGCGCCGAGCTGAGCCAGCGCCTCGGTATCGGAGGCGTTGGTGAGCAGGTATTTGTCGATCCACTCGCCCAACTGCGGGAAGTCCGAGCCGGCTACCGAGCAAGCTCGGCTCCCGCTCACGGAATCCTGTTGGTAACCTGCCCGTCGCGCTCGTACCGGGCGATCGACCGGTAGTCGCCGAACGCGGGGATCGGTTCCCAGTTGGTGTCGACCGGCACGTCGGTGTACTCGACGGTTTCCTGGAAATGCTCGACCTTGTTCTTGACCACACGCTTCACATAGCCGTCCTCACGGTAGTGAACGGCCTCGTGGGACGAGGAGTCGGAAAGCCGAAGCCCTGGCTCGTCATTCGGGTAGTTCCACATGTGGACACGGGTCAGGAACAGGCTTTCGTCGGTCTTCTTCATAAAGGTGTACTCGGTGGCCTTGCGGCCGAAATCGTCGAGGAAGGTCACCGCGACGACACCGGTTTTCCATACTGGAGTGACCAATACTGGGAATCGCGTTCCGGCTCTGGGCGGCATGATGGCCGTGTACTCCTCGCCCGTGCCGTCCTTGGCTCGCGCTTCGTCCTCGGTCAGCGGCACCCCCGGGACGCCGTCCGCGTAATTCCATTTGAAACAGTAGTCGACCATATCTCCGAATCCACGGTTGCTTTGTGTCGTCAACTCGATATTAGTAGGTATGACCGTTCTCGTCCCTGATGATGATACCCAAACGTCTCGCCTCGGCCAGCACGGCCGGCGGGACACCGTTTCTCTGCACCGGGACCTCGAGGACCATGTCCCCGTCCATTGGATGACCAATCGCCTCGCCACCGAGATCACGGCGATTGGTCGGAGTATCCGCGACGATGGTACCCGGACCATATGTGTTCGCAAGTTCGCGCAGATAGCCAACCGCCGTGCCCTCTTGCACGTCCGCCAACTGAGTATGCTTCCGGCTGACGATTTCCTCGCCGGGCACATAGGAGTCGACGCGCGGGTACTGGCCCCTTTCGGACCTCGGCTCGACGTGCACCTCGTTCGCGCCGCCCTGATCCTCGTAGTAGGGCTCGCGCCGCCGATTGAACTCGTTGCCCTCCTCGATCCGTTGCCGCAGCCACTCCGGCCGGCTCGACTGTTCGCCGGAACCCTGGTCGTCGGGCCGCCCCGAATGGTTCGTCTGGCCGTTGCCCGATGCGCTGCCTGGACGGCCCCTGGTAGCGATGTCCCTGGTCGTCCGTTGGGCGGTTGAGACACTTGACGACGCGTCGACCCGGCCGGACCGCTGCGCCGGCCGCCTGGTCGGGGTATCGCCGTCGCCGCCCCCTGGGCGCCTGGTCGGGGGATCGCCGTCGCCGCCCCCTGGGCGCCTGGGTCGTGGAGTCATGTCGCGCTATCCGTCCAGCAGCTTGGAAAGGTTGGTGATGCTGTCGACCAGTGACGTGGTGTAGTTGAGGATTCGCCCGGCCCACTTGGCCACCGCCGCCACGATCTGCGCCGCGATCACCGGGATGGTCACCACGAAGATCGCCTCGATGGCCCACACGATCACCCTGGCCACCAGGTCGGCGATCAGGTCGCGGACGATCTCGCGGGTCATCTGGACCAGGCCCCCCGCGCCTTCGGTGGCCGCCGCCATGCCGGCCGAGATCGCGGCCAACCCGCCGATCGCCTCGACGTTGTTGGCCATCAGGGCGTGGTAGCCGTCGGCGGCCCCGCCGGTCCAGGCCGGCAGATCGTTCTGGAGATGGGTGCCGAGATCCTGGGACATGGCGTACAGCTCGGTGGCCATGTTGTTCCAGGTCGCGGCGTGTGACTGGACCACGTCCGGCATACCGGTCAGTTCGTCGAGCGCGTGCCGCAACGGCTCGAAGTACTCCATGGCCCAGCCGAGCCCGTTGGCCAGCAGCGCGCTGAACGGATCCAGCACCGTGGCGGCGGCCTCCACCGCAAGCCCGGCGCCGGCGAGCGCGCCGCTGACCCAGTTCTTGCTCTTGATCGCGTCGACCAGGTCTTCGACGCCGTCGGCGAGGCTGGACCCGGTCCACACCTCGCGGGTCGACTGCACCGGGGCGACGAGGGAACCGTCGGTCATTGCTGCTCCACCACTCCGAGCTGCCTGATGCGATCGGCGCCGTCGTTGTCCACGGTGTCGTAGGCGTCCGCGGTCAGCTCCAACTCCCCGGTGACCAGGTCAAGGTTCTCCGCGACGTAGGCGAGCAACTCGTCCTGTTTCTGGTGCCGGCCCTCGAGCACCTGGGAGATCCACCCACAGAGGAACCCATACGCCTGACCGTCGTGCGCGATGTGCGAGCTGGCGCTCTGCACGGCGTCAAAACGCTGCCGGACCGCCTGCAGGTTGTCCGCATGGGTCCGCAGCTGCTGGATGTCGACGTGGAATTGGTCTCCCATGCTTCACCGCCGAAGTGTGGAAAGTGCGTCGTAGTCGTCATCGTCGTCGTCATCGTCCGCACCGGCGTGGCCGTGCCGGACCGGCTGCTCGGCGCCTTCCCCGGCCAGATCGCGGCGGAGGTGGTGGTCGACGCTCTCCGCGATCGCGCGTGCCGCCACCGACTCCGTGCCGACGGTGTCCGCGATGACCTCCTGGGCCTGGTCGGCCAGTTCGGTCCTCGCCTCACCAAGCGTCGCCATGATCGTCTGCGCGACGACTTCCGGCGCCACCCGGCCGATCCGCTCGGTCAGCCGCAGTCCGACCAGCGCGCCGGTCGAGTCGATCGACACCTCGGCCAGCCCGTTCGGATCGCTCGCGGTCACGCTCAGACCCTGCAGCCGCTGGCGCATCGCCTCGGTGTCCTGGGCCATTGTGTCGATCCGATCCTTCCACGCGGCCAGATGCTCACGCGCCCCGTCCGGATCGAGGATTGTCCCATCCATAAATCAGCAGCCTAGGTGACGAGGCGGCGGCACGAGCCGAAAGAAACAACTAGCCGGGAAGTTCTCCCGGGCCACGGTCCGTTCGCCGCTGACCGGCCACTACACCAAGAGGTCGGCGGCGAGCAACGCGCCGAGGCGGTCCGGTCGCGAGCCTTGCTCTCCTCGCCGGCGGCCCGCGATCGGCCGCCCGCCCCAATTCCACGAACATCGGCTCGGGCCGCGGTTCACCCGTCACGGTCAGCGTGGTGCCGCTTCAACGTGGCTGGCACGCATGGGATGCTCGACCGTGCGAAGCTCGGCGGACGAGAGGCGACGAGGGTGACCATCTGGATCGACGTGATCAACTATGTGCGGGTGCGGTATGAGGTCCTGGAGGAGACCGAGAGCTGGCTCCGCTTCCGGCTGGACACCGAGGACAACCGGACGCAGCAGGTGGCGGTGCACCACGTGCTCGGTCCGGATGGTTCGGAATTGATCGAGATCTCGTCGCCGGTTGGTTGGGCCGACAAGATCGACCTGCGACGGTTGCTCGAACTCGCCGCTACCACGATCGTCGGCGGCGCGGCGGTGGTGGACGGCGTCGCGTTCCTCAAGCACGTCGTGCCCCTGGCGGATCTCAGTATCCAGGAGGAGTTCGAGCGCCCACTCACGCTCGTCGTCGCCCACGCGGATGCGTTCGAGCGCGAGCTGACCCGAGCCGACCAGTTCTGAGCGGACCGCACGCCGGCTGTTTCCCGCCGGGCCGGCGTCAACAAGGTGGCCGCCGGGCGGACCGGTGTCACCTGGTGCGGTCTGCTGGCGTGGATCGGAATCACCCCGGCGGTGCGGCGGTGCTGCGGCGGGTGACGAGGGTCGGGGAGATCTTGACCTGCGCGGTGGGTCTGCCTCGGTCGGCGATGCGGTCGAGCAGGAGTCTGGCGGCGGTGGCGCCGATGTGCCGGCCGGCCTGGTCGACGCTGGTGAGCGAGATCGGGCCGAGGGCGGCGAACGCGGTGTTGTCGTAGCCGGCGACGGAGATGTCGCCGGGAACGGTCAGGCCGGCTTCGGTGAGGGCTTCCAGGACGCCCATGGCGACGATGTCGGCACCGGCGAAGACCGCGGTCGGGCAGCGTGGCCGGGCCAGGAGTTGTTGGACGCCAAGGTATCCGCCGTCCCGAGTGTAGCTGGTGGACACGATGTCGGCGTCGAGGCCGTTGGCCAGCATGGCTTGGTGGTAGCCCTCGGCGCGCACGGCGTTGGGCATCTCGGCGAGCCGGGTGGGGTTGGACTCGCGGTGTTCGATGTGGGCGATGTGGCGGTGACCGAGGGCGGCCAGGTGGTCGACGACGAGGGCGGCGCCGGCGGTGTCGTCGTCGACTACCGTGTCGTAGGCGGTTGAGTGTCCGTGCCGGCCGACGACCACGGTGGGCACGGTGCGGGCGATCCGTTCGAGGTGGGTTCGCGGCGACATGGGGGCGATGAGAATGAGGCCGTCCATGCCGCGGTCGATCATGGCATCGGTGACCCTCGCCTCCGCCTCCTCGCCGTTGCAGTGGCTCGGCCCGAGGAGGACCTGGTAGTCGGTGTCGCGCAGCGACTCGGTGACGCCGTCGAGGATGTCGGGGAAGAACGGATTGCGCAGGTCGGGCAGCAGCACGCCGATGGTGTAGGTCTGGCCGCGCATGGCCCTGGCCCCCGCGTGCGGGCGGTAGCCCAGTTCGGCGATCGCCGCCTGCACCTTGGCCCGCATGGCCGCGCTCGTGCCGTAGGCGTTGCGCAGCACCTTGGACACGGCGGTCGTCGACACCTGAGCATGCCGGGCGACGTCGACGATGGTGATCCGCCGAGACGGTGCGAATGGCTGCATGCGGCTTCCTTCAGCGTGTAAAACGTTGATCGCAGTGTAGGGGACAGCCAGCCGTAACCTCCCGGTAGTCCGTAGGACCTCTTGACGTCACAGCAGGATGGCTCCTACAGTCGGCCGCACCCTTTGTAAAACGTTACCCACACGGTTCGGCCGGCAACGGTGTACGCCGGTTAGGGGGATCGGGGTCTCGGCCGGATTGGGCGGCTGGGGCCCCGAGCCGCCCATTGATTGAAACGTTTCATAAGAGGTAGATGCCGCCAGTGACCATTGCCCCGCACAAGCAGCCTCCGGTTCGGGCCGTCGCCGCGCCCGAGCGCCGCCCCGCGAGCGCGCGCGAGCGCCGCCGGACCGGCCCGCCGTGGTGGTTCGCGTTGCCGGCGATGCTGCTGTTCGCGTTCGTGGTGCTGGTGCCGAGCGGTCGCGGGGTGTATTTCGCGTTCACCGACTGGGATGGGCTCGATCCCACGTTCTCCTTCGTGGGCCTGCGCAACTTCGCGGACCTGCTCCGAGATGCCGACGCGACGCGGGCGGTGGAACACACGCTGCTGATCGCCGTGTCGATCACAATAGTCCAAAATGGACTGGGGTTGCTGCTGGCGCTCGGTGTCGACAGCGCGATCAAGTCGCGCCATCTGTTACGGGTGTTCCTGTTCGCCCCGGCGGTGGTGACTCCGATCGTGACCGCGTACCTGTGGCGCAACCTGCTCGGTCCGGGCGGCGCGGTCAACAGCCTGCTTGGCGCGGCTGGGCTGGGCTCGTGGCAGCAGGACTGGCTGGGTGACCCGCAGTTGGCGTTGGTGTCGGTGGTGGCCGTGATCGTGTGGCAGTTCGCCGGGTACTCGATGGTGATCTTCCTGGCCGGATTGCAGTCGGTGCCGAGGGAGATCTACGAGGCCGCGGACCTGGACGGGGCCGGGCCGGTGCGGCGGTTCTGGTCGGTGACCCGACCGTTGCTGGCGCCGGCGTTCACGGTCAACCTGATGCTGTCGATCATCGGCGGGATCAAGCTGTTCGACCAGGTGTATGCGTTGACCGGCGGCGGGCCGGGGCACGCCACGGACACGCTCTCGACGCTGATCTACAAGGACGCCTTCACTCTCGGTGAGTTCGGCTACAGCGTCGCGCTCGCGGTGGTGCTCACGATCATCGTGGCGGTTGTCTCGACCGGGCAGTACGCCGTACTGGCCGGCGGCGAGAAGAGGGCCGCGCCGTGAACCGGTATCGCCTCCGAACGTTCGGGTTGGAACTGGCGATGATCGCGGTCGCCGTTGCCGTCGGTTTCCCGGTGTACGTGCTGGTGAACCTGGCCGTGCGGGCACCTTCGGACACCTCGTCGCCGCTGCGGCCGACTACATCGCCCACCCTGGCGAACTTCGCGCAGGCATGGGAAAAGGGCCGGTTGGGTGGCGCACTGGCCAACAGCGTGGTGGTGACCGCGGTCAGTGTGGCGATCGTGCTGGCCGTGTCCTCGCTGGCGGCCTACCCGCTGGCCCGGGTCACCGCGCGCTGGTCAAGGGGCACCTTCCTGCTGATCATGCTGGGCCTGCTGTTGCCGTTCCAACTCGCCGCGTTGCCGCTCTACCAGACGATGCGCGACCTCGGGCTGCTCGGCACGCCGTGGGCGCTGGTGCTGTTCTACTCCGGTTTGCAGGTGCCGTTCACGGTGTTTCTCTACGTCGGGTTCCTGCGCGCGCTGCCAAGGGACTTCGAGGACGCCGCGCTCATCGACGGCTGCACCCCGTTGCAGGGCTTCCGGTTCGTGGTGCTCCCCATGCTCAAGCCGGTCACCGTGACCGCGCTGGTGCTCAACGCGGTGTTCGTGTGGAACGACTTCTTCACCCCGTTGCTGTACCTGTCCGGCAGTGGCCAGCAGACCATGCCGGTCGCGATCTCCGGTTTCGTCGGGCAGTACGTCTCGGACTGGAACCTGATCTTCGCCGCGCTGGTGATCAGCATCGTGCCGATCCTGGTCGTCTACTTCGCGCTGCAACGCAGCATCATCAACGGTTTCGCCGGAGGACTGCGCGGATGAGCGGCATGCTGCGCCCATACGGCCTGCAGACCGAGCAGCGGCACCAGCCGCTCGGGGTCGACGAGCCGCGCCCGAGGCTGTCGTGGAAGCTCGAGTGCGATCGGCCCGGTGCGGCGCAGAGTGCCTACCGGCTCACGGCCGCGGAGCGCCTCGACGACCTCGACAATCCGGACCGCGTGCTGTGGGACAGCGGCAAACGGGAGTCCGGCCACGGGCTGTTGATCCCGTGGGACGGCCCGGTGTTGCGCTCGGCCACGCGGTACCACTGGCGGGTCGAGGTCTGGGATGAGACCGGTGCCAGCGCGGGCACGGCGCGGAGCTGGTTCGAAACCGGCCAGCCGCACCGTGCGGACTGGGTGGCCGTGTGGGTCGGCCGCGACCCGTACACGGTGCCGCAGGTCGATCCGCCGGGCGATGGCGAGCACGCTGCCGGCTCGCCGCCGTTGTACCTGCGCCGGGCGTTCCAGCTGGAGCAGGTACCGGTGCGGGCCCGGTTGTATGCCACCGCGCGCGGCGTCTACGAACCTCGGCTCAACGGAGCGCGGGTGGGCGATCACGAACTGGCACCGGGGTGGACGGAGTACCACCGGCGGCTGCAGTACCAGACCTATGACGTCACCGCGTTGCTGCGCCAGGGAAGCAACGTGCTCGCGGCCATCGTCGCGGACGGTTGGTGGTGTGGGTACGTCGGCTTCGACCCGCGCCGGGCGGCCCACCACTACGGGACGGCGCCGGCCTTCCTCGCCCAACTCGTGGTCGACTTCGCCGACGGCACTCGGCTGGTGGTGGCCACCGACGCCGGATGGGCCGAACGACCAGGAGCGATCCGGTTCGCGGACCTGCTGATGGGCCAGCACGTCGACGCCCGCGAGCACGTACCCGGCTGGGACGAACCCGGCACCGTCGAGGGTTTCCGGCCGGTCGCGGTGCTGGACCCGGACCCGGGCCCGCTGGTCGCCGAGCTCGACCACCCGATCCGGGTCACGGGTGAGCTTGCGGCGGTCACCGTCCAGGACAAGGGAGCCGGTCGGTTCGTCGTCGACTTCGGGCAGAACCTGGTCGGCCGGGTCCGGCTTACCGTGCGGGGTGCCGGGGCCGGGCGGCGGATCACGGTGCGGCACGCCGAGGTCCTCGACGGCGGCGAGTTGTACGTGGCCAACCTGCGTCGCGCGCGGGCCACCGACGTCCACGTGACGGGTGGCGGTGGGATCGAGTTGTTCGAGCCGCAGTTCACCTGCCACGGGTTCCGCTACGCCGAGATCGACAACTACCCGGAGCCGCTGTCCGAAGAGGACATCTCGGCGCGCGTGGTACACAGCGACACGCCATGGACGGGGCAGTTCGAGTGTTCCGATGATCTGGTCAACCGGTTGCAGGCCAACATCACCTGGGGCCAGCGGGGCAACTTCGTCGCGGTGCCGACCGACTGTCCGCAGCGCGACGAACGGCTCGGCTGGCTGGCCGATGCCCAGATCTTCGCTCCGTCCGCCAGCCGCAACGCCGACGTGTCCGCGTTCTTCGCCCGCTGGCTGCGCGACGTGGTGGACGGGCAGGACAGTGACGGCGCGTTCCGTGACGTCGCCCCCGTGGTCACGATGGACCGGGAGGCCGCACCAGCCTGGGGTGACGCCGGCGTGATCATCCCGTGGCATCTGTGGCGCACCTATGGCGACCGCCGCGTGCTGCGGCGGTGTTTCGACGCGATGGTGGCCTGGGTCGGACACATCCGCCGGCACAACCCCGACCTGCGCTGGCGGCGCCGTACCGGAAACGCCTACGGCGACTGGCTCCAGGTCGACGCCAGCACTCCGCGAGACGTGCTGTCGACCGCCTACTTCGCTCGCAGCGCTCAGATCGTGGCCGACGCCGCCGAGGTCCTCGGCCGGCCCGAGGACGCGGCCGAACACCGGGCCCTGCACACCGCGATCCGGGCCGCGTTCATCGAGTCCTATGTGGACGACGAAGGCCGCGTCGACGGTGGCACGCAGACCGGCTACCTGCTGGCGCTGGCGTTCGGACTGTTGCCCGAGGATCTGGTCGCGGAGGCGGTCGAGCACCTGGCCGCCGACATCGAGAAGCGGGGCAACCGGCTGACCACCGGGTTCGTCGGCGTCGCGCAACTGTGCCCGGTGCTGACCGAGCACGGCCGGGCCGAACTCGCCTATGCCCTGCTGCACCAGGAGGAGTTCCCGTCCTGGGGCTACTCGATCCGGCACGGCGCCACCACGATCTGGGAACGCTGGGACGGTTGGACCGAGCACAACGGGTTCCAGTCGCCGTCGATGAACTCCTTCAACCACTACAGCCTCGGCAGTATCGGCGACTGGCTGTTCGGCCGGGTCGCCGGCATCGACCAAACGCCGGACTCGGTGGCATATCGCGAACTGCTGCTTCGCCCGCTGCCGGGAGGCAGGCTCACCTGGGCGCGGGCCGAGCAGGACACGGTCCGCGGGCGGATCGCCTGCGGCTGGGCGCTCGCCGGCGGGCTGATCACCGTCACCGCGACGGTGCCTCCCGGCTGCACCGCAATCCTGCAGATCCCCACGCCCGACTCGACCAGCGTGCGGCTGGTCGAGCCGGCGGGAGTACTCGAGGTCGAGCCGACCCCGAGCGGAGCGACCCTCCGGCTCCTGTCCGGCCAGTACATCGTCCGCGCCGTCGCGCCCGACACCGAACCTGTCCCTTAGTCGCGGGAGACACCATGAATACTCGCATCCTGCCGGCCCTGGCGGCCGCGATCAGTTCCATCCTCGTGCTGACGGCGTGCGGCGGGGGCACCAACGCCGCCTCCGGCGGCGACCCGAAGACCTTGACCCTGGCCTCGGTCGACCAGGGTTCGATCGAGGACGTGGTGAAGGCGTTCGAGGCGGCCAACCCCGGCGTCAAGGTCAACTTCACGACCAGCGGAGCCGACCAGTTTCAGCAACAGATCCGCACTCAACTCGCTTCGGGAACCGCGCCGGACGTGATGTCGGTCTGGCCGGGCAACGGCAACCCGGGCGCCACCTACGTGGTGGCCAAACCGGGGTACCTGCGCGACCTGTCCGACCAGCCCTGGGCAGCGAAACTCCCCGCGGCGGTCAAGAGCGTCGCCCAGTACCAGGGCAAGACCTACAACGCGATCTTCGGGCTGAACGGCATCGGCGCGGTCTACAACCAGGAGGCGCTGCGCACGGCCGGCCTCACCCCGCCGGGCACCTGGACCGAACTGCTGACGTTCTGCAAGGCCGCCGCCGCAAAGGGAACACCGGCATTCGCGCTCGGCATCCAGGACAAGTGGGTGACCCAGATCGTGCTGTACGCGCTGGTCGCCACGACGGTCTACGGGTCGGAACGTGATTTCGACAAGCAGATGCAGTCCGGGCAAGCCAGCTTCGCCCGCTCGCCGTGGACCACCGCAATGACCAAGTACCAGGAGATGGCGAGTACCGGCTGCTTCCAGCAGAGCCCGCTCAGCACCAGCTACGAGGCCAGCCAGCAACTCGCCGCCACCGGCAAGACCCTCGGTGTCATCCAGGGCAACTGGATCATCGCACTGCTCAAGAAGCAGAACCCGAGCGGCACGTTCACCCTCAAGGCGCTGCCGGCCACCGACGATCCGGCCAGCTTCGTCATGCCCGCCGCGGCCGGTGCCGGCTACGGGGTCAACGCCAAGGCGAAGAACCCCGACTTGGCACTGAAGTTCGTCAACTACGTGATGTCGCCCGCGGGCATGAACCTGTTCGTAGCGAAACAGGGCGGACTGCCGGCCTTGCCGGACACCGGCTTCACCGTCGACCCCTCGCTGACCGAGCTGTCGAAGTACCTGACGAGTGACCACACCGTGCCGTTCATGGACCAGCTCTGGCCCAACGCCAAGGTGCAGCAGACCATGTTGAGCGGGTTGCAGGAAATCTTCAGTGGACAGTCGACTCCGGACAAGATGCTCGCCGCGATGGACGGCGACTACCGGGCCGGAGCCTGACCCACGAACGACGTGTACCGGATCGGAGCCGGCACCTTCGAGTGCGGCTCTGGTTCCTGATGCCTTGCCGCACCACCGGATCCCGCAAAGGAGAGGTTCAGTGCTGAAACGTTCCATCGCCGCGCTCGCCGCGCTCGTCACGGTCGGGGCGAGCGCGCTCCCGGCCGACGCCGCGCCGGGTTTCTCCCCCGCCTGGCACCGCTACGTTCTGGGACCGCCATCAGCGCAGGTGTCGCCGGTGGCCGCGGAGGGCCGGGGGAGTGTGGCCAATCCGCGGACTCTGATCCGGGGCACGGGAGAGCCGGCGACACTGACCACCGTCGCGGGCGGGACACCGGCGTCGGTCGTGCTCGACTTCGGCAAGGACATCGCCGGCACGCCTTCCGTCGACATCACCGCCGTCCAGGGCGCGCCGTCACTCACGCTCGTCACCGGTGAGGCGCGGCAGTTCCTCCGCAGACCGGCGGCGACCACCCTTGTCGTCGCGGCAGTCGCCGGTGCGCCCACGGTCACCGTCGCGTCCACGGCGAACCTCGAGGTGGGCAACACGATCTCCCTCGGCGGCCAGACCGCGACGATCACCGGGTTCGACTCCGTGGCCCGGACCGTCTCCTTCGGACCGCCGCTGGTCGCGGATCTGGCCGCGGGAACGGCGGTTACCACCTCACCGGGCGCACCGGCCAGCGACGAGTCCCGGGGGCTGGCCGGCGTCGGCGGACCGGACACCCTGCAACCCACCGCGCCCGGTCGGCTCTCCGGCAGCTTCCACGGCGGGTTCCGGTTCGTCCTGCTCACCCTGACCACTCCGAGCAGTGTGTCCATCTCCGCGGCCCACGTAGACTTCCAGGCGTTGCGCGCGACGCCGGCCGACTACCGCGGCTGGTTCCTGTCCAGCGACGATCAGCTCAACCGAATGTGGTACTCCGGCGCCTATACGCTGCAGCTCAACCTCAAACCCGCCGGGCTGAACGGCCTACCGGACACCCGCGTCTATGACGGCGCCAAGCGTGACCGCAGCATCTGGACCTGCGACCTGCTGGTGCAGACCCCGACCGCGATAAGCAGTCTGGGCGATGCGGGCGCGGCTTACGTGAAGTCCTCGCTCAATGTGCTACTGGCCACCCAGCGGGCCGACGGAGCGCTGCCCGGCTCGCCCGATTTTCGCAAGGGCCCCAACCCCGCCGGCTCCCCCTTGTTCTACTCCAACAACTACTCCGGCTGCGGCGTGCGCGGCGTCATCGCCTACTACCGCTACACCGGCGACCGGGCGTACCTGACCAGCGTGCTGCCCGCGCTGCGCGACGAACTGGCCTACAACCAGACCTTCCTGGACGCCAACAACCTCGTCGACTCCAACGACCGCGACTTCTGGCAGGCCACCCAGACCGGTGCGGTCACCAAGTACAGCATCGACTACTACCTCCTGCTCAAGGACATGGCGTGGGTCGAGCGCACGGTCGGCGCACCCGCCACGGCCGATGCCGAGGACGCCACGGCCGAGGCGATCAAGGCCGCGATCAACAGCCGACTGTGGAACCCGGTCCTCGGCGCGTACGGCCAGAGCAGCGACCACCTTGACGTGCTGGTCGAGGACGCCAACGGGCTGGCTCTGCAGTACGGCATCGCACCCGCCGATCGCCGTGCCAGCGTGCTGGCGGCGCTGAGGACATTGTGGACACCGTACGGCGCGATCATCGGTCCGGGCCTACAGGACCCCACCGGGCACGTGATCGAACCGTTCGGCAACGGCATGGAAACCGCCGGACGCTTCGTGGCGGGGGACGTGGCCGGCGCGTTCGACCTGATGCGCCGCACCTGGGGACCGATGGTCGACCCCGACGACCCGCTCTACACCGGCGGACTCTGGGAGTTCAAGAACGCCACCGGCGGGGTCAACCGCGCCACCGCCAGCCTCGCCCACGGCTGGGCGGCATCCCCGACCGTCCAACTCACCGAACAGGTCCTCGGCGTGACCCCGGTCGAGGCCGGCTACGCCACCTGGAGCATCAAACCCCACCCCGGCACACTGTCCTGGGCCCAGGGCGCCGTGCCCACCAGACACGGTGACATCACTACGCGATGGGTGTCCCTCGGACCCTTCTTCACTCTGCACACCGAGACACCGACCGGCACCGGCGGCACCATCGCCGTGCCCGCCACCGCACGGTCCCTCGTCATCCTCGACGGCCGCCCGGTGCGGAGCCGTGCCGAGGACGGCTACGTCCACCTCACCGTGCCCGGCGGGCGACACGACGTCGCCGTCATCGGCTGACCAACCCCGGGCGCCCGGAGCCTTGGCCCCAGGCTCTGGGCGCCCCTTCCACCACGTTCCTATTCGCGCAGCGCGGCAATGCGGCCGGTGGCGGCGAGTTTGGCAAAGGCATGGGCGCTGGGCTTCGGAAAGCGAGCGAAGTCGGTGTCCCGGTCGACGGCGATCAGGCCGAACTTCGGGAGGTAGCCTTCGGCCCACTCGAAGTTGTCGAATGCCGACCAGTGGAGATAACCGCGCACATCGACTCCTTCCGCGCGGGCGCGCGCGACGGCGGTGAGGTGGGTTTCGAGGTAGCCCAGGCGTTCGCTGTCGTCCTCGGTGGCGATTCCGTTCTCGGTGACGTAGAGCGGTAGCCCCGACCGGGCGGCCAGGTGCAGCGTCTGGCGCAGCCCGTCGGGGTGGACCGCCCAGCCCATCTGGGTGCGTGGCCAGCCGGGGGGAGGCTCGGCGAAATGGGTGGGGGAGGACGGATCGACCCACTGTTTGCGGTAATACTGCACGCCGAGAAAGTCGCCGGGATCGGATCGGGTCAACCCGTCCAGATAGCGGCCGACGATCTCTTGGTGCATGGTTCGGCACAGGGCGAGCGAGGCCTCGTCGTCGCGGGCCGGGGTGAGCAGCGGCAGTTGCAGTGTGAGGCCCGGCCGCGCGTCGCCGGGTCCGTCGCGGATCGCCCTAACCGCTGCGTGATGTGCGTCCAGCAACACGTCTCCGGCTCGCTTCCACAGAGTCGGGTTGGTGAGCCCCGGCGGGTGGTAGCCCTCCAGGTAGCCGTGCAGGGCAACCATCTGCGGCTCGTTGACCGTGCACACGAACGGCATGAGGTCGCCGAGGTCGGTGCTGACCCGCCGGCAGTACCGTTCGAACAACGCGACGGCGTCCGGAGCGAGCCAGCCGCCGCGGGTCGCGAGCCAGCGGGGCAGGGTGAAATGGTGCAGGGTGACGAACCCGGCCATGCCGTGCTCGGCCAGCACGGTGAGCACCCGGCGGTAGTGCGCGAGCGCCGCGCGGCTGAACTGGCCCGGTGCGGGTTCGATCCGGGACCACTCAATAGACAGCCGGTGGGCAGTGTGGCCCAAGGAACGCAGCAGGGCGAAGTCCTCGGCGTAGCGGTGGTAGTGATCGATCGCGTCCAGCGACGGTTCGCGGGCCGGGGTGCCCGCGGCGTGTTCGAAGTCCCACCAGTCGCTGTTGACGTTGGCGCCTTCCACCTGATGCGCGGAAGTCGCGGCGCCCCAGAGGAATTCCGGCGGAAAGTCACGTTCCGGTGCGGTCATGCCATACTCGTCCTGTCACTGACACGTGTAAGCCCTGACCGTAAGCTGCACCGCAATGCTTGGCAAGCACGGACGCCGGAAGGAAGTCGCCATGCCGGATCAGCGGCGCCGGGTCACCAGCGTGCAGGTGGCACAGCTCAGTGGGGTGTCGCGGGCGACGGTGAGCTATGTGCTCAACGGCACGCCCAACCAGACGATCTCGGCGCCGACCCGCCGCCGGGTGTTCGACGCCGCCGAGTCCCTTGGCTACACGCCGTACGCACCGGCCCGGGCACTGCGCTCCGGGCGCAGCGACATGGTCCTGCTGCTGATCCCGGAATGGCCGATCGGACCGGCCATCGCCCGGCTGGTGGAGGAGTTGACCCGCGCCCTGGCGGCCGCCGGGCTGACCCTGGTCGTGCACGCCCATCCCCGGAACGCCCGCCCGGTCCACGACCTGTGGAAGGCGATCACCCCCGCCGCGGTGATCAACCACCAGGCGCTGGACGAGGCCGAGGTCGGCGCCGCGCGCCGGGCCGGGATTCCCGTGGTGGCACCGGTGTTCCAGTTCGCCGGCCGGGCGTCCTTCGCGGACTTCCAGCAGGGCGTCGGGCACGCCCAGGCCGCGCATCTTTGCTCGGCCGGTCACCGCCGCCTCGGCTACGCCTTGCCCGACGACGAGCGCCTGGCCGCGTTCGCCGATCCCCGGCTGGCCGGCGCCCGAGCGGCCTGCGCGGACCTCGGTCTGGCTGAGCCGATGGCGCACACCGTGCCACTGGACCGGATCGGCGCGTCCACCGCCGTGCGCGCCTGGCGTCGCGCCCGGATCACCGCCGTGTGCGCGTACAACGACGAGGTCGCCCTGGCCGTCCTGGCCGGGCTGCGGCACCGGCACTTGACCGCTCCGGCCCAGCTCGCCGTCGTGGGCGTGGACGACATTCCCGCGGGCGCCCTCGCCGACCCCGCACTGACCACGATCGCCACCGGCATGTCCGCGCTCGGCCGGCACCTGGCCGCCGCGGTCGTCGCGGTCCTGCAAGGTGAACCGGCCGCGCCCGGGCCAGGCCCCGAGATCATTCGGCTCGTCCGCCGGGCCAGCGCCTAGTACGGCAGTGGTAGATCGCGATCTTGGTTGGGTGGGGGGTGTAACGAGGGCGGCCGCCTTCATGATCATCGAGTTGTGACGCAAGACGATCTTGAGGCGGCCGCTGCGGTCATCGTAGAGGGTGCGTTGGCGGGGGAGAATCTGGCCGAGCTTCATGGCCGGTTGGGTGTGTGTTTCGGTCGGGTGGAGCCGTTTGCGCAGTTTCGGAAGTATGTGACCGGGTTGATGAGCGACCTGCCGCGCAAGAACGCGTGGACGATCGCCGAGCATGCCGGGGACGCCACCCCGTTCCGGATGCAGCGGCTGCTCAACCGGGCGGTGTGGGACACCGACGCGGCGATGGCGGTGGTGCGCCAGTTCGCCGTTGAACGCCTGACACCGGCCGCCGATGGGTTGGCGGTGGCGGCGCTGGACGAGACCGGGCAGCAGAAACAGGGCGTGTGCACGGCGGGGGTGAAACGCCAGTACATGGGCTGTGCGGGGCGGGTCGCCAACGGCGTGAACACCGTGCACTGCTCGTATGCCACCACAGGTGGACACGCCTTGATCGGGGCACGGATCTATGTTCCGGTCGAACAACTCGACGACCAGGCCCGGCGCGCCGCCATGGGTGTCCCCGCCGATGTCGTGTTCAAGACGAAACCACAGCTGGCGATCGACATCACCACCGACGCCATCACCGAGGGCGTCATGCCGCCCTGGTGCGCCGGCGACGAGGTCTACGGCCGCAGCAGCGAATTACGCAAACACCTGGAAAGCCACCAGGTCGGCTACGTGCTGCGGGTGGGCGCCGCGTTCCGCCTCACCGTGCCGTCCGGGCAGGCCCTGCGCGCCGATACGTTGGTGGCCAGGGAACTGACCGGCACGAAACAGGGCAGGAAACGGTGGCAGACCCTGGCGGTCGCCGGGTCCAAAGGAGACCGGGTCTACGCGTGGGCCTGGGTGGCCACCGCCAGCCCGAACCATTCCCTGCTGATCCGCAAACACCTGACCAGCGGCGAGTTGGCCTACCACTACTGCCACGTGCCACCCGGTCGACCAGTCACGTTGCCGACCCTGGTGCAGGTTGCGTGTTTGCGGTGGCCGGTCGAGGAAGGGTTCGAGTTCAGCAAAGACCACTTCGGGCTCGACCACTCCCAGGCACGCACCTACACCGCGCTGCTACGCCACACCGTGCTCGCCATGGCCGCACTCGCGGTCTGCGCCGTCACCGCCGCCCAAGCCAAAACCCGCACACCAGCACCGATCCTGCCCACCGCACCGGACGAGCAGCCACCCGAGGACATCGGTCTGATCGCGCTCACCGTCGCCGAAATCAAACGCCTGTTCAACCTAGCCACCCGCCACCTACAGCCCGAAACCCACCACCTCCGCTGGATCTGGTGGCGACGACACCACCAAGCACGAGCGAAATGGTTCCACCACCGCACACGACTACGCCGCCAACCAGCCACAACATGACCAGATCAACAAGTACTACTGCCGTACTAGCGCCACTGATCCTGGTCGATGACGAGCCGGCGCGCCCGCACGTTCGGCGTGTTACCGAGCGGTAACATATCGTCGGCATATCGAAAACCAGATACGCGCTGGCAACACCACGCTGCCTTGACTGGGAGGCATGACCTACGGCGACCCAGCACGAGCGGTGGACCGCCGCACCCGATTGCTGGGGCCCGCGTCCTTCTCGGCCGTTCCAACAATGGGAATCACGATTTATGGATGCGGGCAGAACGAGGCTGCCTTGTTTCGTGCGATGGCGCCTCGCTTCGGTGTTGTGCCAACTATCACAGCGGCAGCGGTGTCTGAGGCCAATATCGAGCTGGCATGTGGAAACCAATGCATCAGTGTCGGCCATAGGGCACAGATCCCAAATTCCACCCTTCTCGCGCTCAGTCGGGCCGGCGTAACATATATCTCCACGAGAAGCATTGGATGCGACCACATCGATATGACATATGCGGAGGGCGTCGGCATCTCCGTCGAAAACGTCGCCTACTCGCCAGACAGCGTGGCTGACTACACACTGATGCTGATGCTGATGGCCGTGCGAAATGCAAAGTCTACTGTCAGGCGTGTGGATGTTCATGATTACAGATTGAGTGAGGTTCCCGGGAAAGAACTACGCGACCTGACCATCGGAGTAATTGGAACTGGACGGATTGGTGCGGCGGTCATCGACAGGCTGTGGGGTTTTGGCTGCCAAAAATTGGCCTATGACATTCGTCCCAGGACCTCTGCCGACTACGTTCTTCTCGATGAATTGTTGGAGCAGAGCGACATTGTAACGCTCCATACGCCACTTAACGCGGATACACACCATCTCCTGAACCGTCGCCGTATCGAGCAGATGAAGCACGGCGCGTTCCTCATCAACACGGGACGCGGTGCGCTGCTTGACACCGAGGCCCTCATCTCAGCGTTGGAAAGCGGCAGATTGGGTGGTGCGGCGCTGGATGTCCTCGAAGGAGAGGAAGGAATATTCTACGCCGACCGCAGAAACAAGCCCATCGAAAGCAAGCAGCTGTTGCGGCTACAGGAACTGCCGAATGTGTTCATTAGCCCGCACGCCGCC
Organism: Labedaea sp.; assembly: GCA_045806965.1. Taxonomy (GTDB): domain Bacteria; phylum Actinomycetota; class Actinomycetes; order Mycobacteriales; family Pseudonocardiaceae; genus DASYTH01. The sequence continues at coordinate 78,511 of JBJMIG010000004.1, read as the reverse complement.
TATTACACGGACCACGCCCTGAGTGACACTGTTGAAAACTCTATCATCAACTGTCGGAAGTTCCAAGGCAGAAAGCAGCACTGGATATGAAGATCGGAATCATCTTCGGAGGCTCTTCCGAAGAGCATCCCGTCTCCGTCAAGTCTGCGCAAGAGGTCGCAAAGAACCTCGATACCGAAAAGTATGAACCGTTCTGGATCGGGATTACGAAGTCCGGTGCGTGGAAGCTCTGTGAGAGCCCTGACGCAGATTGGGAAAACGGCGGTTGCCGTCCGGCCGTTCTGTCACCGGACAGAAGCGTCCACGGTTTGCTTGTCCTGGAGCAGGGACGATACGAAGTGATCAGTCTGGACCTGGTGTTGCCCGTTCTGCACGGCAGGCTTGGCGAGGACGGTGCGACGCAGGGTTTGTTGGAGCTGTCCGGCATCCCCTACGTCGGCTGCGATGTCCAGAGTTCTGCTCTGTGCATGGACAAGTCCCTTGCCTACGTCGTCGCCAGGAGCGCGGGAATCGCGACGCCGAACTTCCGGGCTGTCGCGGCGAACGAGAATGTTGATCCCGGCCAGTTTACCTACCCCGTCTTTGTGAAGCCGGCCCGTTCAGGCTCGTCTTTCGGCGTCAGCAAAGTATCTCGCAAAGAAGAGCTGCTGGGTGCGGTGGAGACCGCAAGACAGTACGACTCGAAGGTCCTGATTGAGGAGGCGGTCCTCGGCAGCGAGGTCGGATGTGCGATCTTGGGGAACGATCTGGATTTGGTTGCGGGCGAGGTGGATCGAATTTCGCTATCTCACGGATTTTTCCGAATCCATCAGGAGAGTGCGCCTGAAAGCGGTTCCGAAAACTCGACGGTTACCGTTCCCGCTGATATTTCGGCAGAGTCGCGCTCGCTCGTCCAGGAGACGGCGAAGAGGGTATATCGTGCTCTGGGATGCAGGGGACTTTCGCGGGTGGACATGTTCCTCAAGGAAGATGGAACAGTGATCCTCAACGAGGTCAACACATTGCCTGGCATGACCTCATACAGCCGTTATCCGAGGATGATGGCGGCCGCGGGGTTGCCGCTCGCCGAGGTCATCGACCGGATGGTGTCATTGGCATTGACAGGAAAATTCCAATGAAAGACGATTTTGTCTTTTTAGACGAGCTTGTGCCCGGAATACGCTGGGATGCCAAGTACGCCACCTGGGACAACTTTACGGGCAAACCGGTGGACGGATACGTGGCAAATCGTATCGTCGGCACGCGCGCCTTGTGCGCGGCCCTGGAGAGCGCGCAGGAAAAGGCCGCATCGTTCGACTTCGGCTTGCTGCTTTGGGATGGGTATCGCCCGCAGCGCGCCGTAGATTGCTTTCTGCGCTGGTCAGGGCGGCCGGAGGACGGCCGGAGGAAGCTACGACACTATCCGAATATTGACAGAGCCGAGATGTTCGAAAAAGGATACGTGGCCGCCAAGTCGGGCCACAGTCGGGGCAGTACGGTTGACCTGACGCTTTATCATTTGACGACCGGTGAACTCGCCCCCATGGGTGGCGACCATGACCTCATGGATTCGGTCTCACATCATGGCGCAAAAGGAATCACGGGAGTCGAGGCGCAAAACCGTCGATACCTCTGTTCTATCATGGAGGCCTGCGGTTTTAATCGGTACGATCGCGAGTGGTGGCATTACACCCTGAAAGACGAGCCTTATCCGGACACCTATTTTGATTTTCCCATCGCTTAGCCGGGTCGGCAAAGAAAGGTGTCAAAGCGTTGAGAGTACTGCCGGCGCCGCGGTGTCCCGCCGTGGCCGGGGCGTCGGGACCGGGCGTGCGGCGATTCCATGAACGTCAGCTGCCGGCGGGCGGTGGCGCGGCGGGTAGTTGCACCGTGACGCAGAGCCCCCCAGCGGCCCCCGGGGCGATGGTGAGGGTTCCGTCGTGTGCTTGGGTGATGCTCTTGACGATTGCCAGGCCGAGGCCGAGACCCGCGTGGCCACTGCGTATGCGTTCGGTGCCGCGCTGAAACGGCTCGACAAGCGTGGAAACCAACAGGGGGGAGAGCTTCTCGCCGGAGTTCTCCACAGTGAGCACCACAGTCTTGGGGTGAACGCTGGTCGTGACCCGCACGGTGCCCTGTTCGGGCAGGTTGTGGACGATCGCGTTGTGCACGAGGTTCGTAGCCATCTGCAGCAGGAGCGCATGTGAGCCGACGAGCGGGGTGAATTCACCGGAGGTCTCGATGGTGAGGCCGCGTTTTTCGGCGAGGGGGAGGAGCGTTTCCGTGGCTTCTTCGGCTATGAGGGACAGGTCGACGTGTTCTCGGGTGAATGACCGTTGGTCGGCGCGGCTGAGCAGCAGCAGTGCCTCGGTGAGATCGATCGCTCGGGTGTTGACGAGGTGGAGGCGTTCGACGAGTTCGCCGGTGTCGCGGTTCAGATCGTTGCGGGCCACGTCGAGCAGCGTCTGCGTGATCGCCAGTGGGGTGCGCAGCTCATGGGAGGCGTTGGCGGCGAATCTCTGCTGTTCGGCGAGGTGTGCTTCGAGTCGTGCGAGCATGGTGTCGAATGCGTCGGCGAGTTCGCGGAACTCGTCATTGCGGCCCTCCATCTGGATCCGGTGGGCGAGTGATCCGTTAGCGGCCAGACGGGTGGCATGGGTGATGCGAGTCAGGGGCGCGAGCATGCTGCCGGCGAGGATCCATCCTCCCAGCAGGCCGAACATCAGCAGGAAAGCCAGCATCGCGGTCGCCTTCGGAGCGAAGGCGCGCAGCAGGTCGGAGCGGTTGGGTACGGGCAGCGGGGTGGTGTGGATCACTTCGGGTACGTAACGCAGCAGGAACACCCACACCACCGCGAGCATCATGACGCCGGCCAGCATGAGGAACCCGGCGTAGCTGAGGGTCAGTTTGAGGCGAACACTCAACCCTGGCGCCCTATCCACGCCCGCCCACCTCGCCTCCGCCGCCTGCTCCTGGATCGATGCGGTAGCCGACGCCGGCGACCGTGGCGATCAGCCACGGTTCGCCGAGCCGTTTGCGCAGGGACGAGACGGTGATGCGCACGGCGTTGGTGAACGGGTCGGCGTTCTCATCCCACGCCCGCTCCAGCAACTCTTCGGCACTGACGACACCGCCTTCGGCGGCGACGAGAACTTCGAGCACGGCGAACTGCTTCCTGGTCAGCGCGACGTAGTTGCCGTCGCGGTAGACCTCTCGGCGGAACGGATCCAGACGCAGGCCCGCGATCTCTCGCACGGGCGGCCTGTGGTGGGCGCGCCTGCGGTCGAGTGCTCTGAGCCGGAGCACGAGCTCTCGAAGTTCGAACGGCTTGGTGAGGTAGTCGTCGGCGCCCAGCCCGAACCCGGAGGCCTTGTCGTCAAGCCGGTCGGCAGCGGTAAGCATCAGGATGGGCATGCCGCTACCGGAGGCGATGACGTGTTTGGCGATCTCGTCGCCCGACGGACCCGGGATATCGCGGTCGAGGATGGCCATGTCGTAGGTATTGATGCTCAACAGCTCCAGAGCGGTGTCCCCGTCACCGGCGATGTCGGCGGCGATCGCCTCCAGGCGCAGCCCATCACGGATGGCTTCGGCCATGTAGGGCTCGTCCTCGACGACCAACACACGCATGCTCTCGATGCTACGAGCAGGCGCATATCTTCGTCATATCGAAAACCACATAGCTGCTGGCAACACCGCGCTCCCTTGACTGGCAGCATGAGTCAGACGGCATCAGCACGAAAAGTCCCTCGCGGTGACCACGACGGTACGACTACCGACGATGACCGTGGCGTTACCAAAGAGGACGGTGCCCTCCCCCATGGTGTGACAGTGTTTGATGACGAGTATCCCGGCGTAGCCAACCTCGACCCCGATCTGCTCCAAGCCCTGCGCGAAGCGGCGACGGACGCAGCTGACGACGGCATCGAGTTCCACGTCAACAGCGGCTGGCGCTCCCGGAAGTACCAGAATCAGCTTCTTCGCGAGGCGGTCTCCAAGTACGGGTCAGAAGAGGAAGCCGCACGATGGGTCGCCAACCCCGACACGTCTCCGCACGTCCGCGGGAACGCGATCGACATCGGCTTCGATGCCAGGGCGTGGCTGGTGGAACACGGCGCCAGGTACGGCCTGTGCCAGATCTACAGCAACGAGCCCTGGCACTACGAACTGCGCCCCGAAGCCGCCGATCGTGGTTGCCCTCCCAGGTATGCCGACCCGACGCACGATCCAAGGATGCGACAGTGACCAACGCCGTCCGCCTGCGCTGGGCGCCACAGCGGGAAGCCCCCGCAACGCCGGGTCGTCCCAGACGTCGTTCCGTCGGCGTCGCGTCGGCGTCGGCGACCGCGGCGAGGTGCTGCCACAAGTTCAGCGGTGACGGCGTGAGTTGTTGCCGGGCCGGCGCGTCCGGGCGCGGCCGAGCTCCGTACCGGTCCGCTGCGCCGCCACCTCGTGGGGAGATCTACTCGGAAGCAAAGGGCGACCCGCCAGCTCCTGAGGATCGTTGTCGTCATTGTCCTGGCCATAGTCGCCGCGACTCGGCACGATTCACTCACCGCTTTCTGGTCGGGATTGTACGCGATCGCGGCGACGGGCTGGTTAATTCTGGACAAACCGCCGACGAAATGCCGGATGCCGACCCGCAAGGGGACGGCATGTACACGTGATACCACTGGCCTACTGTTCGGATGCCAAGATCATACCTGGGAGAAGTTCTTCGCCTGGTTCGGCTGGCACCGCCGCGATCCGACGGTGCGTCCACCGAGTCAGAGCCGTCAAGAAATCGAACCGGAGCAGCCAGTGGACATTGTCGAGAACCGCCAGAAAAGTCGTGACACCATTCTCTTCAAGCTGACTTTCGCGGCTAGCTGTGCTGCGATCATCTCGATGGTCACAGACTTGATCGGACTGTTCGGCTAGATCGCTTTCCAAGGATCACGTTGCTTTCCAATGTCCGGTGGTGATCCGAGCTTGGGGCGGCGGGAGCGGCGGAGGCCGTCCCAGGTGAGGATGGTGAGGCCGAGCCAGACCATGGTGAAGCCGATCCAGCGTTCCACGGGCATGTGTTCGCCGAAAACCAGGATGCCCAGCAGGAACTGCATGACGGGGGCGATGTACTGGAGCAGCCCGACCATGGACAGCGGAATTCTGGTGGCGGCGGCACCGAACGCCAGTAGGGGGAGCGCGGTGACCGCCCCGCTGGCGGCTAGTAGCAGGGCGTGGCCGGCGCCGTGGCCGGTGAAGGTTCCGGCGCCGGTGCCGCCCAGGATCAACAGGTATACCAGCGCGGGGACGGCGGTGATGCCGGTCTCCGCGGCCAGTGACTCGATCGCGCCGGTGTTGGCGAGCTTCTTGAGCAGGCCGTAGCTGCCGAATGAGAACGCCAACAACAGGGCAATCCAGGGTGGGCGGCCATACCCGGCGGTGAGCACCACGACGGCGGCGGCGCCGAACCCGACGGCCACCCACTGCGCCGGGCGCAGGCGTTCGTGCAGCAGCAGCACCCCGACAACGACCGACACCAGTGGGCCGGTGAAGTAGCCGAGCGCGGTCTCCACCACGTGGCCGTTGTTCACGCCGTAAATGTAGGTGCCCCAGTTCACGGTGATCAACATGGCGGCCCCGGCCAGCAGTCCGAGCCGGCGACGGTCGGCGACCACCGCCAACAGCGCCGCCCAACCCACGCGCCCGCGCAGCCCGGACACGGTCAGCAGGGCCGCCACGAACAGCAGCGACCACACCATGCGGTGGGCCAGGATCTCGATGTCGCCGGCCGGACGCAGCAGCGGCCAGTACAACGGAAACAGCCCCCACATCCCGTAGGCGGCGGCGCCGAAGCCCATCCCCCGGTGATATTCCGGATACGCCTCTGCTGTCTGCGCACCTGGCGCGGGGGATCCCACCGATCGATCATAGGCAGCCGCGCCGTCGACGTGGTCGCACTATCGGACCGTTCCGACCCGCACGTCGCCCGCGGTGCCTTCGCCTGCGCCCGCGCGGCGGTGACCACGGCAACCTGGAACGGGTTCCCGAGCAAGCACGTCGCGCGGATCGCGGCGTGGACGATCAAGGCGACCCCGACCAGCGTCGGGCAGATCCGGCTGGTCGCCTTCGACGAGGGCACTCGGGATGACCCGCGGCCGCCGCAGCCGGAACCTTTCGCGACGCCGGCGGGGGTGTTCACCCAAGCGGGCAGAGCACGAGGTACCCGTCCAGACGGGACACGTGCTCGGTGTCCGGATCGGGCGGAAGCGCGTGGCCGAGTGGGCCGGTGCGAACCTCGCCGATCCACTGGTCGTGCTGATACTCGTGGTTGATCAGAGCGGTCAGCAGGTGGGTGGCGACGATGCTCAGCTGAGCCGGTGCCGCGACCCGGCCGCCCGCGATCGCGGTCATCCGCGCGTGTACGCGTTCGGCCACGGTCTGGCGGAAGGCGGTGAGCCGTTCGATGGTGGGCAGCGCACCGCGGAAGCGCTCCGGCCGCGCGGAGTCCATCAGGCCGTCCAGTTCGGGGTCGGGGCTGGGTTCGGCCGCGGTGAGGTTGCGGACCATGAAGTGGGCGACGTGGGCCTGATGGCCCAGGTGCCAGCCGATCGCGCTGGAGTTCTCGTCCGGCCGCCAGGTCACCTCGTCCGGGCTGAGGTCCTGCCACAGCTGATCGGTATAGGTCCGGGCACGGTCGTACTCGCGCAGAAGCGCTGTCACCTCGTGCATGAGGTCACCTCCGTGTGTCGACGCAACAGCGCACGTCGCAGCTTCCGGCCCGATCAGGCCTTCACCGTAGGTGCGGTCGTCGCTGGAGCCGCTGTGCTGGTGTCCTCGCCGTTGCGTGCTTGAGGTGTCGTTGCCAGACCATTGTCGATGAGGGCGGTCATGGTTGGAAGCGGTAGCCGTGGCCGGGTTCGGTGATGAGGCGGCGGGGGTGGGTGGGGTCGGGTTCGAGTTTGCGCAGGTTGGCGAGGTGGACGCGGAGGTAGTTGGACGACAACGGGTCGCTGCAAAACACCGGCACCGCGATCTTCTTCGGCAACAGTGTCTCGCCGAGCCGATCGCTACGCAGCGGCCGACCCACCACCAGACGCTTCATCATCGTGGACACGAACCCAGCCAACGCCCGGCCGCCCGACCGCCAGCCACTCTTGGCAAGTTCTTAACGCCTATCCGAGCATTGTTGACGCTTCACCATGGGGCGCCGCGGGCCACAGAACGGGCGGCTGTGCATGTTGGGGTTTGCCCCCCGCAGCGGCGGGGCATGGGAGTTGGTATTTCGCGGTGAAGTGGCCGGTGGGTTGGCGATGGGAGGCGGTATCGGTTGCGGCGTGGTGGGTTCGTTTCTCGGGCGGCTGAGCAGGCGGGTACTGGCTGGGCCACGATGTCGAGGCCGACGGCGGTCTGATCACAGTGGGGCAGTGGCTGGACACATGGCTGGAGACCCGACACCAGCCGCGGCCTGCGCCGCCGCCTCTGCACCTCAACCACGCGATCAGTTCCTGCCGAGGGTGGCCAGCAGCCCGAGGTCCGGCCCCGCCGGCTGCCGGTGCGCAGCGAGCCGATCACCAGTCTGTGCGTGCTGGGGTGACCGACTCGGCTTTCCCGGCGGCACCAGGTCGCGTGGCCAGGCCGACATCTGCGCAACGGCCGGCAACCTGGTGCCGCATCATCTTTCGGATGGCCCTTACGCGTCGAGCACGGTGAGCCATTCGGCCGAGCGCACTCGATATCCGAGCCGGTCGACCAGCCCACGGACGATCGCCGGCACATGCCCGGCGCCGTAGACGATCGCCACCACGATGGGCTCGCCGGATCTGGTCCCATGGATCTCGGTGAGGGTGTCGAGCAGCAACTGATCCCGGGAGCCTCCGAGCGTACGTTCAAAGTGCTCGCCGACCTCGCTGTCCTGCAAGACCTCGTCCGACTCGCTTGGCAAGTCGTGGACCTCGATGCTCCGCGACAGCAGCGAACGCCGGCCACTGAACAATCTGGCAACCACCACCACCGGGATGACACCCCACAGCAGCAGCCGGTACCGCAGCGGCGTTGCCCCCCAGCCGCGGGCGATCTCGTCAACCGTCACATCCGGATTGATCAGCGGCACTCCCAGTGACAGGTAAGGGATGTTGTCGACCACGAGCCCGGAACGCCGGTTCAGCGGAATGATCCGGTAGGAGAGGGTGATAGCCCAAACCCACAGCGACCTGCCGCGCACGCCCTCGATCACGAGGAGATCGCAGCGGCGCAGCCGCTGGGCCACCTCGGCATAGAATCGTGGGCTGGCCACGTGAAGCATGGGAAAGATCAGGAATTGCAGCGGTGTGTTCCGGCGCGTGAGCCGTAATACCGCCGATCGGGTACCGATGACGCTGTTCTCGATGATCTGCATGACCGACCTCCCTGCCGCTGTCGCCGCAGCGGCGACAGTGCCGGTGCGGTCTGTCAACTCATCAGGTCACTCCGAACGGGTAGTTAACGGGTACTAACGTTGTGGAAGCTCAATTAGCGGGTTACGGGCCAGGTTTGTCAAGAGCCAGTTCGGAACCGGTCTCGGCGCCGGCGATGCCGCAGGCAACCAGGCCGGCCTGGCTCGGGGCTGAGGTTCCTCCGGACAACCGGGGAACCTCAGTGGGCCCCGACATCCACGAGGATGCCGGCCGTGCAGGACGGCGACTGGTGCGGAAGCCTGCGTCGTGACGGTCAACCCCGATGACCGACCTGACCGACTCGACGTGCGCGGGTCGGGCTCGATACCAAGCAAGGCATGGCGCGCTGTCACCTCATCGGACACAAGCTGAACGGATCCAACACGGACCGGCGAACTTCCTGCCATGCTGTCAAAACCCGACCGACAACTCCTGGATGTATCACCGGGTCGAAGCGAGGATCGCGAACCAGGTCAAGGATGGCATCCCGGTGCACGTGACCGTGGTATGCGTCTACCCAGGACAAAGCCCGCGACCACAGTCGACATCGGTAACCGCTGTCGGCAACAACGGATGGACCTGCAAGGTCTCGATTCCCAACGTGACGAAAGTGGACGAGGTGAGCGGTGGACTCCAGTTCAGTGGCTGTTGACGAGTTGGCCAGGCTCGTCGGGTGGTCCGGCCGGCCCAAGTACATAGCGGACTGGTCGGTGACCGAGCGTCTGCTGGGTCTGGCGTTGCCGGATGACTTCAAGGAGCTGCTCCGGGTCATCCCGGCGGGAAAATACGCCGGGACTGTGCTGGTTCAGCCGCCCACCTCCACGGGTCATGTCGGTGACCTGGCCTATCTCTATCGCGAGGTGCTCAAAACCCTACGATCGCCGCAGGGTAGGAGCAGGAAGTATGCGGTGTATCCGGAGCTTCCGGGGCTGCTGCCGTGGGGCAAGAGCTTCAGGGCGCCCGCCGCCTATGTGTTCTGGCTGGCCGACCAGGGGGATCCCAACGAGTGGCCGGTGGTTCTGGTTGATACGGCGTTCACGCGGTGGGAGCAGTACGATGTGGGCGCTGTGGAGTTCCTGATCGCGTTGGTGAAAGGCCAGCTTCCCAGCGACATCGCTCCTTCGGCGGAAGGGTCTCCGCGGTACAAGACCTATCAGGATCTGGAGGGTGCACCGAGCAACCAGGAGGCGGCCGGTGGGTAGCGTTGCGGAGTTGGCCCGGATCGTGGGTGGGCGGGGCAGTCTTATGTCGAACCCGAGTGGGATGTGGTCGAGCGGGATCTCGGGTTGGCGCTTCCGGCCGAGTACAAGGAGTTGCTGGCGGTGTTTCCACCGGGGTCGTTCCTGTTGCCGGACTGGAAGGACATCATCCTGCAGCCGCCGTACCATGTGGATGGTGTGCCCGACCACCTCCACCAGTTCGGTGTGGAGATGAACGAGCTGTCCGACTGGCGACGTGAGCACCCGGAGGATGCCCCGTACGCACTGTTCCCGGAACCGGGCGGCCTGCTGCCGTGGGCCCGATCCACTCACGAGGCGGTGTTCTGGCTGTGTGACGAACCGAATCCGGACCGGTGGACCGTGGCCGCCTCCAACGGCGGGAGCTGGCGGGCGTTCGACGACGATCCCGTTGTCGAGGAGTACGGCGTGGGGACCGTGGACTTTCTGATCGAGATGGTCACCGGACAGATCAGAAGCCGCATCATCAACCCGATCGGGTACCGAGAGTGGGAAGCCAACCCCGAACCCCCGGGCCCGGTCAAGCCGTTCCGCCCGACTCCCGAAACTGAGTGGCGCGATTTCTCCTACCACGAAAGCCCGAGGATCCGAATGATCTCGCTGCGGGACCGGAACCCAAAGGGGTGACCGGGCAGTGGACTCCAGTTCAGTGGCTGTTGAGGAGTTGGCCCGGTTGGTGGGGTGGTCCGGCCAGCCCAAGTACATAGCGGACTGGTCGGTGACCGAGCGTCTGCTGGGTCTGGCGTTGCCGGATGACTTCAAGGAGCTGCTCCGGGTCATCCCGGCGGGAAAATACGCCGGGACTGTGCTGGTTCAGCCGCCCACCTCCCGGGGCCACGTCGGTGACCTTATGTACATCTTCCAAGAGTTGTTTATCAGTCTGGGGTCGCTGAAGGGCAGGAAGAAGTTGTATCCGGTGTTTCCGGACCTGCCGGGTCTGCTGCCTTGGGCGGCGTCTTATCGGGACAACGTGGGGGAGGTGTTCTGGTTGGCCGACCGGGGGGATCCGAACAAATGGCCGGTGGTGCTGGTGGACACGGCGTTCCAGCGGTGGGAGCAATACGACGTGGGTGCGGTGGAGTTCTTGACCGCGTTGGTGAAAGGCGAGTTGCCCAGCGACATCATCCCTTCAGTGGCCGGGTTGCCTCGGTACGAGACGTACCAGAATCTCGAGGGTGCTCCGAGTAACCAGGGGCTGCGTGGTGAGTAGCGTTGCCGAGTTGGCGCGGATCGTGGGGTGGTCTGGGCAGTCTTATGTGGAGCCTGAGTGGGATGTGGTGGAGCGGGGTCTGGGGTTGGAGTTGCCGGCGGAGTACAAGGAGTTGCTGGCGGTGTTTCCACCGGGGTCGTTCCTGTTGCCGGACTGGAAGGGGATCATTGTGCAGCCGCCTTATCACGTGGACGGTGTGCCCGACCACCTTGAGCAGTTCGGTGCGGAGCTGAACGAGCTGTCCGACTGGCGGGCCGAGCATCCGCAGGATGTGCCGTACCCGCTGTATCCGGAACCCGGTGGCCTGCTGCCGTGGGCGCGGGCCGATCGGGAGGCAGTGTTCTGGGTGCGCAACCACACCGATCCGAACCGCTGGACCGTGGCCGCGTCCAATGGCGGGAGTTGGCGGCTGTTCGACGACGACCCTGTCGTCGAGGAGTACGGTATGGGGACGGTCGACTTCCTGATCGGGATGGTCACCGGGGAGCTGAGAAGCCGGATCCTCAACCCAGAAGGTTACCGGGAGTGGGAAGCCAACCCCCAACCTGCTGGTCCGGTCCGGTCGTTCACGCCCACCCCCGAAGTCGACTGGCGAGGCTTCTCCTACAAGGAGAGCCCGAAGATCCGCATGATCTCACTGCGAAACCGGAACGCAGAAGGCTGACCGACAGTGATTTCCAGTTCAGCGGCTGTTGCCGAGTTGGCCAGGCTGGTCGGGTGGTCCGGCCGGCCCAAGTACATACAGGACTGGTCGGTGACCGAACGTCTGCTGGGGTTGGGGCTGCCGGATGACTTCAAGGAGCTGCTCCGGGTCATCCCGGTCGGCAAGTACGCGGGGACGGTGCTGGTCTCGCCGCCCACGTCTACCAGCCACCGCGGTGACCTGACCTATCCGTTCCGGGAGTTGTTCAAGACCCTGAGATCGCTGAGGGGCAAAGAGAAGCTGTATCCGGTGTTTCCGGACTTGCCTGGCCTCTTGCCCTGGGCCAAATGCTACCGACAGTTGGCCGGACACGTGTTCTGGTTGGCGGATAAGGGAGACCCCAACGAGTGGCCGGTTGTCCTGACGAACACCGCGCTCGAGCGCTGGGAACAGTACGATGTGGGTGCGGTGGAGTTTCTGACCGTGTTGGTGAAAGACGAGTTGCCCAGCGACATCATCCCTTCAGTGGCCGGGTTGCCCCGGTACAGGACCTATCAGGATCTGGAGGGTGTGCCGAGCAACCAGGGGGCGGCCGGTGAGTAGCTGCCGAGTCGGCCCGGATCGCGGGGTGGTTGGGCCGGTCCTAGGTCGAGCCTGCTGCACAAGGTGCAGACCACGCTGCGCGACGCCGCCACCGACCTGCTCGCCTTCACCGGGTTCCCGCCGCCGCACCATGCCTTGTCGACGCCGGCAACCCGCCAACGGGCGCGTCCCGGCGCGTCGATCCGTACGGCCACTCAGCAACTGCTCGGCGACCAGGTGCGGGTTCGACCTGGATCAGCGTCGTTGGTGGGCCATCCACTGCCAGATGTGGGTTCCGCGGATGCTCGGGTGGTTGCGGGCCACATAGATCCAGGACCAGTGGCCGGGGAACTGGAAGTCGTTCCAGACGACGTGGTCGTAGAGCGTCGTCAAGGAGCCGGGGATGAGGTCGTGTGCGTGGACGGTGTTGGCCCGCGGGTCCACCGTGGTGTCGTCGCGGGAGGCCACCAGCCAGGTGGGAGTGCTGATCGCGGTCAGTTCGGCGTCGGGGATCAGCGGCGGGGTGCCCGGCTGCCGGGAGGTGACGATCCCACAGATCGGCACGGACGCGGCGAACATGGTGGGGTAGACGGTGGTCATCTTCAGGCTCAGGTAGCCGCCGTTGCTGCAGCCGACCACGTGAATGCGCGCGGGATCGACCGAACGCCTGCGGACGACATCGCTGATGATCTCGTGGATGAGCGGGGCGAAGCGGGGGCCGTCGTCCATCCAGGCGGAGGTGCTCTGCGGGGCGACGACATGGGCGCCGTTGAAGATCCGTTGTGCCTCAGGGGTGGCAAAGCCGAGCGCGCCGCGGTTGGCGCGCAGCGTGGTCTCGTTGTCGTAGTAGTTGTCCGGCAGGGAGGCGCCCTCGCCGCCGCCGTGCAGCCAGACGATCAGGGGACGCCTGCCCTGCCGGGCCGAGTGGGTGGGGGAGTAGAGCCGGTACTTCATGCCCGAGCCGGAGATGTGGTAGCTGAAGGTGTCAACCTCGGGGTTGGCCAGCCGGCCCTGCACGAAGCGCGCGATGGTGACCGGCCGGCCGCCGCGCAGGGCCATGGGGGCGTTCTGCGTAATGGTGTAGACGAGATCGAGTTGGACGTTGCGGCCCTTGCTCGCGATGAAGCCGAGGGTGCCGCCGCCGGGCTGGCCCTCGGCGAAGCTCAGCTCGAGCACGATGTTCCCGTGGTGGTCGAGCCGGGCGGCGGTGACCGGCCGGTCGAGGTCGTAGCCGACGGCCTGGCCGCCGGTGTCGATCGGGCTGGTGGCCGTGGCGTGCACGCTGAACGTGCTGGTCGTCAGGCTTGCCGGTTCGATCGGCCCGAGCCGGGATGTGTCGAGGGTGACCGAGGTGACCTGCTCACCACCGTCGAGCGTCACCGCGTTGAGCACGAAACCCACGCTACTGGTGTGGTGGCCGTCGGCGTGGGAGACGCCGGGCAACGTCAAGCCGGCGGCCGCGCCCGCGCCGGTGGCCAGAACGGCGCGACGACTGATCAACATTGCCATGTGAACTCCTTCGTCGTGGTTTCCCGTACCGATGGATGCCGCCGGAGAGCCTGAGTTGCGACGGAACGGGATCTCCAGGAAGCGCGCGACCTCCGCGGCCACCGCCCCCGGGAACCTCCACGAGCGCGACAAGTACGGCACCGACAACGACCACGCCGCGTTCCTGGTGCATCTCCTAACGCTGAAGTCGCGGGTTCACGGTTCGGCGACGCCGGTTCCGACGAATTCGATCCAGTTGAGGTTGAACAGGGCGCTCGTGGGGCCTCCGGTGACGGCCTGCAAAACCAGGTACAGCCGGTGACCGCCACCCGGATCGGTGACCGGAAAGGTCTGTGTCGCATAGCTTCCGATTCCGGTTGTCGCGTTGATGGTGGCAGTGCTGAGGATCGGCCCGTCCGGGGCGTCGAGCCGCAGTTGTATCGCGCCCTGCGGGGTTCCCGCGGTGGCCGGGGTGCCGCCCGCCACCCGGAAGCTGACCGAGGTCACGTTCCGCAGGTCGACGCCGCGGTTGACGGCCATCCAGTCACCGGGATCGAGACTGGTCCGGTTGAGGTCGCCGCCGTCCGGATCGGTGGTGGACGCGGTGTTGGTGCCGGACTGGTCAGTGGCGTACTCCAGTTGCTGGCGCTTCTGTTGGATGACCTTCTGGTCGATGGTGGCCAGCGGCGGCTGGCCGTTCGCACCAAGGTCGGTGTACGAGGCGGTCAGGCCGCCGAAGAGGTACCCGTTGGCATGGGTCGCATCGGCCGGATCGGTTTGCAGCACGCCAGAGCAGCCGGTCTGCGATCCCTCTCCGTGGCCATGGGTGTCGTGCCCGAGGGCGAACGAGACGGTGACCCGGGCGCAGTCGATCGGTCCGTCCTCGGGGTCGGAAACCGTTACCGACCATGGGATCCGGTCGCCCCAGTTGAAGATGCCGCCGTCGGCCGGCGAGCTCAGGGTGACCGTGGGTGCGGTGTTGCCGACCTCGATCGTGGTGCTGGCCCTTCCGGACTTACCGGTGGAGTCCAGCACCGTGAGTGTGGCCGTGAAGACACCGTTGGCGGTGTAGGTGAAGGAAGGATTGGGTTCGGTGGAGTCCACCGTGCCGTCGTTGTTGAAGTCCCAGGCGAAGCTGATGGAGTCGCCCGGGTCGGGATCGTTGCTGCCCGCGCTGGAGAAGTTGACGGTCAGCGGTGCGCGCCCGTTGGTCGGGGTGGCGGATACCAGCGCGATCGGTGCCCGGGTTCCCTTGACGTAGCTGAACTTCACCAATCGGGCGTCGGGGTTGGCGCGGAAGAATCCGTCCCCGTAGGAGAGCAGGTAGAAATTGCCGTCGGGTCCCCAGCGCATGTCCATCGGCGCGTCGCAGATGAACGGCAGCAGGTTGCGGTTGGCCGAGACATCACCACAGTTCAACAGGTTGTTGATCTTGAATAGGCGGCCTTGCGAGTCGAGCTTGATCTCCCGCATGGTGTCCCGGGTGAACTCGGCGAAGAAGATCGACTTGTCGTAGTAGGCCGGGAACTTGGTGGGGTTGGGGTTGTTCTTGTCGAAGTGGTACGGCGCCGCGCCGTGCGGACCAACGCCGCCGCCCGGTCCCAACTCCGGGAAGAGCTGCGGGCAGGTGCCCGGAGGGTCCTGTGTGTACTGTGCCGGGCACGGCGTTCCCAGCGGGGCCGGCTGGTTGTTGTCCTGGTAGGAGTAGTACATGTCCGGTGCCGTGAGCGGCGGGGTCACCGTTTGGCCGGTGTTGTGCCGTGAGGTGTTCTCCGGGCCGTGACTCGGATTCCCGCACTCGAATGGTCGCGGCGGGGTGTCCAGCGGGGTACCCGCAGCGAAGTTCCAGCGGTAGTAGGGAAGCGTCGGCGAGACGCACTGGGGCCACCCGTAGTTCGCCGCGTGCCGAACGATTTCCATCCGGCCGGTGCCGGGCGGGCCGCGGAAGACCTGCGGTACCCGCGAGTCGGGCGAATAGTCGGTCACATAGGCGACATCGGTCGGGTCGAGGTTGAGCCGGAACGGGTTGCGGAAACCCATCGCGTAGATCTCCGCACGGGTACCGGTGGTGCCCGGCGCGAAGAGATTGCCCCGCGGGATCGTGTATGAGCCGTCCGGCTCGACGTGGATGCGCAGCAGCTTGCCGCGCAGATCGTTGGTGTTGCCGGCAGAGCGGCGGGCGTCCACGTACGGGGCGTTGAAACATGGGTCCGGGCAGGTGGCCGTCGGGGTCACGGTCAGCTCATCGTTGAACGGCGAGAACCCACCGGAGTTGCCGCTCCCGGCGGGCGTGTCGTCGCCGGTGGTCATCAACAGGTTGCCATGCGAGTCGAAGCGAATCTCACCGGCGACGTGGCAGCAGGCTCCCCGGTCGGTGCCGACGCGAACGATCTGCTGCTCGGTGGCCAGGTCCAGGTGGGGCGCCGGGCCGTCCACGAACCTGAACCGGGACAGTTGGTTGTATCCCTTGTAGACGTCCCAGGCGTTCGGATCGGTGCTGCTGGTCGGCGCGTTGGTGGTCGGGGTATTCAGCGGCGGTGCGTAGTACAGGTAGACCCAGTGATCGGTGCTGAACTGCGGGTCCACAGCGCCGCCGTACAGACCGTCCTCGTCGTGGTTGTACACCGGAATCGTGGCGATCACCGAGGTGGTCCCGGTGGTCGGATCGTGCAGGCGGACGTCTCCGGTGCGGGTGGTCTGCAGCACCCGGCCATCGGGCAGGACGTCGATCTCGATCGGCTCGCCGATGTTCGGCGGCGCGGCGACGACGCTCATCTGGTAGTTGGCCAGCACGGTGGCGCCGCAGTCCCCGTTGCCATTGCCGTTTGCCCAGTCGATGGCGCCGGCCAGGTTGTGTTGGAAGGACGGGTCCCGGAAGCTGGCCGCCGTCTCGCCGAGGCCGGTATAGAACGACCGGCCGCCCTTGAAGTCCTTGCACCACATCATTGGGTGGTCGAACCCCATGGTGCCGCCGGTGTAGGTGGACTCGTCGACGGTGGCCAGCACGTGCGAGACGCCCCGGACGTTGCTGGTGAAGTTGTAGTAGGCGTCCGTGGTCCGCCAGTACTCGGGCAGGCTCGCGGTGGCCGGGTGCACCCGGTCGGCGACCTTGACCGTGGCCGGAGTGAGGCCGGAGATGCCGGCGGCCCGGGTGCCGAGCACGTCGGTGAGGAACGGCCAGTCCGGTTGGGTCTGGATAGCCGAATGGATGCCGACGAAACCGCCGGCGCCGTGGAAGTAGGCCTCGAACGCCGCCTGCTGCTCGGAGTTGAGCACCGCGGTCGAGGTGTTGAGGAAGATCACCACGCCGAACTTGTTGAGGTTGCGCTGGTTGAAGACCCGCGGGTCTCGGGTGACCCTGGTGGAGAACCGGTTGCGCGCGCCGAGGCTGGCGATGGCGGCGATGCCCGTGAGGTTCGTGGCGTTGATCTCGGAGACGAACACGAGGACCTGGTAGTGCACCTTCTCCCGGCTCTGTTTGGTGATCTCGACCGAGTCCGGCGCGGCTGCGGGTGCGCTTAGGGCCGGCGCGGGAGCCGCCGCGGCCGGTTCCGGTGACCTCGCGACCAACACGGCGGAACTGAGCAGCGCGACCAGCCCGACGAAGCTGGCGAACCCCCGCTTGGCCGTTCGTTGCATGGGGCTCTCCCGCTCAGTTGTGGTGCTTCTTGTTGCGCCAACCGGCGATGTTCGTGTAACTGGTCTGCGAGAACTGCAGCGACTGGTTGGGTGCGGCGGAACCACCGGGCGCGTTGTCCTGCTCGTAGTTCGGATGCCGGAACGGCCGGTCGCCGATCGCGTTGAGCAGCTGCTGCAGTGGAACGACTCCGGTGCCGGCGGGCACCATGTCGTAGCCGTCCGGGTTGTTGTCGTTGCGCACGCCGTCCTTGACGTGGAACAGCGGGAACCGGTGGCTGTGCCGCTTCACGGTCTTGATCGGCTCGAAGATGGCGGTCCGCACCCTGCCGTGCTTGTCGGTGAAGGTCTGGTACCGGTGCTGGGCGACGTATCCCCAGAAGATGTCCATCTCGAACCAGACCAGCCGCGGGTCGGCCAGGGTGAAGAAGTATTCCAGTCCGCGCAGACCGGTGGACGCGGTGGGGTTGCCGTTGGCGTCGAGCGGGCCGGCGTCCAGCAGGAAGTTGTACTCGGCGTGGTGGTTGTGTTGATACAGCTTGATTCCCCGCGCCTTGGCCAGCTCGCCGAACGCGTTGAAGTTGTCCGCGGCCCGCGCCCAGTCCGACTTGAACCGGCTGTTGGTCGGGATGGCCGCGGTACCCAGATGCGGCATACCGAGCGTCTCGGCGATGTCGAGCTGAGCCTGGAACGAACCCGGGTCGGCGAAGTTGAAGCCGATGTGGCTGCCGTTGGCGACCAGACCGTTGTCGTCGAGTAGCTGGCGGATCTCCGCCGCGGTGATCTGCCGCCCGAGAATGCTGGTGCTCTGCGTGTAGCCGGCGAACTCGACTTGCTTGTATCCCATCCGGGACAGCTGTTCGAAGACGTACCGGAAGCCGCCGTTCACGCCGGTGGCCGCATTGGGAGTGCGGGTCACCACGTCGCGGACGGTGAACAGGATGATGCCCCGGTTGGCCGGCAGCACGGTCAGCTCACCGTTTCTGCCGTGCCCGTCCTCGGAATTGTCTGCGGCGGACGCGACCGCCGGGATCATCGAGATCGCCGCGGCACTCGCGGCCGCACCCGCCGATGCGCCGAGGAATCGCCGCCGGCTCAGGGATCGCGGCAGGTTGGGGTGGATCGATCTAGCCATTGCTCCTCCTCTGCGCGATCGCGGCATCGTTGCCGCGGTGGGCAGGCGATGGGCGGCACGGAACGGCTTGCCGCCCATGGCGCGAGGCCAACGAAACTCGTCGGCCGGGCGTCGATCTGCCACGGAGGCGGCGTCGGATGGGGGGCGATCAGCGGCCGATCCGCGTCAGTGGCGGACAGCAGGGCGGTTCGGGGTGGTGAAGATGTTCATATGTGTGAACAAGATCCGGCGCGCTGGTACCTAGAGGCTATAGTCGGTCACGTACGAAAGCTAGGCCTCAATCCAACAAACTTTCTGTCATAGTGTGCAAAAGATGTTCAGTGCGAGGTGGCCGCGGACGACCTGGCCTTCCGCCGCCGGCAGGCGAGCGCGCCATTTCGGCCAGATAGTTCCGGGATCCGGGCTTCGCAGTTCTGCGTGCAGCACGCCCGCCGGGACGCTCGGGTCGACGATCACCGCGACGATCGGCACCACGGAGATGCCCTCGGCCGGGGTTAGAGGTCGTTGCCGGCGTAGGAGAGGTTGAAGCTCTTGTTGGTCAGCGGGAAGTCGGGGACGATCGTGTCGGCCAGCGCCACGGGCAGGGCGGGCCAGTTGAAGAAGCTGGGGTCGACGATCTTCACGCGGGTGAGGATGCCATCGCCGGTGACTTCGACGCGGTGCACGATGGTGCCGCGCCAGCCCTCGACGATGCCCACCCCGGAGCGTGCCTGGCCGGCGTTGCCACCCACGGTGGCGGTGGTGGGCGCGCGGGTGCCGGCTAGGTCGGCGAGCAGGGGGGTGATCATCGCGATGGATTCCTGGATCTCCTCGGCGCGCACCAGGAAGCGGGACAGCACGTCGCCGTGCGTGTGGGTGTGGCCGGCGCGGGGAAACCCGCGGGAGCAGAACGGGTGGTCGTGGCGGGCGTCCGTGGTCATCCCGCTGGCTCGGGCGACGTAGCCGAGGGCGCCGAGGTCGGCGGCCTGCGCCGCGGTGAGGACCGCGGTGCCGGTGAACCGGTCGCGCACGACCGAGTGGGCCAACGCCAGTTCCACGATCTCGGCGATGTCGGCGCCGATCGCGGCCAGGGTCTCAGGATCGGGTAGGGAGCGCAGGGTGGCGCCGCCGGGGTGGATCGCGCCGCGCAGCAGCCGGTGACCGGTGACGGTGTCGTTGATCCGCAGGAGTTGCTCGCGGACCCGCTGGGCGTGCGCGTGGAGGATGCCGTAGCCGACGTCATTGCACAGCGCACCGAGGTCGGTGATGTGGTTGTACATCCGTTCCAGCTCGAGCAGGACCGCGCGGATGCGCTGTGCGTCCTGGGACACGGCAAGGCCGAGCGCGTCTTCCACGGCCTGGCAGAACGCCACGGTGTGCCCGGCG
Organism: Labedaea sp.; assembly: GCA_045806965.1. Taxonomy (GTDB): domain Bacteria; phylum Actinomycetota; class Actinomycetes; order Mycobacteriales; family Pseudonocardiaceae; genus DASYTH01. The sequence goes on along the minus strand of JBJMIG010000004.1, from coordinate 58,818 downwards.
GCGGTGTCACCGCTGATTCGCTCGGCCAACTCGACCGCATCGGCTGGCCGGCGCCCTTCGAAGAGCTTCTCGATTCCCTTGTGGACGAACCACAGCCGGGCTTTGAGGTTGAGGATGGTCTCGCCGACCACCGAGAAGCGGAAATGGCCGGGTTCGATCAGCCCGGCGTGGACCGGTCCGACCGGGATCTCGTAGACGCCGGGGCCTTCCACGGTGCGGAACGGGAACGGGCCCTCGGTGTCGCCGAACTCCGGTGGGTCGCCGGCGTTGTTGAGCATGGGGTGCCAGCCGGTGGGCCAGTGGAAGTGTCGCACGAGGCGGCGGGGCAGAGGGTGCTCGTCCGGGACGATGCCGTACAGGTCGCGCATCTCTCGTTCGAACCGGCCGGCGGGGAAGGAGATGGCGGCCAGGCTGGGCAGGTGTGGGTAGGCGCGGCGCAGCGGCACCTGCAACTCGACCCGGCGGTCCTGCGGGCCGGTGAACAGGTAGACCGCCCGCAGGATGTCGCCGTCGTCGTGTCCGGCCACCAGCGCCACCCGAAAACCGTTGTCCAGCAACGAGGTGGCTTGCCGGTTGAGCGCGGCGGCGGTGAGGGTGAGTGCGGTGCGGTGGAACCCCACCGGCTCACCGGCCGTGGGGGAGTAGGGGTGCGGTTCGCTGGTCATGGTGTTCCCGTGAGGATGTCGGCGGCCAGAGACAACAGATGTGACAGCGGGCCTGCGGTCACACCGAGCACGGCGCACACGGCCAGCCCGCATCCGAGGGTGGCCACCGTGCTGCCCGCGGTGGCCTCGGGTGCGGTCGCCGCTCCCGGACCCTGCGCCCGGGCCGCTGGTGGGGGTGGGTCGCCGAGCAGCATGTGCCCGGTGTGGCCCAACAGCGCGGCGGTGATCACCAGCACCAGGATGAGGGCGGCGCTGGTGGCGAGGCCGGTGCCGCTGGTGTAGCCGCCGGTGAAGATCCCCAATTCGCTGGCGAACAGGCTGAACGGCGGGAACCCCAGCAAGGCCAGCACCCCCACCCCGACCAGACCGGCCAGCACCGGCTCCTGCGCGGCCAGTCCCCGCACGCCGGTGATCAGCGGGGAGCCGGTCAGCTGCAGGATCCGCCCGGAGGACAGGAACAGCACCGCCTTGGCCAACCCATGGCCCAGGACGTGCAGCAGGACCGCGGCGATGGCGAGGCGACCGCCGGCCGCGGCACCCAGGGCGAGCAGGCCCATGTGTTCCATGCTGGAGTAGGCCAGCATGCGTTTGTAGTCGCGTTGGGCCAGCAGCAACGAGGCGGCTATGGCCAGTGTCGCCAGGGCCGTCACCAGCAGCAGCGCGCGGACGAATCCGGGCCCGAGCGCGGGGTCGGCGATCGCTTTGATGCGCAGGATGGCGTAGAACGCGACCGACAGCAGCACCCCGGACATCAGCGCCGAGACCGGCGCCGGGGCCTGGGAGTGCGCGTCGGGCAGCCACGCGTGCAGCGGCGTGAGGCCGACCTTGGTGCCGAACCCCACCACCAGCAGTGCCACCGCGATCCGGGTCACGCCCGGGTCCAGATTGTGCGCGCCGGCGACGAGGGTGACCCAGTCCAGCTCGGCCGGGCTGGGGGTCTGCGCGGAGGCGTAGTTGAGCAGGATCATCCCGAGGAAGGCCAGGGCGATGCCGACCGAGCAGATCACCACGTACTTCCACGCGGCCTCTACCGCCGCGCGGGAGCGGCCCTGCCCGACCAGGAAGGCGGTGACGATGGTGGTGGCCTCGATCGCCACCCACACCACCCCGAGGTTCGCCGCCAGGACCGCGAGCGACATCGCCGCTAGAAACCCTTGCACCAGCAGGCTTTGCCGGGCAGCGGTGCGCGCGCTTGACCGTCCACTGTGGATTTCGGCGCGCAGGAACGCCGGGCTGGCGGCGGTGGCCAGCAGCCCGACCGCCCCGATCACGATGATCATGAAGGCGGACAGGGCGTCCACCCGCAGCAACCCATTCGCCGCCAGGTGCGCCCCGGCGGCGGAAACCACGATCCCCAGCCCGATCCCGCACACCAGGATCCCGGCGGCGCACACCGCGGCCAACCACGCGGTCCTTGGGCGCCACCCCACCAGTGCGTACAGGAGCGCCCCGATGCCGGGCAGTGCCATAGGCCCTACCATCAACGAGGTGATCACCAGGGTGGTCATCAGTCGTGCAGCTCCCGCAACTCGTCGAGGTCGGTGTCGCCGAATGTGGCGCGCATCCGGGTGGTCAGGATCTGCAGCACCAGCACCGCGAACAGCACGTCCAGCGACACCCCCAGCTCCACCGCCAGCGGCACCCCGCTGGTGGTGAGAAACCCGATCGCGGTGATCCCGTTGTCCATCAACAAGAACCCCACCAGCTGCGACATCGCGCGGCGTCGGGTGACCAGCACGAACAGCCCGATCAGCACCACGGTCAACCCGATCGGGATCGCGTGGGTGGCCGGCGACGGTGCCAGCTCCACCAGAGGCCGGGTCACCGCGTAGGCGATCAACGTCAACACTGCCGCCGCCAGCAGCGAGGCCGCGACGTTGACCAGCGGACTGGTTTCTCGTTGCGCCGCACCCGCCCCGGTCAGTGCCCGGCGCAGCAACAGGGGCAGCAACCCCGCACGCAACACCGCAATCCCGACCGCGACCGCCGCCAGCTCAGCCGACCCCTGGTGGGCGGCAAGCACCCCGACCAACCCCGCGAGCGCGGCGCCCTGGAACGCGAACACCCGGATGATCACCCTGAACTCACGGCGCCACAGCACCAGCACCCCGGCGAGCAGGAACGCCCCGACGGCCAGGTTCAGCAACTGGATGTGGAGGGTCTCGTTCACCATGCTCCTTTCGCAGACCGGGTCAGGCCAGGAAGAACGACGCGGCCACGGCCAGCAACGACAGCAGGAACGACCCGGCCAGCAACTCCGGCACCCGGAACAGCCGCAGCTTGGCCATCAACACCTCGCCCGCCGCCAGCAGCACCCCGAGCAGGGTGACCTTGGCGGTGAACGCCGCGACTCCCACGGCCAACGCCGCCGGGGTGGCGGTGGTGGCGATCCCCCACGGGGCGAACAGGGTGGCCAGCAACCCGAGGAACACGGTGAGCCGCATCGTCGACGCCAGCTCCACCAACGCCAGATCGGGCCCGGCGTACTCGAGCACCATCGCCTCGTGCACCATGGTCAACTCCAGGTGCGTCGATGGGTTGTCCACCGGCAACCGGCCCGTCTCGGCGATGATCACCACCACCAGCGCCACCGCCGCGAGCAGACTCACCGGCGAGACCACCCGGCCCGGATCGTGCAACGTGGAGGACACGATCGCGGCCAGGTTGGTCGACCCGACCCGCACCGACAACGCGAGAATCGCCACCAACAGGGTGGGCTCGACCAACGCGATGATCGTCATCTCCCGGCTGGCGCCCATCCCGCCGAACGCGGTGCCGGTGTCCAAACCGGCCAACGCCAGCGCCACCGTGCCCAACGCCAGCAGCGCCACCACCGCGAACAGGTCCGCCACCGGGTCCAGCCCGGACTCGACGGTGAGGAACGGGGCCACCGCCGCGACCACCAGCGTGGTGGCCAACAACACGATCGGGGCGTACCGGAACACCTCGGTGGTGCCGCGCGGGGTGATCGGTTCCTTGCGGAACAGCTTGCGCAGATCTCGCCACGGCTGCAGCACCCCGGCGCCCGCGCGGCCCTCCAGCCTCGCCCGTACCTGCCGCATCATCCCCAGCAGCAGCGGCGAGCCGGCCACGATGAGCACCGGCTGGGCCACCGCACCCACCACCGCCAACCCGCTCACCGGGTCACCGCCGCCACGATCAGCAGCACGATCACCGCGTAGAAGCCGTAGCCCAGGTAGCGGTGCACACTGCCGGTCGCCAGCCCCCGGGCCGCCCGCCCCCACACCGCCACCCACCGCAGGAGGGGTTGGTAGACGCGGTGTTCGATCCTGTCCGGCACCCGGCGGCGATACTCCACCGCCTGCACCAAATAGGCCGACTCGGCCGCATGCGTGACATCGACATCCAGCTCCGGCTGCAGTACGTCGTCGAACACCCGTTGCAGCGGCTCGGCGAACGAGGTCGCGGTGTACTCCATCCGCGCCGAGAGCGGACCGCCGCCGCAGTCCCACAACCGGACCGTGCGGCGGACCCGCCGCGACCCGACCGCGCGCACCCCGACCACCACCACAACCGCGCCGATCAACAGCGCGGCAGCCAGCAGCAGCGGCGACAGTGAACCGGCCACTGTGGACAGTCGCAGGGTCACCGCCCCGCGCACCGCCGCGTCACCCCCACCGACCAGGTCGCTGGCCACCGAGCCCACCCCGGGCAGCACGGCGGTGGGCGCCAGGGCCAGCGCCACGCACGCCACCCCCGCCAGCCCCATCCCGGCCAGCATCGTCTTCGAACCCTCGGTGGCGCGGCTCGCCGCGTCGGTACGGGGTTTGGCCAGGAACCCGACCCCGAACGCCTTGACGAAGGTGGCTACCGCCAACCCGGCGGTCAACGCGATCGCCGCGACCGCCACGGGCAGCAGGATCGCGCTGGGCACCCCGCTCGGCGGCAGGCCGTGCACCAGGCTCTGCAGCAGCAACCACTCGGAGACGAACGCCGCGCCCGGTGGCAGCGCCGACGCCGCCAACGCACCTATCCCGAACAACCCGGTGGTCACCGGCATCCCCGGCCGCAGCCCACCCAACTCGTCCAGATCCCGGGTGCCGGTGGCGTGCAGGACCGAGCCGGCGGCCAGGAACAGCAGGGTCTTGAACGCCGCATGGTTGATCACGTGCAGCAGCGCGGCAGCCAGCGCCAGCCCAGCCAGCACCCGCCGACCGTCGCCGGCGAACATGCCGGCCGCCCCGACTCCGATCAGCACCAGGCCCATGTTCTCCGTCGTGGAAAAGCCCAGCAGCCGTTTGAGGTCGGTGCTGATCGCGGCCTGCAAAATCCCGTACACCGCCGAGATCGCACCCAACACCAGCACCAGCGGCCACCACCAGCGCAGACCGCCGCCGAGCAGGTCCAAGCCCACTCGGACGATCCCGTACACGCCGAGGTTGACCATGGCCGCGGACATCAGCGCCGAGCAGTGGCTGGGTGCCTCCGGATGCGCTCGGGGCAGCCACGCGTGCAGCGGCACGATCCCGGCTTTCGCGGCGAAACCCACCAGCGTCGCGACGAACACCACCGAGGCCACACCGCCGGGCAGATGTGCGCCCGCCGCCCGCAGTGCGCCAAAGGAGGCGTCACCCGCGCGCGCGGCGAAGACCAGCAGTCCGATCAGGATCGCGATGAACCCCAGATGCGTCATCACCCCGTACCACAACCCGGCCTCGCCCACCTCCGCTCGCTTGCGGTGTTCGGCCAGTACCAGCGGCAGCGAGGCCACCGCCATCAACTCCCAGCACAGCAGGAAGGTGCCGACGCTGTCCGCCGCCGGCACCAGCAGCATCGCCGCCACAAACACCGGCAGCACCGCCTGCGCGGCCCGCCCATCCAGGCCACGGCGCGCATAGCCGATGCCGAACACCCCGGCCGCGACCGCCACCGCCCCGGTGACCGCCACGAACACCCCGCCCAACGGATCCAGCGCCACCCGGAAACCGGCCAGCGGCAACACCCACGGCACCGCCACCGAGAACCCCTGCCCGGCCACCGCCGCCGCCCCAGCCAGCATCGCTGCCACGCCCGCCGCCGCGGTACCCACCCCGACCGTGAACGTCCGCCGGTCCGCCGGGCTCACCAACGCCGCCACCACCGCCGCTGCCGCCAACCCCACACCCAGGCCGAACGCCAGTGCCGCGAGGTTCATCGGCCGGTCAACCCGCGCAATGCCGCCACGATCTGTTCTGGCCGCGGCGGGCACCCCTCGATCTCCACATCGACCGGCACCACATCGCGCACCGCACCCGCCACGCCGTACGCCCCGGCGAAAACTCCGCAATTGCGGGCACAGTCCCCCAGCGCCACAACGACTTTCGGCGCGGGCAGCGCCTCGAACGTGCGGCGCAGCGGCTCGGCCATGTTCCGCGTCACCGGCCCGGTCACGAGCAGCGCGTCCGCGTGCCGCGGCGAGGCCACCAGCCGCGCCCCGTACCGCTCCGCGTCATACACCGGTCCGAACGCCGAGCCGATCTCCACCTCACACCCGTTGCACGACCCGGCATCCACATGACGCACCTGCACCGACCCCGCCAACTCCCGGGTGACCGGCGACTCCCTTGTGTACGGATGCGCCGGCGCCGGCTCGGCCACCCGCCCCGTCCGGCGGATCTTGCGCCACAACCCAACCACGGCCCGACTCACCCCTCCAGGCACTGCCTCAAACTCATCCGAATGTCATGAACCGAGCGGACACCCCACCGCAAGGAGAACGGAGGGCGGCCCGATGACCGCAGCGTCATCCGCCGCCGGCCGCCCGCCGACCCCGACGCGTCGGCCGGGCCGCGGTGCTGGCCACCCGCAGGTCGGCCAGCAACTCCACCTGCCCAGACAGCACCGACGTCAAAATCGTGCGCGCCACCGCCAGCAACTCCGCCACCTGCGGGCTGGTCAACGAATAGAACACCGCGGACCCCTCCTTGCGGGTCACCACCAACCCCGCCCGCCGCAGCACCGCCAACTGCTGCGAGAGATTCGCCGCCTCGATCCCCACCTCCGGCAACATCTCAGCCACCGCATATTCCCGCTGACTCAACAACTCCAACACCCGAATCCGCGCCGGATGCCCCAACGTCTTGAAGAACTCCGCCTTCAACTGATACAGCGGCGTACTCACCACCACCCCCTGCCACGCACCCGGCGCCCGCCGGACCCGGTACCGCCATGGTCGTCATGCTCCGATGCGTCCGCCGTGAGAACATCCAACCCGCACGATCGCAAGCCTCGGCAATTGCAAACCTTAGCAAGTCATCGGACAGGGTACAGCGCCGGTACTGGCGCCGAGCCACCCCCCTGCAGCACGGCAACGACATGGTTCGAAGAGCGGCTGGCCGGCGAGCGCAGCGACGCCCGAGCTGGTCGAGATGTGCCTGCTGACCGGTCACTACGCGATGCTGCGCCTCACGGTCAACTCGCTCGGCGTCGAGCCGGAACCCGCCGCGCTGGCCGGGCCGGCTGCGGCCGCCGCCAATCAGGGGCTGGCGGACGCACCATCCCGGCGGTGCGGCCAGATCTGGGGTAACGCGGTTCCGCCGCTGTCCGACAATTGCGGCAAATCACCTGAAATGCGTTCTGTCCACCAAGGATAACGGACGAAAGCATCTGGTAGCACAGTCGGATGTGTGGCAGCGTTGCCTCGTTGTAGATTGCGAGGGGAGTTGTCGAATGATGGGACATTCTCTGGGGTTGCCGCGACTGTTCATGGTTCTGGTGGCGGCCGCCGCGCTCGTCGGCACGGTCACCACGGTGCCCGCCGGCGCCGCCCCGTCAGATGCGGAAGCCGGCCAATCACCAAGCTCGGCCGGCTGCGCGAACCGGGTCAACAATACGGCGCGCAAGCTGCTGCCCTGCGTTCGAACCGAGGATCTCTGGCGTCACATGCGGGCGTTTCAGGCGATTGCCGACGCCAATCCGAGCCCGGACGGCCATCCGTCGCGCAACTCCGGCGAGCCGGGATACCGGGCCTCTGTGGACTACGTCGCCAGGCTGATGCGCGACGCGGGTTACGACGTCACGATTCAGCCCTACAAGTTCTTCTATTTCGCGTACACGGGATTGCCGACCTTCCGCGAGGTGTCGCCGACATCGCATGACTTCACCGTCGTCACCGACTGGAACCCCGGCCAGAGCACCGGATCCACGGCCGCGGTCCTTCAGCCGGCGGGTGGCGTCATCATCCCGCCGACGCCGACCCCCAGCTCGTCCAGTGGCTGCTCGGCGGCTGACTTCAACGGCTTCATGCCGGGTAGGGTCGCGCTGATCCAGCGCGGCACGTGCGGTTTCGGCACCAAGGTGCTCAACGCGCAAGCGGCAGGCGCTTCCGGAGTGATCGTTTTCAATGAGGGCAACCCGGGGCGGACGGGTGTGCTGACCGGCAGTCTGTCGGACGCCGGCGGCAACCGGATCGTCCCGACGATTCCGGTCGCGTTCACCTCGTTCGCGACGGGCAGCGACCTGCTCAACCAGTACAACCAGGCGGGGCGGGATGGGACGGCACTGCCGTCGATGAACATCACCATCCGGGCGACCGTCAACCCCAACGCCGACGACTACAACGTCATCGCCGATTCCAAGGGCGGCGACCCCAACCACGTCGTGGTCGTCGACGCGCACCTCGATGCGATCTTCGGCGCCGGCATGCTCGACAACGCGTCCGGTTCGGTGACGATCCTCGACATCGCCCTGATGATGCGCAAGGTCAAGCCGCGCAACAAGCTGCGGTTCGTCTGGTTCGGCGGTGAGGAACTCGGCCTGCTGGGTTCGACCTTCTACGTCAACAACCTCAGCCCGACCGAACTGTCCAAGATCGGCTACGACCTGGACGCGGACGTGACCGCGACACCGAACTACGTGGTCGGGGTTCTCGACCCGGCCGGGGTCGACCTGTTCGGCCGCACCGTCTCGACGACGTTCCCGCCGCAGGTCTATCAGCCGTCGACGGTCGCCCGGGACCATGGCATCCGGTATTTCAACTCCATCGGGAAGAACAACATACTGTTCTCGCCGGTCGGCACGGACGCGTTCAACTTCAACCAGGCCGGAATTCCAGCCAGCGGAGTGCTCACCGGGCAGGACTGCTGCAAGCTTCAGTCGGATGTCGACCTGTTCGGCGGAACCCTCGGCAACTTCGAGGGAAACGTGCCGGGCGCCGACGGTGGATGCGTCGACAACCCGTTCCGGTGGTGCGACAACCTCAGCAACAACGACCCCCACGTGTTGACCTTCATGTCCCGGGGCTTCGCCAACATGGTGGTCAACATGGCGTTCGACCGGACGGTGCTGTCCTCGAGCGTCCCCGCCCACCGACCTGCGCTGTCGACCCCGGCACCCGCCAACGTGCGCGACCCGGCGCGTTGATCCGCCCGGCAACCGACCCGCGGCGTCAGGGCGTGATCGTTACGGGAGCGACATCAACCCGGGAGGACCGCAAGGTGCGTTGACCAGTATCAGCTGGCGAGTTGCTCACTCTGCAGGTCATGGAGTGCAGCGATCGTCGGATTGCGCCGGACCCTGGCCAGGCAACGGGCCCGGGTCGGCCCGATCGCGCCGACCGGAATCCCGAGCGCCGCGCTGATCTCCTTGTAGGTCTTCGGCGGGTCGGAGAAGAGCATCGAGAGAAGCGCCTGGTCCGAACGCGACAGTTGGGCGAATGCCTGGCGGGCGGCGGTGCGGCGCTCCTCGTGGATCAGGTTCGCGTCGAGTTCGGTCGCGAAGCTACCTGCGCTCAGGGTGTCAGTCGGGATCTGACGTTTATGGTGGCGCAGCAGCTGCAGGCATTCGTTCCGGGTGGTCGTCTGCAGCCAGCCGGGCAGGCCCCGCGGATCGCGGATGGTCTTCGCATGCGACACCAGCCGCAGCCACACCGCGCCGCTGACGTCCTGAGCATCCGCTCCACCAATCCCGTACCGGCGACACACCGCGAAGACCAGCGGAGAAAAGCGATCAACAATTTCCTGCCAGGCCGATTCCACACCCAGCCCGGCCCTTTCCAGCAACGCCGCGACGGGCGAGTCCTGGTTCATGGTCACTCCTCGAGTGAGCTCGGGATACCCACCGGGTTGACGATTTCGCCTCACCCTGCTCGCCGACCTTGCGGTGACCTTGCGGACCGGGCCCCATCGATCGGGCGTTCGATGCCGCACCGGTCACCGCGAGCCCGCCGAACGGAATTCCGGCCGTTCGGGGAGGTGCGGCCACACGCTGGGGGAGTAGGTGCTCGACGTCGGAACGCCGCGACCGCGGGCGGCGACGGCTGCGGCACGCGTCGGTGTCCGGATGATCGGTTGTATCAGAACGCGGCCTGGACGCTCTGCAGGTCATGCGTACCTCTCGACGAGCCGGCCGGAGACCGGTTGTGGGAGTCGAGCCGCTCGGCAACGATCGGCGCCGCGATCGCGCGCGTGTGGTGTGCCCCGGTCAGGCAGGTGGCGCGTGTAGGGGTGATTTCCCACGAGGTGGATTCCATTCGAAACACGGCCATTTCCAACAACGGCCTGGCCGGCGAATCACGGTTCGTGTCCCCTCCTCGAGTGAACGTTCAGCCGGGCTCACGATTTCGCTACTCCCCGCTGGTCGAGGTTGCGGCCATGCTATGGAGGGGGCAGCATCGACTACGCCGGTTGGGGCGAGTCGATCAACAGGAGCCCGCGGAATGGAATTCCGGCTGTTCGGGGAGATCCAGCTCCAGGCACGAGAGCAGTTGCTCGACGTGGGTACGCCGCGGCAACAGGCCGTGCTGGCAGCACTTCTCGTAGACGCAGGTCGGCCGGTTTCGATCGAGACCCTCATCGACCGGGTCTGGGGCGAAGATCCACCCGTCGAAGCGCGCAACGTGCTCTATTCGCACCTGAGTCGAATACGCCGGCTACTCGCCCACGCGGGCGACACTGACTCACCCGCCGGGATTTCCCGCCGAAGCGCGGGGTACCTTCTGGAAATTGAACCCGATGCTGTCGACCTGCACCGGTTCACGCGCCTGATCCAACAAGGGAAAGACGCGCGGAACACCGACATCGATCGGGTCGCCGCGCTGGCTGAGGCGCTGCGGATGTGGCGCGGCCCGCCGCTGGCGGCGATCTCGGGCAGCTGGGCCGGCCAGGTACGCGCGGCCTGGCACCGGCAACGGCTCGACGCCGCCGTGCGGTGGGCCGGGATGGAGTTGCGACTCGGCCGCACCGCCTCGGTGCTCACCACGATTCCCGATCTCATCGACGAGTATCCGCTGGCCGAACCGCTGGAAGCACTGCACATGCGCGCCCTGCACGTCGCTGGTCGCGACGCGGAGGCCGTCGATCGCTTCAGTGTGGTCCGGCAGCGGCTCGCCGACCAACTCGGCACGGATCCCGGTCCGGAGCTGCGGGCGGTGCACGGCGTGATCCTGCGTGGCGAGCCGGCGTTCGCGGCCGCGATCTCGCCGGCCGTCGCCACATTCGCGCAGCTTCCGCCTGATACGCCCGGCTTCGCCGGGCGCGAGGCGGAGCTGCGCCGCCTCGACGGGCTGCTCGACGGGCCGTTCACGACCGCGCGGATCATGGTGCTGTCTGGTACCGCGGGCGTCGGTAAGACCACTTTGGCCGTCCACTGGGCCCATACGGTCCGCGACCGATTCCCCGACGGCCAGCTCTATGTGAACCTGCGCGGATTCGACCCGGCCGGGCCGCCGGTCACACCGGTAGAGGCGGTCCGGGGCTTCCTCGAAGCGTTCCAGGTGCCGAGGGAACGGATCCCGACCACCCTGGAGGCGCAGGCCGGTTTGTACCGCAGCATGCTCGCCAATCGACGGGTCCTCGTACTACTCGACAACGCCCATGACGCTGAGCAGGTGCGCGCGCTGCTGCCCGGTTCACCCGGCAGCCTCGCCCTGGTGACCAGCCGAGACCGGCTCGACGGCCTGGTGGTGGCCGGTGCGCATCCGATACCGGTGGGCCTGCTCGACGACGTCGAGGCGCACGCGGTGCTGCGCGCCCGGATCGGTGTCGAGCGGGTCGCGGCCGAACCGGCGGCGGTCGACGAGATCATCGGCCTGTGCGCGCACCTTCCACTGGCCCTGGCCGTGGTGGCCGCCCGCGCGGTGACGCACCCCGGCTTCGGCCTCGCGGTGCTGGCCGGCCAGCTGCGTGACGCCCGCGGCGGTCTCGACCAGTTCGCCGGTGCTGACCCGGTGACGGACCCGCGGGTCGTGTTCTCCTGGTCCTACCTTCGCCTGAACCCGGCCGCGGCCCGTCTGTTCCGGCTGCTCGGGCTGCACCCCGGACCGGACATCAGTGCCTGCGCGGCGGCGAGCCTGGCCGGCCTGCAAGGGCGTCAGATGCGATCAGTGCCCGCCGAGCTCGCCCAGGCGCATCTGATCACCGAGCACAGCCCCGGTCGCTACGCCTGCCACGACCTCCTGCGCGCCTATGCCGCCGAACTGGCCGATGAGCACGACCGCGCGGCCGACCGGGACCAGGCCATCCGCCGCGTGCTCGGTCACTACGCCTACACCGCATACCACGCGGACGGTTTCCTCGATCCTCGCCGCGAGGTGCCGCCCACCCTGACCGAGCTACCCGATGGAGCCGAACCCGCACGGATCGTCGACCGCGGACAGGCACTGGCCTGGTTCAAGGCCGAACACCGCATCCTGCTCGCAGCGCTGCGTCAGGATGCCCAGTTCGACGCCCAGGTCTGGGAGCTCGTCTGGTCGATACGCCGTTTCCTGTCGATGCAAGGCCACTGGCACGACGCGCTCGACGCGGCCACGGTGGCGCTTGCAGCGGCGCGGCGGCTCGGCGACCTGCGCAAGCAGGCGTTCGCGCACCATGTCCTGGGCAACACCTACGTCTGGCTCGGCAGGTACGACGACGCGCAGAACGAGCTCCACGTCGCGTTGAACCTGTACGAGTCGGCTCGCGACGTCATCGGCCGGGCCTATGTTCACCATTCCTTCGCCTGGCTGCTCGACACACAGGCGAACACCGTCGATGCGCTCGCGCACGCTGAGCAGGCCCTGGACCTCTTCCGCGCCGCTGAGCATCGAGCCGGCCAAGCGCGAGAGCTCAACTCAATCGGCTGGTTTCACGCGTTGCTCGGCGAGTACGCCGTCGCGGTGGCCCACTGCGAGGAAGCCCTTGAGCTGCAACTGCGGCTGGGCGACCACCTCAGTGCGGCGCCGACCTGGGACAGCCTCGGCTACGCCCACAGCCATCTGGGCGACAAAGCTCGGGCGATCACCTGTTACGAGAAGGCCCTGGAACTGTTCCAGCGGAACGGACACCGAATCAACGTGGCGCACACGCTGATCCGAATCGCCGACATCCGCCGCGAAACCGGCGACCTCGCATCCGCCCGTGCCGGGTGGCAACAGGGTTACGACATCCTCGTGCAACTCGGTCATTCGGACGCCACCGATGTGCTCGAGATGCTCGAAAAATATGCGGCGTCCTCATGAGAAGGAGACATATCTTGTCACAAGAATCGATCAGCGAGCAGGAACTTCAAGAACTGTCTGCGAAGCTCGATGCGCTCGACCTGTCTCCTGCGCAGAGGGCGTTGCTCCGAAACGTGCTGCAGATCGCATGGGACCTGGTGGGGTCGCAAACGGCCCTTGACAAGGAGTTCGATGGCAGTTTCAAGCCAGTGGAGGCGGCAAGGATCTTGGCGTATCTGGGGAGCCCGTCCCAACACTCGATCACCAGGTCGTTCGGCGGGAGCAGCATCACCCGATCGACCAACCCCTAGGCGTGATCATGACTGTCGTCACTGAGCGGATCGGTCCGGTTCCGCCCGATCAAGGGACTGCGTGGCCAACCGTCATCGTGTCCATGCCGTTCCAACAGATCGACCGCCCGTCCATCCAACTGGGGCTACTCAAGGCGATCGGGCAGGCGCGCGGGTTTCCCGTGCGCACCCTGCACGTGAACCTCGACTTCGCGATGCTGGTCGGTGTCGAACTCTACGCCCTGCTGGCCGAAAATCGCGGCCGGCAGGTCGGGGACTGGTTGTTCTCGGTCGAGGCTTTCGGTTCCGACGCACCGGATCCCGACGAGAGGTTTCTCGAAGAGTTCGGTGCCGAACTGTCCTATTTGGATACTTCAACGGAGTCTGCACGCGATCGCCTGCTGGCTGTGCGCGAGCACACGGTGCCGGCGTTCCTCGATGCCGTCGTCGACGAACTCGCCGGTGTCCGGCTGGTCGGCTTCAGCTCGACCTACCAGCAGAACGCCGCGTCGTTCGCCCTCGCCCGCCGGCTCAAGCGACGGTTTCCCGACGTTCGTACGGTTTTCGGGGGAGCCAACTTCGACGGCGACATGGGCCAGGAGTTGGTGCGTTCCATTGACTGCATCGACTTCGCCGTCACTGGCGAGGCGGATTCGGCATTTCCCGCCCTCCTGGGTGCGCTGGCGGGCGGGACGGACCCGTCCGGCATCCCTGGAGTCGCGCGGCGGGACGGCGATCGGGTCGTCGCCACCCCGCCGGCCGCGCCCCCCGCCCAACTCGACGACCTCCCGACACCGGAATACGACGAGTATTTCGAACGAGCGGCACGGCTGGGACTGCCGACCGAACATGTCACGATCCCTTTCGAGTCCGCCCGAGGCTGTTGGTGGGGAGCCAAACATCACTGCACCTTCTGCGGGCTCAACGGAACCACCATGCGGTTCCGCGCCAAGTCGCCCGACCGCGTGCTCGACGAGCTCGACCGGCAGGCGGCGCGGTATCGCAGCTTCCGCTTCAACGCCGTGGACAATATTCTCGATCCGAGCTATCTGAAGAAGCTGTTTCCGGCGATCGTCGAGGGGCGCCGTGACTACCAGATCTTCTACGAGGTCAAGGCGAATCTGACCCGGGCTCAACTGAAGGGCCTGGCCGCTGCTGGCGTCACCCAACTGCAACCGGGCTTGGAATCCCTCAGCTCCAACGTGCTCCGGCTGATGGACAAGGGCGTTCGCGCCGCCCAGAACGTCAACCTGCTGCGCTGGGCGCGCTACTACGGAATCAGCATCGGCTGGAACATTCTCTGGGGATTTCCGGGCGAAACGGCCGAGGACTATGCCGCACAGGCCGGCGCGATCCCGCACCTGGCCCATCTGCAGCCGCCGACCAGCACCGACCGGGTGTGGCTGGAGCGGTTCAGCCCGATGTTCACCCAACCTGCCCGGTTTCCCATGCGGCGGCGGGAACCCGAACCCAGCTACCGGTTTGTCTATCCGGCCACGGTGGACCTCGAGCGCATCGCCTACTTCTTCGAGTACGAACCGGAACAGACGTTGGACCCGAGCACCTACACCGCGTTGCGCGACGCCGCGGCACGGTGGTGCGACGCATGGGAGGCGAGCCCGCCGCTGCTGGTGTACCGATCCGCGTCCGGCTTCTTGCAGATCTACGACGGCCGGCACCCGGATCGGCAGGGGACATACACGTTCCGCGACACGGTCGCCGCGATTTACCTCGCGTGTGTTGACCGGCCGCGCACCGCCATGGGTGTCCACCGTGACCTCGGCGTGCCGCTGGCCACGGTCGTCGGGGCCTTCCGGCGGTTCGGGGAGCGCGGACTCATGTTCCTCGACGAAGATCTCGCCGTCGCGCTCGCGTTGCCCGCCACGCCCGGCCGGTAGTGGTCTCAGGCCGATCCACGTTTTGATCGACACCACAGTTGGACGTACCAAGCGGAGGACGCGGGACATGGATCCTTCAGTCATCATGGAGGTGCCGAACGCCACCGCAGCGCGGCTCATCGGGTCGGATCCCTGGCGGTTCACCTGGGAGTTGATCAGGAAGGGTGCCGCCACGATGTGCGAGGGCGCCACGTGGACCCTTTACCCCGACGGCACCGCGACGTTCCTCGGCACAGTCACCAGCGACGACGACGGCGACACCTGGGTCATCTGGCATGTCGATCTTGTGGACGCCCACGGCGCCATCTTGGGTTCGCTCATCAACCAGAATCCCGTCCCCGGGGGCGACCATCGCAAGTTCGTGCGGAACATGACATGCCGCACCGAGCCCTACGCGTTCCACGCCTGGGCGATCTTCGAAATCGGACTGTGGAACGACATCGCCGGAATGAAAATGCATTCCAGTTGCTGAACGGTCAGCCGCCGGTTCCGAGGCATGAGCCAACCGCCTGGCCTGTGGCATCAGGCGTCCACGTGATCGCCTATCTTCACCATGAGCAGGGGCTGCTCCGATGAATCCGAGCAGAGGAAGAGTCCGCGGCATAAGGCGCGACTGGTGCGGCAAGGAGCCCAGCAACAGGGGCGTTCACGGCCGGCATGAGGTTTTGTCCGACGAGGAACCTCCGGTCATGCAGGGCGACCAATGCCTGGCCGGTGACCACCTCGCCCGCCTCTTCGACGGTGTCGAAACCCTGATCACGTCCAAGGGCGCTGCTGTTGCACAGCGCCCAGGACGTTAGGAATCAGCTCCACCACTTTTGTTCGAGTTGCGCGACTGACCCAGTGACATAAACGTCGATTCGGTTACCTGGTTTGGTTGCGGATGGGCCGTACTGGAATCGGCCGCCAAGGTCTTCCCAACCGCTCCAGCCACCGGTGGCGGTCCACCACAACGCCAGTTGAGTCTCGTCCAGATCAGCGCCGGAGTCGTGCGGATGAGCCGATCCTCAGCAGGGGGGTGCCTGCAGGGAGTGCTGGGCTGGCGGAGTCCGGCCGTAGAGGTTCGGGCTCACCTGGTAGCCGTGCGCGTCCAGCGCCAGTGCCCTGTCCCGGGTCCTGTTCACACCGGCCGGGCACTGGTGCCTGAACCTGTGGAGTTGCAGGACCTCTGGGTTGCTGTCGCCGATCGCGTCGACCCGTACCAGGCCGACGCCGGGCGCGTAGAACTTGCGGTGGTGGCCGCCCTCCGGGTCGAGGGGCGCGAACTCGTCGGTGATCAGCACGTGGTCGTAGCAGCCCGTCGCGACGCAGACGTGTTGGCCGGTCTGAAAGACCGTGGCGCAGTCCTTGAACTCGATGGCCGGTGAGAAGCCCTGTAGGTACGACGGGGTGCCGGTGACCGGGTGGGCCAACATGCCGATGCCCGCCCTGGCTCGCGCGAGACCACTGATCCACACGTCCGGAGCGCCCACGAACTGGCCGTTCTCGTACACCTCCGGGTACTCGCCCAGGTTCCAGACCGTGCCTTGCCGGTCCTGGGCCATGAACGCCAACTCCGCCTCCTGGATGACGTGCTGGGGACCGAAGTCCTCGTCGAGCACCACGGCGCTGGTCACGCCGTCGATCACCTTGGTCAGATCGGTGACGGTGGTGACCACGGTGTGTTGCTCGCCGTCCACGGTGCCCTTGAGCACCCACCTGGTTCCCGGCGTCAGCGGGAAGAACTCATTGTCCACTTTGGGCACCGCGGGAAAGTCATCACGGTGCAGGGTGAGTGGCTGGCCGCAGTCCTCCTGCTGCGCGGCGGCCGGCGTCGTCGGGATCAGCAGCAGTGGTGCGAGCAGAACTCCCACGAGTCCGCTTCGACGGATGTGACTCAGGCTCATCAGCTCTCCTTAAGCGTGCGTCGCCCGCGGCCGAACCGGAGGTACAGCGACGGCACGACGAACAGGTTGAGCAGGGTGGACGTGACCAGACCGCCGAGGATCACGACGGCGAGTGGGTATTCGATCTCGTGACCGGGCCGGTCGCCGAGCACCACAAGGGGGACGACGGCGAGCGCGGTAGCGAGCGAGGTCATCAGGATCGGGGAGAGGCGTTCCCGGGCGCCGCGCAGCACCAGTGCCGAGCCGAACGGCTCACCCTCGTGTTTCTCCAGATGCTGGCAGTGGTTGATGAGCAGGATGCCGTTGCGCGCGGCGATGCCGAACACGGTGAAGAACCCGACCAGTGACCCCAGGGAGATCACGCCGCCGGTGAGGTAGGCGGCGAGCACGCCACCGACCAGCGCCATCGGCAGGGTCAGGAACGTCAGCACGGCCAGCCGCCAACTGCGGAACGACACCTGCAGCAGCAGCAGGATGACCAGACCGGCGATGATCGCGATCTCGAGCAGCCGGTTCTGTGCCTCCTGCCGGGCCTGGTATTCGCCGAGCACCTCGGCGTGGTAACCGTGGGAGAACTCGACGGTGTCCAGGGCTGACCGCACGTCCTGCACCACCGAGCCGAGGTCGCGCCCACTCACGTTGGCGGCCACATCGATCCGGCGTGAATCGGCCTGCCGTTCAATCAGGTTCGGCACCGGTTGCACGCTGACCGTGGCCACGTCGGCGAGCCGCACCTGCTGGCCTGACGGAGTGTCGATCGGCAACTCGCTGATGGCCGACACATTGTTGCGGGTCGCCGGCGTGCTCCAGACGACGACGTCGTACGCCTTGCCGGCCCGGAAGATGTCGCCGACCTCCTCACCGGCGACCATGGTCGACGCCGCCCGTCGGACGTCACCGGGTTTGAGCCCGACCTGTGCCGCCTTGGCCAGATCCACCTCGACCTGCACCTGCGGTTGGTCCACCTGGATATCCGTGTGGTTGTCCGTGATTCCCTGGATGCCGGACAGCTTGTGCTGCACCTCGGCGGCCTTTTCCCGCAGGGTGGCCAGGTCCTGTCCGTAGATTCGGACGACCACGGGTTCCTTCGCCCCGGTGAGAACCTCCTCGATCCGCTCGTTCAGATAGGTCTGAACGTCGTGGAACAGCCCCGGGTGGGCATGCACCACGTCCTCGATCGCCGCCAGCGTCGTGTCGTAGTCGACACCGGGGTCGATGCTGATCCAGTTCTCCCCGAAGTTGACACCGGCCACCTCTTCACCGAGGAACGCCTGCCCGATGTGTGAGCCGAAGTTACGGACGCCGGGAATGGCGCGCAGTTCCCCGCTCACCGTCGTGCTGATGCGTTCCATCTCCTCGGCGGAGGTGCCGGGTGTGGTGATCCAGTGGATCAGGAAGTTGCGTTCCTTGAACTGCGGGAACAGTGACTGACCCAGGGTCGGCACCAGCAGCAGACCGGCCGCGATGATCACCACGGCCGTGGCGTACACCCGGCGGGGCCGTCTGACGATCCGTTTGAGGGCCGCACCGTAGCCGCGTTGCAGCCACCGCACGAGCGGCGACTCGCGTCGCTCGACCCTCGCCCGGCGCAACAGGATCAGGCACAGCGCGGGGGTGACCGTCAGGGCGATGGCCATCGACGCGCCGATGGCGAGCGTGTAGGACACGGCCAGCGGTGCGAAGAACGACCCGATCAGCCCTTCCAGCAGGAACACCGGCACGGCGGCCGCGATGATGATCAGCGTCGCGTACACGATCGGGCTGCGTACCTCGAGCGACGCCGAGAGAATCACCCGCGCGATCGACCCTTCGCCGCCCTCGCGGCGGTGCTCTCTCAGGCGTCGCAGGATGTTCTCCACGTCGATGATCGCGTCGTCCACCACCGCGCCCAGGGCCAACACCAGCCCGGCGAGGGTCATCGTGTTGACGGTCGCGTCGCGCCAGTGCAGCACGAGCAGGGCCGCCATCAGGGACAGCGGGATGGTCAGCAGGCTGATCAGCGCGACCCGCCATTCGAACAGGAACAGCATCAGGATCAGGACAACCAACAGGAAGCCGAGCACCAGCGCCTGAGTGAGGTTGTCGATCGACGTCTGAATGAAGTTCGCCTGCTGGAAGATGGTGGTGTCGAACTGGATTCCAGGTAGGCCCGGCCGCATGGCCTGGATCGCGTCGTTCACCCCGCGCGTGATGTCCAGGGTGTCGCCCCACGGCAGCTTCTCCACGACCAGCAGCAGTCCCGGACCGTCGTTGATGATCGAGTCACCGATCAGCGGCTGATGGTCCTGCTTCACGTCGGCCACCGCGTTGAGCGGAACCGGTGTGCCGCTGGCGTTCTGCACGGTGGCTTTGCCGAGGTCGGCCTCGGTCAGGATGGGTAGCACGTGCCGGATGCCAAGGCGCTGCTCGCTGGTCTCGATCGCGCCGCCGGTGCCGATCACCGAGCCGGTGGAGAACTTCAGCAGTCCGGAGTCCACCGAGTCGGCGGTCGCCTCCATGACCCCGTCCAGCGTGACGCCCGCCGTCCGCATCTTGCTCGGGTCGACCTGCACGGTGGCCATCTGCAGCCGCTCGCCCCAGATCGCCACATTGGCGACCCCGGGCACCCGCAGGATCCGTGCCCTGATCGTCCAGTACGCCATCATGGACATCGAGATCAACGAATGGTCCTTTGAGGACATTCCGATCTGCATCACCCTGGCGGTGGCGGACAGCGGCGGCAGCATCACCGGGGGAGCGGCCCAGGTCGGCAGGGTCGGCGTCACCTGGGCGAGCCGTTCGGTGACGAG
This sequence comes from Labedaea sp., assembly GCA_045806965.1. Classification (GTDB taxonomy): domain Bacteria; phylum Actinomycetota; class Actinomycetes; order Mycobacteriales; family Pseudonocardiaceae; genus DASYTH01. The sequence continues at coordinate 38,878 of JBJMIG010000004.1, read as the reverse complement.
CTGGCGCGCCTTCAGTAAGTCGGTGCCCTGCTTGAAGACCAACTCGATGGACGAGAGCTGCGGCACGGACTTGGACCGCAGGTCGTCAAGCCCGGTGACGCCGTTGAGGGCCTGCTCCAGCGGGACCGTCACCAGCGACTCCACGTCCGCGGTGGACAGGCCGAGGCAGTTGGTCTGGATCTCCACCCGCGGTGGCGCGAACTCGGGGAAGACGTCCACGCGCATGTCGTGCAATCCGGCCACGCCGATGGCCATCATCGCGGCCGCGGCGGCGACCACCAGGTAGCGGAACTTCAGACTCGATCCGACTATCCAGCCCATCAGCGTTCGGCGCTGCGACACGGCTCAGCCTCCCTCGACCCCGTACTCGGTGCCGAGCAGTTCGGCCCCGCCGACCGTGACGACCGCGGTTCCGGGTGGCGGCCCGGACCGCAGCGTGACCGCCTGGCCGGTCACCGAACCGATCGTCACTGGCTGCCGGATGTAGACCCGCGCCTCCGGGTTGGTGAAAGTCCAGGTCTTGCCGTCCTTGTCGTAGAACACGGCCGACAGCGGGATCGTCGCGCCAAGCGGTTCGGTCTTGATGCCGAGACGATCGACCGCGTCTTCGGTGAGCGTCAGCTTGCTGACCTCCGAGCCCGGTATCTGCTCAACCTGGGCGGGGTCCTCCGGCGTGGTTTCGCCCGCGATGGCGGCGCAACCGGCCAGCGCCAGGACCGCGCCCGCTCCGGCGACCCAGACGACCCAACGGTTTCGGTGACGCATTTTCCCTCCCGGGGTGTTCTTCATGCCTCGGCGGGTTGCACTCGGGGCGCGAACCGCAGATACAGCGCGGGAATCACGAACAGCGCGAGCAGGGTCGAGGTCACCAGACCGCCGAGCATCACCGCGGCGAGCGGACGCAGAATCTCGAGGCCGGCGACGCTGCCGAACAGCACCAGCGGGATCAACGCGATCGCCAGGGTGACGGCGGTCAGCAGGATCGGTCCGACCCGTTGCCTGGTCACGCGCAGGACGAGGTCGACGCTGCGGACCTCCTGCTCCACGGCGTTGAGGTAGCTCTGAACCAGCAGGACGACGTTGCGGGTGGCGATGCCGAACACGGCGAGCAGCCCGACCAACGCGCCCAGTGACGTGAGGGCGCCGAACGGCCACGCGGCCAGCACCCCGCCCACCAGGGCCAGTGGGAGCGCCAGCAGCACCATGGTCGCCAGTCGCCAGCTCCGGAAGGCCGCCTGCAGCAACAGGAACATTCCGATCAGGACGAGCAGCGCGAGCCCGGCGGTGCGCCAGGCCGCGCCCTGGCGGGCAACCGAGTCGCCGAGCACCTCGGCCCGGTACTCCAGTGGCATGGCCAGGTTCGCCACCCGACTCCTCGCCTCGTCCATGACCGAGCCGAGGCCGCGGCCGGACACCTTCGCGGTGACGTCGATGCTGCGGGACGTGTCCTCGTGCTTGATCACCGTCGGGTAGGGCGTGACCCGAACCGCAGCCACGTCGCCGAGGCGCACCTGGCCGCCGGCCGGTGTGTCGATCAGCAGGTTGTTGAGGGCGGCCGGGTTGCCTCGGGTGTCCGGGGTGCCCCAGACCACCACATCGAAGATCTTCTGGTCCTCGTACAGGCTTCCGACGGCCAGGCCGGAGAAGTACGTGGCGGCCGCACGCCGGACCTCACCCGGCCGGATCCCGTACTTCTCGGCCGCGCCGAGGTCCACCTTGACCTCGAGCGTCGGCTCCTCGGGCTGGGTGTGCACCTTGGCGTCGGTGACGCCGGAGATCCCGGAGACGGCCTTGCGGACCTCCTCCGCCTTGGCCTGTAAGACGTCCAGTTCCGTGCCGTAGACCCGCACGGTGAGCGCGTCGGGCGTTCGGGTCTGCGCGTCGGTGAGCCGGTCCTGCTCATAGGTCAGCACTTCGCTGTGCACGCCGGGGTAGGCCCGCAGGGTGTGCTTGACCGTGGCGACGGCGCTGTCGTAGTCGGCCGAGTCGGTGAGGTCGACCCACAGCTCACCGGAGTTGACGTTGACGATCTGATCGCCCGCCACCGCGCGCCCGAGGTGCGCGCCGACCGCCCGTACGCCGGGGATCGACCGCAGGTCCGTGGACGCGGCGGCGGTGATCCGGGTCATCTCGCTCAGCGAGGTGGCGGGTGTGGCCTGCCAGCGCACCAGCAGACTCCGATCCTGCGCGGCCGGCACCAGCGACCCGCCCGCCAACTGCGGCAGCACCGCCAACGCCGCCACGATCAGGACACCGACGGCGAGGTAGACCAGCCCGCGCCGGCGCAGGAACGCGGGCGCCGCACCGTCGAAGACCCGGTGTGCCAGGACGACCAGCGGATTCGTCCGGCGGCGCACCGGACCGCGGGACAGCAGCAGCACCGAAAGCACCGGCGTGACGGTGAGCGCCACGACGGTCGACGCGGCGACCGCGAGCGCGTAGGACAGCACGGCGGGCGTCCAGAGCGCTCCGGCGACGCCGTCGATCGACAGCAGCGGCAACGGGGCCAGCAGCAGAACCAGCGTCGCGTAGAACGTCGGGCCCCGGACCGCGGCCAGCGCGTCGGCCACCACCGCGTAGGTCGACCGGTCGCTGCCGGAGTCGCGGTGCTCCCTGAGTCGGCGCCGGATGGCGTCGACATCCACCACGGCGTCGTCGATGACCAGGCCGAGGGCGACCACCAGCCCGGCCAGGATCAGCAGGTTGAACGTCACGCCCCGCAGGTACAGCACGTACATCGCGGTGACAAGCGACAGCGTGATCGCCACGAAGCCGATCAGCGCCGCACGCAGAGAGAACAGCGCCACACCGAGCATCAGGAGAATGCCGACCAGCCCGAGCAACGCCCACCGGCCGAGATTGTGCAGCGCCGTGGCGATGAAGGTGGCGGGCCGCTGCACCGTGGTGTCGATCCGCACGCCGGACAGACCAGGTCTGAGCTCGTCGAGCGCGTCCTCGACGGCGTTGGTTACCCCGACGGTGTCCGCGCCGGGAGCCTTGTCCACCACCAGCATCAGGCCCTGCTCGCTGTCCAGCACGGTGTCACCGATCAGCGGCTGGTGGTCCTCCACGACCGTGGCCACGTCACCGAGCTTCAGCTTCCGGCTGTCCTGAAGGTCCTCGACCGTCACCGCGGACAGGTCCTGCGCCGTGGTGATGGGCAACACGTGCTGGATCGACAACCGCTGGGACGGCATGTCGACGAAGCCGCCGGTGCCTGGCGTCGACGCCTCCACAAAGGACAATGAGGATACCCACAGTGCGTTGCCGGTGGTGGTCAGCACCTGGGTCAGCGAGACGCCGCTGTCGCGCAGTTTGCCGGGATCCACCTGAACCTGCAGTTGCCGGTCGCGTTGGCCCCAGATGGCCACGTTGGCCACGCCGGGCACACCCATCAACTTGGGCCTGATCTTCCACCGGGCGAGCACGGACAGGTCGATCAGGGAAAGGTCCTTCGCCTTGAGCCCGATCATCATCACTCGGCCGGCCGACGAGGTGGACTGCAGCATGACCGGACCGCCGCCTACGTTCGGCAGCGCGTGCGCCTGCGTCAGCCGCTCCTGCACCGCCTGGCGCGCCTGCAGCAGGTCGGTGCCGGGCTTGAAGGTCAGGTCAATCGAGGACAGCCCCGGCGCGGACTCCGACCGGATCTGGTCCAGCCAGGCCACGCCGTTGAGCAGGTCCTGCTCGATCGGGACCGTGATGAGCTGCTCGACCTCGGCCGCGGACAGGCCGAGCGCCTCGGCCTGGATCTGCACCTGGGGTGGCCCGAACTCCGGATATACGTCCATTGAGACGCTTGGCAATTGCGCCAAACCGAGCACGAAGATTGCGGCTGCGGCACCAATGACCAGCACCCGGAACATCAAGCTCAGGGAGACGATTCCACGTATCATCGGCTGCTCCAGGTATCGCGACACGCTCGGTTCGCATTGCGCCTCGGGCTCTGGCGCCAGACTTCATTGCACGAGAGACCGATTCGCTCCTGCGGCGGTTGCATCCGGAGAAATGCTAGGCGGGCATGGCCGCACTTCTCGTCCGCCGGCGGAACCTGTTCGGTACCCCCCACGCGAGGGAGGGGTAGTTCCCGAAGTGGAGCCCATCACAACCGAAGGATGACAACGATTTGATAGCAGGGTGGCTACCTGAGTAACGACTTGACCGACCAGGAGACCCAATCGGTGCAAAGCTCGTGTGATGAAGTTTGGCGGTGGGCGAGGTGAACTCCGTCGCTGCTCCGTTTGCCGGCGAAGATCAATTGGTGCTCGGAGCGGTCGTCTGCGCGCTGATGATTTTCGTCTGGGTCTGCCGGAAACGGCGCCGTGATCCCGGCCAAGAGGTTCGTGGCGCAATCTTGCGGGAACGCGCGCGTATCGCACGCGAGTTGCACGATGTCGTCGCGCACCACCTCACCGTCATGATCGCCAGCGCGAGTGCGGCCAAGCGGCAGTTGACGTTGGACGGGGCCAACCTCACGCTCGGCGTAATCGAGACGGTTGGCCGGGACGGGTTGGTCGAGATGCGCCGATTGCTCGGGCGGCTGCGCATTGAGGAGGAAACCGGGTCGCCGGGGCTCGATCAGTTGCCCACGCTGGTCGCCCGGGTGGAGCTGGCCGGCCTGCCGGTGCGGCTCACCGTGCGGGGAGACCGGCGACCACTCCCCGACAATGTCGACGTGAACGCCTATCGGATTGTCCAGGAAGCGTTGACCAACGCGCTCAGGCATGCCGGGCCGACGCGGGCGCGCGTCGTGGTCGGATACCTGCCCGAATGGCTGCGGCTGCGGATCTTCGACTTCGGGGTCGGCGGCGGCGCCGGCTCGGATGGCTACGGAGTTGACGGTATCCGGCAACGGGTAGCGCGGCTCGGCGGCGCGATCGCCGTGGGACCTGGCCCTGGCGGGGGGTTCCAGGTCGCCGTCGACCTGCCGGTGAAACAACCGGTAGCCATTGCGACAAACCGACATCTACTTTGTGGGAGGCTCCGAGTTGAGTGGGCTTATCGGGAGCGCGGGCGTCGAGGCAGGCGGTCCGGGAGGGGGCAAATCAGTCGGTGATGATGAATTACCCGACGGCATCGGGGAGTTATTCACCCACTGCCCGACAGACGTCCACAACGGTCACCGCGCGAAGACTTTCCACCGGTGAGCATCACCGTGCTGACCGCGGACGATCAGCCACTGATGAGATCCGCCCTGCGGATGTGCCTGGCCGCCGAACCCGATCTCGAGTTGGTCGGCGAGGCGGCCGACGGCCAGGAGGCGGTCAAGCTGGCCGAGCGCCTGCGCCCGGATGTGACCGTCCTGGATATCAGGATGCCCAAGCTGGACGGAATCGCGGTCACCCGGCGGCTCGTCGCGGAGGCCCGGATCACGAAGGTGTTGGTACTGACCACGTTCGACCTGGACGACTACATCGCCGAGGCGTTGCGGGCCGGCGCCAGTGGGTTTCTGCTCAAGGACGCCCCCGCCGAGGAGATCGTGCACGCCGTCCGGGTGATCGCGAACGACGAGGCCATGCTCGCACCGAAGATCACCCGGCGGCTGCTCGATCGGTACGCTCACCGTCTGCCCGTGGCGGTGGAACGCAAGGAGATTCTGGAACGGCTCACCAAGCGGGAGTTCGAAGTGCTGGAACTCGTGGCGCGCGGGTACAGCAACGTGAGAATAGGCGGCACCCTGAACGTCGCGTCGAGCAGTGTGAAGACGCACATCAGCCACATGCTGGCCAAATTCGGTATGGCCGACCGGATCCAACTCGTGATCCTGGCCTACGAGACCGGCCTGGTCCGGCCGGGCATGATGTGATATCGAGCAACTTCGCCGCTCCGCCGGCCGCGGAATCACCAAGACCCCGAACCGACAGTGACTGAGCCGGACCCCGTCCGACCGATCGTGGGTGCCGCTCTGAAACCCAGCCCGGCGACCATTCTCATACACCCGCGCCACGCCTGATCACGGCGCCGTCGGCGAATGCCGGCCGGGCGTGGTCGGGCCGAGCAGAGACACAGCACGTCGAGGCCGTCCGTGGTGTACAGCTGTCCGCCGCGCATCTGGTGCGGGCCGCCGACCCGGGTACGGCGGTCGGCCCTGCCGCTCAAGGAACGCCTGGCCGACAACCTCGCCTACCTGATGTCCCTGAGTGGGTGGTGCCGTGCGGATCGAACCTGCCACGGACGTCCAGCCGTGCGGGTTATATCCGGCAGCTACTTCCCGGATTGGTTGCTCGAGCGCCGCAAACGCGCCGAGCGGGCACTCACCAGCGTGGTGGCGACCTGCTACCTGCTCGGCGTGTCGATCCGGCGGATGGAGAAGCTCGTCGAGTCCCTCGGCATCACCAGCCTGTCGAAATCTCAGGTCTCGATGATGGCCCGCGACCTGGACACCCAGGTCGAGGCGTTCCGCACCCGCCCGCTCGACCAAGGCCCGTACACCTTCGTCGGCGCCGACGCGCTCGTGCTCAAAGTGCGCGAGAACGGCCGCGTGGTCAATGTGCACTGCTTGATCGCCACCGGCGTCAAGGATACGGCCGAACTGGGCGACTGACCGCGGCACGCCCACCCCACCGCACCGGTTGGCTGACCGCTTTCTCGACGCGACTGCCCGTCCCGCTGCTGCTCGCCCTGCGGGTCGCCGCGCGCCGGCCACGACGCGTCGTGCTGGGTGTGGTGAGCATCGTGGTCACGGTCAGCGGGATCTACGTCCTCCTTGCGCTCAACACCTTCCTCGGCAACCAGCCGGGCACCGGCGCATACAGTGAAGCCCAGGTGACCGTGCCGCGGCACGTGCTGGGCGTCTGGTCGGTCATCCTGCTCTCCCTGGCCGCGGTCAACGCCATCGTCATCACCTGGGCGACAGTGCTCGACAACCGGCATTCCACGGCACTCACCCGCGCCCTCGGTGCGACCCCCGGCGGCATGAGCACCGCACTGGCGGCCGCCCAAGTAATGCCCGCGCTCGTCGGCGCTGTCCTGGGCGTCCCGGGAGGCTCCGCACTGTTCCACGCCATCAACACGATCACCGGCGGCGACAGCGACCAGGTCACACTTCCATCGCTCTGGCAACTGCTCGCCCTGGTGGCGGGGACCGTGCTCGTGGTCGCAGCACTCACCGCTGTTCCCGCCCGCATCGGCGGGCGCCGTCCCGTGACCGAAACTCTCCAAGCCGAGCGCGCATGATCCTCCGTCGACCAACCGCCGTTCGGCCAGAAAAGGACGCTTTCCGCTAGGTGCAGGCGAGCTGGGCGTTGGCCCAGTCGGCGTGGTCGAAGTCGATGTTGTCGCCGCCGTTGCCGACCTGTAGGCGCAGCACGTTGCGGCCGGTGACATTGACCGAGAGGTGTTGCGCCGCTTGGCCTCCGCGCAGCACGGCGGTGGTGGTCAGGGTGGTGCCGTCGCCGAGAACCGAGAACGTCACGCTGCCGTTGGTGCCGACCTCCGCGTCCACGCCGACGTCGGCGGTGAACGTCGAGCAGCGGCCGCCGAGTGACACGTCGATGGTGCCGGCCGCGTGCGCGCCGATTCCCTTGGTGTAGGTGGTACTTCCGATCTGCAGGGCGCGCCCGTCGCCGGCGGCCTGCTCGCCGTTGGAGCGGTCACGCTCGGCCGGGCCCCAGCCGTTGGTGGCGGCCTGCCAGGTCGTGTCGCTGACGAAGGTGGCGCCCCCCGTCGTTCCTGGGGTGACCCGGAAGACGACCGTGCCGTGTGCCGGCACCGAGGCGCTGATCGTGCCGCTGGTGGTGCTGGTCGCCTTGGACCACAGGTCGAACAACCGATACGAGGACGAACTGGGTAGGCCGGCCTCGCTCGGGTTGGTGGTGATCGTCTGGGTCGAGCCGTTCTCGTTGAACAGCGCGACCGCGAAGTCCCCATTGGACAGTGGACGGGTCAGCACGTGCAGCCCACCCGAGGAGCGCGCCTCTCGCGCCTGCACGCCACGGGTGTCCTGGTCGACGGCGATCACGTCGCGGTTGCCCAGGATGGTGAGCGTGGCGGCGCTGGCGTTGCGCAGGTCGGTGCCGATGATCAGTGGTGCGGCCATCATCGACCAGAGCGTGAAGTGGCTGCGGTATTCGGTGTCGGTCATGTGCCCGTTGCCGATTTCCAGCATGTCCGGGTCGTTCCAGTGACCCGGCCCGGAGAACGACGTCAACGCCACGTTCGCTTTGTAGATCGACAGCATCGAGCTGAACGAGTCGGCGATGTCACCCGTGGTGCGCCACAGGTGCCCGATCGGCGCACCCCAGGTCCAGACCTTTGGCGTGCTGCTGCCCCATTCCGTGATGCTGTAGACCATGGGCCGGCCGGTGGCCGCGATCGCGTCGTGCATCCGCTGGTAGCGGGTCTGCGCGTCGACGCCCTGGTTGTTGCAGTTGTCGTACTTGAGATAGTCCACCCCCCACGAGGCGAACAGGGTGGCGTCCCGCTGCTCGTTGTTGAGGCTGGCCGGGAAACCCGCGCAGGTCGCGGTGCCGGCGCTGGAGTAGATGCCCAGCTTGAGCCCCTTGGAGTGCACGTAGTCGGCCACTCCCCGGATGCCGCTGGGAAACTTGACCGGGTCCGGCACCAGGTTGCCGTTGCTGTCCCGGTTCCGGGTCATCCAGCAGTCGTCGATGTTGACGTACTGGTACCCGGCGGTCTGCAGCCCGGCCGACAGGATCTTGTCCGCGGTGGCCCGGACAAGGGCGTCGGTGACGTTGCAGCCGAAGGCGTTCCACTGGTTCCAACCCATCGGCGGGGTGCGGGCCAACCCGTTGTCCCAGGCAAGGGCGGGCTGGCTGGTGGCGAGGTACACCACCGACGCGCCGAGCAGCGCGACGGCGGCGGACAGTGCTCGAATTCGTCGCATGAGGACACTCCAAGCCTGGTAGTGATGTTGGTGTTCTTCACCCGGTTCATCGGGAAGATCCCAGGCGGTGACCACCCCCGGTGGGTGGTCATACCGCCGAGCGAGTCTCCGGAGGCGCTTTCAGCACTGTCCTGCGCTGGAGCACGGTTCTCACCTCGCGGCTCCGGGCAGCTCAGGATGGCCGTCCTGAGCTGCCCGAGATCTTCATGGTCAGCCAAGCGTCCATTGCTGGTTGCTTTGGCCGCTGCAGGCCCAGAGCTGGACCTTGGTGCCGTTGGCGGTGCCGGCGCCGGAGACGTCCAGGCACAGTCCGGATTGGACGCCGGTGACGGAGCCGTTGGAATTGACGTTCCACTGCTGGTTGGTCTGCCCGTTGCAGGCCCAGATGATCACGGGTGTGCCGTTGGTGGTGCCCCGCCCGGACGCGTCCAGGCACAGCGTCTGGCCGCCGACGGTGAGCGTGAGCTGGTTCGACGAGGTGCGCGTCCAGGTCTGGTTGGCCTGGCCGTTGCAGTCCCAGATCTGCTGCTGGGTTCCCTGGGTGGTGGTCGAGTTCGGGTCGTCGAGGCACCTGCCCGCACCCACCGCGTGCAGCGCCCCTCTGGTGCCGCCGGCGGCGGGCGCGTAGCCGGCCGCGACGATGTTGGCCTGCACCGCGTTCTCCGTAGCGTCGGAGGGCATGCCGGAGGTCATCACACCTTCGTAGAAGGTTCCGGCGGAGCCGTTGCTGTTGTCCCCGCCGATTCCGAGGATGATGCCACCCTCCAGGCGCAGGGGCGTGTACCCGCTCGTGGTGGGCAGCGGCCCGTTGTAAGAGGTTTTGAGACCGCCCGAGTTCGCGTCGGCATCCCTGATGGCATAGCTGCTGGAGTTGTTCTTGACCATGCCGGTGACGAATGTGCTGCGCCGGCCGGTGTTGTTCGTGTTGGTGCCGTTGGCGCCGGCGAACAGGCCGTTCTCCAGGTCGGCCATCACCCACGGGCCGGAGCCGACACACTGGCCCGGCACGACGAAACCGAACCAGCACAACGTGCCGAAATACACCGCGCCCATGTGACCGTTGCCGTTGTCCCGCGAGTTGGTCTCGGCGTTGCCGTAGTCGAAGCAGCAGCCGCTGTTCACGTGCCCGCCGGCGGCCACCATGTACTCGCCCTCTGCCTGGCTGCCGGTGGCGATGCCGTTCGTGCTGTTGTTGCGGTAGCCGGTGCCGGGAGCCACGAACACACCGTAGACCTTCTGCCCGCCCAGCATGGTTGGCGCCGCGGTCGCGTTCGCCAGGTTGTCGAACCCACCCGGAGCCGGACCGTTGAACCCGCCAGGAGGCGCCTGGGTCAGGTGGTTGTTCCGGCCGGACTGGTCGTAGATGATCGTGATCACGCAGGATGTTCCGGCGCAGAAAGAATCCTGCGCCGCGGCGTTGGCCATCCCGCCCGCGGTAAGGGTTCCGATGTCGGTGGTCGCGTTGTCCGAGGCGCGCCGGACCTGGTAAAGCCTGCCGCTGTAGGCGCCGGACAGGGCCCGGGTCGTGCTGTGTGCCGCCACGCAGGGCGTGCCACCGGCGGCGTAGATGTCACACGGCCCCGTCCCGGCGGCCTGCGACGGCGTGGCGAACGACACCACCGCGACCGCGGAACCGGCCACGAGCGCCGCGCTGAGCAGCGCGGTGCGGGTTCTGCCCCGCTGCATCGAGAGAGTTTTCACGACTCCTCCTCAACTTATCCCTGGGTCCATTGCTGGTTGCTTTGACCGTTGCAGGTCCACAGTTGTACCTTGGTGCCGTTGGCGGTGCCGGCGCCGGAGACGTCCAGGCACAGTCCGGATTGGACACCGGTGATGCTGCCGTTGGCGTTGACGTTCCACTGCTGGTTGGGCTGGCCGTTGCAGTTCCAGATGATCGCGGGTGTGCCGTTGGTCCTGCCCTGTCCGGAGGCGTCCAGACAGCGGAGGTTGGTTCCGCTGTAGACGGTCAGCTGACCCGGCGAGGTGCGGGTCCAGGTCTGGTTGGTGCCGCCGGTGCAGTCCGAGATCTGGGTCTGCGTGCCAGGCGTGGTCGAGGAGTTCGGCAGGTCCAGGCACCGTCCCGCGCCCACCGCGTGCAGCGCGCCGGTCGTGCCGGAGCCGCCGGTGCCGTACCCGGCCGCGATGATGTTGGCCTGCACCGCGTTCTCGGTCGCATCGGACGGGAAGCCTGACACCATGGCACCCTCGTAGAAGGTCCCGGCGCTGAGGTTGGCGCCGCCACCGGGTTTGCAGCAGTCACCGCCGGTGCCAAGGTCGATGGCTCCCTGCTTGCGCATCGGGCTGTATCCCGGCGGAAGCGCGCCGTCCCACACCGCGAACAGGCTGCCGGACTGCGCGTTGCTGCCCTTCATCGCGAACCGCGTCGTCCCGTTGTTCTTCAGCGTCGCCGTGACGAACCGGCTGGGGAACGCCCGCTGGTTCTGGTTCCAGGACTGACTTCCGCCGGAGTAGAGCCCGAACTCGAGGTCGGCCTGGACCCACGGGCCGGTTCCGACGCACCCGCCGAACCAGCACTCGGTGCCGAAGTTGATCGCGTCCATGGCGCCCGGCCCGTCGGCGGTTCGGCCCGTCTCGCTGTTGCCGTAGTCGAAGCAGCAGCCGCCGTTGACGTGCGTGCCGCTGGTCACCAGGTACATGCCCTCGGGCGCGCTGCCGGTGGGCACACCCGTCAGGTGGCCGTCGCGCCAGTAGCCGGTGCTGGGGTTGATGAACAGCGAGTACGCCTTGCTGCCGCCGACCGTGAGCGACTCGGCGGTCGCGTTCGCCGGGCGGCTCTGGCTCGAGCCGGGAACCACGCTCGATCCCTGATACCACAGGTCGTTTCCGTGCCCGGACTGGTCGAAGACCACGGTGATGACGCACGAGGTGCCGACACAGAACGAATCCTGGGCCGCCGCGTTGGCCGCACCACCCGTGGCCAGCACCCCGATGTCCCTGGTCGTGTTGTCCGACGAGCGGCGGACCTGGTACAGATTTCCGTTGTACGAGCCGAAAAGAGCCCGCACCGTGCTGTGCGCGGCCACGCACGGGGTACCGCCGGAGGCGTAGATGTCGCACGGCCCGGTACCGGCGGCCGTGGCCACCGGTGCGGTGGACAGCACCGCACCGGCAAGAGCGGCCACGGCGCCCGGAACGAGCCGGCCAAGCCGGGTTCGCCTGGTCAACTCAGGCTCCATTGTTGGTTACTGCCGCCGTTGCAGGTCCACAGTTGGACCTTCGTGCCGTTGGCGGTGCCCTGGCCGTTGACGTCCAGGCACAGTCCGGATTGGACGCCGGTGACGGTGCCGTTGGTGTTGAACTGCCACTGCTGGCCGGTCCCGCCGGTGCAGGTCGAGATCACCACCTGGGTGCCGGGACCCGTTCCGCCGTTCAGGGCGTCGAGGCACCGGAGGTTTGCTCCACCGTAGACAGTAAGTTGGCCTGATCCGGTGCGGGTGTAGACCTGGTTCGACCCGCCGTTGCAGTCCCAGATCTGCAACTGGGTGCCCACGGTGGTGGTGGCGCCGTTGACATCCAAGCACCGGCCGGCGCCGATCGCGTGCAGCAGACCGGTGTTGCCGTCGCCCTGGCCCGGGGTGATCGACAGGTTGTCGAACTGGGCTGTCTCGCCCACGCTCGTGCCGTAGCCGACCTGGCCGTTGCCGTAGGTGAAGTCGCTCGCCGTGCCGACCGTGGTCCCGTCGATCCGGGCGGTGATCGTGCCGCTGGCAAAGCCGATGGAGAGGTTGTGCCAGCGTCCGGTGCCCAGGGCGGCGACCGCGCCGCTGGCCAGCGTCGTGGTCGAACCGGCGTTCTGGCGCAGGATCGACCAGGCTCCACCGCTGCTCGCCCGCAGGTGGTAGGCGTTGAGCCCGGCGGGCCCGCCCGCGTTGCCCTGCGCGGTGGCGCGGCCGATGAGGTCGGCGGTGCCGTTCTGCTCGAGCAGCACGTCGGAGGAGACGGTGTAGTTGGACCAGCTCAGATCACCCAGCAGGGCGTAGGGATCCGACAGGCCGTTCCACAGGATGGGGTTCTGCGGCGCCATCTGCCGCACGCACTGCCCGGTGTGGCCGCCGCCGCAGCCGACGACCTCGAAGGCGCCCTGCATGTCCATCAGGTACTTCACCTCGGTACCGGTGGCGTCACGGTCGAAGGAATCCGAGTACGGCAGGGCGAAACTCCGGCGAGCGGGGCCGGTCGCGGTGCCCTTGCCGGCTCCCGTGGTGGTCGTGATGCTGTAGACGAATCCCGGTTGGACGGTCACGGAATAGCTGCCGCCGCTCGGCGTGATATCGGCGGTGTGCACGAAGAAGTCGGCCGGGCTAGTGGAACGCAGGTTCGTTGCCCACACGTGCACCTGGCCGGTGGACAGCCCGCCGGTGACGCTGAACCGCAGCGTCTGCGCGGAACTCGCGTCCATCGTCTCGACGATCGCGGAGTAGTCCCGGTTGTTCGGGGATTTCAGTGACACGAAGCTGCCCTGGTTGCGGCTGCCGTTGAGGTAACCGCTCGACGCGTCCAGATACTGCCAGCCGGGCGCGGTGAACTGCGTGGTGTGCGCCATGGCCCAGGTGTTCTTGCCGATCGAGTAGAACCCCGACCACGGTTCCGGGGCGAGCGTGACCCCCATGGTGGGGAACGGGATGTTCGGCGTGATCGCTGCGATGATGGGCCAGTTGATGTAGGCGGTCATCTTTCCGTCGATGTAGTCCCGGTTGATGCCCCGGGCCAGCGCCACCGCGCCGTCGTTGAAGTCGTCGGACCCGTTCTCGCTCGCCCACAGGATTTTCCCGGAGGCGAGTGCGTTGTTGCTGCTGGGACAGTTGCTCTGCGCGCCGCGATATCCGCAGACGTAGTGGACACCCAGGATCTGCACGGCATTGCCGAACGCCGCGTCGCGGACCGCGTCATCGGCGACGCTCCAGCTGAGGAAATCGTCCGAGGCGGCGATCTTGATGGTGCTGAAGCCGTGCGAGTTCAGCGCCGCCCGGTAGTTCTCGTACCAGGTGAGGTCGCGGCCCTTCTCGTTGCGGCCACCCAGGTAGTCGATGGTCAGGCCGTGCTGGGCGGCGCAGCCCAGCCAGGACAGGACGTAGTTGATCGAGTCGGTGGTAAACCAGCTGCCGTTGCCGATCCACCCGGGCGCGCCCCAGGCCAGGCCGTACAGCTTGATGTTGGGGTTGCGTGCCTTGGCCTGCTCGGCGAGCCACCACTCGTAGCCGCGGTCGCAGTCGAGGTCGGTGCGAGTGTGCTGGTGGCTGGGCTCGGCGCCGCTGGTGGAGTTGGTGTCGCCGCCGATCTCCAGCTTGAGGATCTGCACCGCGGCGCCGACCCCGGGCTTGAACAGGTAGTCCAGGATCTGCGACCGCTGCGGTTCGGGGTAGTCGATCAGCAGCCGGCTGTTGCCGCCGCCACCGCTGATCGCCCCCACTCCGTCGAAGGTTCTGCCGCCGCTTGTGCCGTTGATGGTGATCGCGGCGTCGGCCTGGGCGGGGGCGCTGACGGTGACGAGTGCTCCGGCGGCGAGCGCGAGGCCGGCCAGCAGCGCCGGGACGCGGCGCGGCCGCCGAGCGACCGGGTGGTGACGGTTCATGGGTTCCTTCTTCTCAGCCGGTAGGGGGCCTGGCCCCGAGGAGAGGACGGGGGTCAGGCCCGAGCCGCCATTGCTTCGGGCGTCGCGCCCGGCGTGGGCTGCGGCTCGTGTGGAGGTCAGACCGCGGTGATGGTGTAGTGGTTGTTGGAGCTGCTGTTGGGCGCCCACATGACCGTGGGGGACCCGAGGGTGGTGCTGCCGGCGCTGTCCAGGGCGGTTCCGGTGCTGCGGTTGATGACCTGGAAGTGGCCGCCGCCGAGGTCACCCAGGCGCCATTGCTGGTTGTTGCCGCCGTTCCAGGGGGACTGCAGGCAGATGGCGCCGTTGGCCGCGTTGCCGAAGCTGTCGGCGACCATGCCGTTGGTGCGGTTGACGATCCGGTACCAGCCGCCGCCCAGCGGCACCAGCTGCCACTGCAGGTTGGTGGAACCGTTGTAGGTCCACTGCTTGAGGCCCGACCCGGAGGCGACGGTGCCACCGCTGTCCAGGACCAGTCCGGTGGCGTCGTTGGTGATCTTCGCCCAGCCGGTGGGGATCGGGGTCGCACCAAGGGTGGGGATCTGCCCGGCGAAGGTCAGCTTGACCACGTAGGCGTTGGCGGTGAACGGCGGGTTGGCCGACGGCAGCGTGATGTGCAGGCCACCGCCGTCCTGGCTGCGGGTGGGCAGGTTGGTGACCTGCCCGGCGTTCGGGCCGAGGAGCTGCACCGCGGTGAGGTTGCTGAGATTGGTGCGGTTGGAGCTGAGCGTGGTGATGGTCAGGGTGCTGCCCGGCCAGCCGAGCACGGTGGCGTAGAGGACGGTGTTGTCCTTGCTGCGGGTGAACCGGATGTCCTGGGCGGTGCCCTCGCGCGGGTTCTGGAAGGTGCCGCCGCCCATCTGGGTCGGGCCTTCCCCGAACGTGGCCCAGGCGCGGGTGGCGTAGATCGACTCGCCGACGCGCCTGAGGTGGTCACCGATGCCGAGCAGGATCTGCCGCTGGTTGTCCGGGATGGTGCCGTCGGCCATCGGGGCGATGTTGAGCAGCATGTTGCCGTTCTTGCTGACCCGGTCGATCAGCGCGTGCAGGACCGCCTTCGGCGTGAACACGCTCATGCCGCTGACGAAGCCCCAGGTGGACGGGGACACGCTGTCGTCGGTCAGCCAGTACGGGGTTTGGATGCCGGCCGGGCCGCCGCGCTCGAAGTCGAACACCTCGCCGTTGCTGTTGAACCCGTCCTTGTAGGTGGCCACCACGTCCTTGTTCAGGGACACCGCTTGGTTGTAGTAGTAGGACAGGAAGTTCAACCGTTGCGACTCATCCGCATTAGACAGATCAAAGTCCTGCCAGAGGATGTCCGGCTGGTAGCCGTCGAGAATCTCCTTGAGCTTGTTGAACCACAGCTGGTTCTCCGCGGGCGCGCCGAGCTGGCCGTAGAGCTTGCGCAGGCTCGGGTCCGACTGGGCCGGCACGTGGTCGTAGTAGCCCAGGAAGTTGAACGCGTGGTGCATGGCCGCCAGAAGTTTGAGGCCCTTGCCGCGGATCGCGTCGGCGTGCAGCCGCAGCAGGTCCAACCTCGGTCCTTTCGCGACCGAGTTCCACTCGTTGACGCCGCTGTTCCACATGGAGAACCCGTCGTGGTGCTCGGCCACCGGCCCGGCGAACTTCGCCCCCGCGTCGGCGAACAGCTGCGCCCATTCGCTCGGGTCCCAGTTGCCGCCGGCGGATTTCAGCTTCGGCGCGAACTGCACGAAGTTGCCGGCCCGGTTCCGGCCGCCGTTGATGAAGGTGTGGTAGGGGAACGTCGACAGATCTCCGAACGTGGAAACGTGGTGCTGGTTCTCGGCAGACCCGCTGATCCACATGTTGCGCGGGTACCACTCGCTGCCGAACGCCGGGACGCTCCACGCGCCCCAGTGGTAGTAGATGCCGAACTTGGCGTCCTGGAACCATTCCGGGGCCGGCGGGTGCTGGTCGACCGACGCCCAGGCCGGGTCGTAGCGGCTCGGCCCGGCGGTCGCCCACATCACACCGGTCCGCAGCGCTCCGGTGACCGCGGCGGCCCCGGTGACCCCGATGGCGGTCAGCACCCTGCGGCGGCTGACCGGATTCGGTGACGAGAACATGGCAGGGAAGCCTTTCAGCAGGGGGAGGTTTGTTCTGGCGCCGCACTAGGCGCGCTGGAGTTGGAAGCGCTGGTTGGCGTTGCCGGTGACGGTGAACTGGGAGATGCGGGCGCCGTCGGCGGTCGACGCGGACCACACGTCCATTGCCAGGCCGCTTTGCCGGTTGATGAGGCTGACGAACCCGCCGCCCTGATCGATCACCCGCCACTGCTGGCTGGCGGCATTGCCGTCCGGCTGCTGGGTGATATCGGCCCCACTGCTCGAACTGGCCACCTGCAATACCAGTCCACTGCTCCGAGCCCGAATCCGGAAGAAGCCACCGCCGGAATCCAGGAAGTCGAACTGCTGGTTGAGCCCGCCGTTGGCCGACCACTGAATCAGCTGCGCACCTGGTGCCGCCGACCCGCCGTTGATGTCGGCGAACTTGCTGCTGTGCTGCGCCACCAGGTGGTAGAGCACACCAACCTGGACCGGCGAGCCACCGCCGGTCGCGGCGTTCAGTACGGAGAGCACCGCGCCGTAGGCCGGCTTCGGGTTGCCGCCGGAGAACAGCAGCGGGTTTTCGCCCGACCGCCAGGAGTCGCTGTCCCGGACGCCCCACGTCGTGATCCCGGCGCACCTCGGCACGTTCACGCACGCCTGGACGGTGTTGGTGTACGAGGTCGGGGGCGCCTGCGCGATGTCGAGCTCGGTGAGTTGCACGTCGACACCGAGTCCGGCAAAATTAGACAGCGTCGTCTGGAAATTGCTGGGAGCTCCGCCGCTGCCGAAATGCGACTGGAAGCCGACGCAGTCGATCGGCACACCCCGCGACCGGAAATCCTGCACCATGCGGAACACACCCTGGGTCTTGGCCGTGGTCCAGTCCTCGATGTTGTAGTCGTTGTAGCAGAGCTTGGCGGCCGGGTCGGCCGCCCGAGCGGTGCGGAACGCCTCCTCGATCCAGCCTGTGGTGAACCCGAAGCGCTGCGTCCAGATGGAGCTGCGCAGCCCACCGCCGCTGCCGTCGGCGAACGCCTCGTTGACCACGTCCCAGGCGAATATCTGGCCGCGGTAATGGCTCATCACGCCATTGATGTGGTTGTTCATCACGCTGTGCAGAGTGTTCGCGTCGCCGATGCCGCTGACCCAGCCGGGTAGCTGCGAATGCCACACCAGTGTGTGGCCGCGCATCCGCTGACCATGGCTACGCGCATGGCTCACGATCTGGTCCGCCGAGCCGAACGTGAAGTTGTTGCGGGACGGCTCGGTGGCATCCCATTTCATCTCGTTCTCGGGAGTCACCATCGAGAACTCCCGATCAAGGATCGTCGAGTACTGCGAGTCACCCAATCTGGAGGCGGCCACGGCGGCGCCGAAATACCGCCCGGACTGGCCGGCCGCCGCACCGAGCGTGGTGGCGGCCTGCGCCACGCTCGGTGCCAGCGCGAGGGTGCTGACCACGGCCAGCATAACCATCCACAAGCGACGACCAGGCATTACAACCTCCCGAGATCGAAGCCACTCTGCTTCTGGGAGCGCTCCCAGGTCTTGTTCGAGATATCGGACACTGTCCGACAAGGTGAATACGGTTTACGGTAACGACTGGCATCGTCTCGGTCAACCCAATGATGTCACGGCCTTTGCCGGCCCAAGCAAGAAAAGGCAACAAATCACCGCCGTCGCGGACCATTCAGAGGTCGTGGCGCGGTTGGCGCAATATGGTGTTGATTGTGGAGTCAGTGGGGCGGGCTGTGCGGGGTACGCCGGCGGGCTACGCTGGGTCGTCATGGGAGCTCCAACCGGCAGGTACACCGGCCAGTCCGAGCCGAACATCAGCGGGTCCGGGCTGAACGCGTCGAGCGCGATCTCGGCATGAGGCCGCAGATCCGCGACGGTGGAGCAGGGATTGTCCGCTTCGGACACCAGACCGGAGAGTTTGGCCACCACGTTGGGCGCGGCGGCCAGCGCGCGTAACCGGGTCGCCCACGGCTCGGCCTCGCCGGTGGCGACCGGCGGCTTGGACAGGTGGTCGAGCACGAACGTCAGCTCCGGCACCGCCCGGGTGACCTCGATCGCCGCCGGCAGCTGGTGCGGCCTGGTCGGCAGGTCGTAGGCCAGACCGGCCCGGGCCACGATTCGCAGGCCCCGCACGACGTCCGGGCGGGTGAGGTACGCCGGGTCCGCCTCGCTCTGCACGAGGTGCCGGACGCCGACCAGCGCCTCGCCTCCCGGGCCGGCCCGCAGCTCGGCAATGGTGTCGGCGAGGTCCGGCGCGGCCAGGTCAGCCCAACCGACCACACCCGCCACGCGCGGTTCCTTCGCCGCCAGGGCAAGGAACTCCTCGGTTTCGTCCAGCTCGGCCAGCTCCTGCACGAGCACGGTCGCCCGCACCCCGGCCGCCGCGCCGCGCGGGGTGAGGTCCGCCACGGTGAATGCTCGGCCGACCGATGCCAGCGCGGGGTCGGCCGGCCACGAATGGTCCCGCGTCGCGGGGTTCCACACGTGGTGGTGCGCGTCGATGACCGCGTCAGGTCCCCATCGCTGGGAGTGCATCCGTGTCCTCGTCGGGATCGGCGGTGGTGTGGCCGGCGCCGTGGACCCGGCGCAGCCACCGCTCGGTGGTGCTGATGTGCACGAGGGCCGCGGCCTGGGCGAGGTTGGCGTCCCGCTCGGCGAGGGCGATGTAGATGGCCTCGTGTTCGGCGAGGGTCTGGTCGGCCGAGTTGGCCTCGACCATCCCGCGCCACACCCGCGCGCGCAGCGTGCTGCCGGAGATGCCGTCGATGAGCGTGGTCAGCGCCTCGTTGCCGGTCGCGGCGACGACCGCGCGGTGGAAGGCGGCGTCGTGCTTGTTGAGCAGCTCGACGTCCTCGCGTACCGCGTGCATCGCGTCGAGGTGCCCCTTGATCTCGGCGAGCTGGTCGGGGGTCACCCGGGTGGCGGCGAGCCCGGTGGCGACCGGCTCGAACAGCCGGCGCACCTCGGTCAGCTCGAGCAACGTGTTGCCGTGCATGAGTTCCACGGCCAAACCGAGCCCTTCGAGCAGCACGGCGGGGGCGAGGCTGGTGACGTAGGTGCCATCGCCGCGGCGCACCTCGAGGACCCGGGCGACGGCCAAGGCCTTCACCGCTTCGCGCATCGGGCTGCGGGACATACCCAACTCGGCGGCGAGTTGCTGCTCGGGCGGCAGCTTCGAGCCGGGTTGCAGCCTCCCGGACTGGATCAGGGCGCGGATGCGGCCGATCGCCTCGTCGGTGAGGGACACCCACCGACCGTACGCCAGACATATGATGTCTGCAACCAAACCTTCATATGTCTGTCGGCATACCATCTGTAGATTGCCTGGCCATATGCCCGACGGCGGTCAACCCTGGACGATGGTGCACATGTCCTCTATACATACATATGCTGTTTGTGGTCCTGGTGAGCTGAGGTGGGCCAACCCGTGACAGAGCTGATCACCTCCGTGGACGCGGTCGACGTGCGCTTCCCGACCTCGCGTGAGCTGGACGGATCGGACGCGCTGAATCCGGAGCCGGACTACTCCGCCACCTACGTCACGGTGCGCACGAGCGGCGGACAGGAGGGTTTCGGCCTGGCGTTCACCGTGGGCCGGGGCAACGAGATCACCGTCGCGGCGGTCCGCTCGCTCGCGCCGCTGGTGATCGGCCTGCCGGTCGCCGAGGTGTTCGGCGATCTCGGCGCGTTCTCCGCCCGCCTGACCCGCGACAGCCAGCTGCGCTGGCTGGGCCCGGAGAAGGGCGTGATCCACATGGCGGCCGCGGCCGTGGTCAACGCCGTGTGGGACCTGCGAGCCCGGCAGGCGGGGGAACCGGTGTGGCGGCTCCTCGCCGGCCTCTCCCCGGAGGAGCTGGTGTCCCTTGTGGACTTCCGGTACATCGCCGACGTGCTCACCCGCGACGAGGCCCTGGCGATCCTGCGGTCCGCCGAGCCCGGGCGGTCCGAGCGGCGGAAACGGCTCCTGGAAACCGGCTACCCGGCCTACACGACGACCCCCGGCTGGCTCGGCTACCGCGACGACAAGCTCGTGCTGCTGGCCAAGGAGGCGGTGGCAGACGGTTTCGGGCAGATCAAGCTCAAGGTCGGGGTGGACCCGGCCGACGACGAACGGCGACTTCGGCTCGCGCGGGCGGCGGTCGGACCGGACGTGCGGATCGCGGTGGACGCGAACCAGGCGTGGGGTGTCGAGCAGGCCATCGAGTGGCTGCGCCCGCTCGCGCGGTACGACCCATACTGGATCGAGGAACCGACCTCACCGGACGACGTACTCGGGCACGCGGTGATCCGCAAGGCGGTGACCCCGATCAAGGTCGCGACCGGCGAGCACACCCACAACCTGGTGATGTTCAAGCAGTTGCTGCAGGCGGGCGCCGTCGACGTGCTGCAACTCGACGCGAGCCGGGTCGCCGGGGTCACCGAGAACGTCGCGATTCTGTTGCTGGCGGCCAAGTTCGGCGTACCAGTGTGCCCACACGCCGGTGGGGTCGGGCTGTGCGAGATGGTGCAGCACCTGGCGATGTTCGACTACGTCGCGGTCAGCGGCACCACCGAGGACCGGGTGATCGAGTACGTCGACCACCTGCACGAGCACTTCGTCGACCCGGTCCGGATCCGTGCCGGCCACTACCTCGCCCCCACCGAACCGGGCTTGGGCGCCCGCATGCACCCGGAGTCGGTGACCCGCTTCGCCTTTCCGGGCGGCGTCGAGTGGGCCCCGGCGGCGGCCGGCTGAGCGACTGGCAAACACCCTGGAACACAAAGGAGTGTGCGGGATGGGACTCGGCAAGATCGGCGCGAGCCTGCTCGCGTTGTCGGCGACAGTGGCGCTGGCCGCTTGTGGCAGCACCACGGGCAAGTCCGGCGGGGATGTCGTGGGCGTCGACTATCCCCGTTCGGACACAGACTTCTGGAACTCCTACATCAGCTACGTGCCGCGCTTCGGCGGCGAGCTGGGTCTGGACCTGAAGACCACCAACTCCCAGAACGACGTGGCCACGCTGACCTCGAACGTGCAGACGTTCATCAGCCAGGGCGTCAAGGGTGTGGTGATGGCACCCCAGGACACCGCGGCCATCGCACCGACGTTGGACCAGTTGGCCAGCAAGAAGATCCCGCTCGTCAGTGTAGACACCCGCCCGGACTCCGGTGAGGCGTACATGGTGGTGCGGGCGGACAACCGGGCCTACGGCGAGAAGGCGTGCCAGTTCCTCGGTGCCAAACTGCGCGGCGCCGGCAAGGTGGTCATGCTGCAGGGCGACCTCGCCTCCATCAACGGCCGGGACCGCACCGAGTCGTTCAACGACTGCATGAAGGCGAAGTTCCCGAACATCAAGGTCTTCGGCGAGGCCGCCAACTGGGACGCCGCGGCCGCCTCCCAGAAGCTGCAGACCGACCTCACCGCGAACCCCGACATCAAGGGCGTCTACATGGAGTCCAGCTTCGCGCTGGCTGGCACGCTGCAACTGTTGCGCCAGCGGGGTTTGCTTGTGCCGCCGGACGATCCGAAGCACGTGTTCGTGGTGTCCAACGACGGGATTCCCGAGGAGCTGAAGACCATCGCCGACGGCGGCATCGACGCCACCGTCTCCCAACCCGCCGACCTGTACGCGAAGTGGACGCTGCGGTACGTGAAGGACGCCATCGCCGGCAAGACCTACGCGCCGGGAAAGACCGACCACGACAGCACGATCGTCCAGGTGCGGCCCGGCGTGCTCGAGGACCAGCTGTCCGCCCCGCTGGTCACCCGCGACGGCGCCACGTTCGGCAGCGTGCCCAGCGTGAAGTTCGACGACAAGTCGTTGTGGGGCAACAACACCCACGGCGGCTGAGATGCCGGCGGCGGACGTTCCGGTGGTGGAGGCGATCGGGGTCAGCAAGCGGTTCGGCTCCACCGTCGCGCTCGACGATGCCTCGATCAGCGTCACGCCCGGCGAGGCGCATGCCCTCGTGGGCCGCAACGGTGCCGGCAAGTCCACGCTGGTGTCCGTTCTCACCGGACTGCACGCACCGGAGGCGGGCACGGTGGTCTTCGCCGGAGAGCTGGCGCCGCGACTGTCCGACCGGGACGGTTGGCGGCGCCGGGTCGCGTGCGTCTACCAGCGTTCCACGGTGATTCCCGAGTTGACCGTGGCTGAGAACCTGTTCCTCAACCGCTACCAGCGCGGCCCGTCGGGCCTGATCAGCTGGCCGCGACTGCGTCGCGAGGCCGCGCGGCTGCTGGCCGAATGGTCGGTCGACGTCGACCCACGACAGCCGGCCCGGGACCTCGGCGTCGAGGACCGGCAGTTCGTGGAGATCGCCAGGGCGCTGTCGTTCGGCGCCCGGTTCATCATCCTCGACGAACCGACCGCCCAGCTCGACGCGGCCGCCATCGACCGGCTTTTCGAGAAGATGCGCGGCCTGAGGCAGCAGGGCGTGACATTCCTGTTCATCAGCCATCACCTGCAGGAGATCTACGAGATCTGCGACACCGTCACGGTGTACCGAGACGCCCGGCACGTCCTGACCGCGCCGGTGGCCGACGTGTCCCGCACCGACCTCGTCACCGCGATGACCGGCGAGGCCAACCCCGGTGCCGCCGCCGGCTTGGCCGGTGGACGCATCGGCGGGTCGGTATGCACCGTAGCCGGACTGTCCTGTTCGGACCTTTACACCGACGTCGACTTCGAGGTCAGCGCCGGGGAGATCGTCGGTCTGGCCGGCTCGGGCGGCAGCGGCAAGACCGAGCTGGCCGAGACCATCGCCGGCCTGCGCCGGGCCGACACCGGCACGATCGCCGTCGCCGGCCGGCCGCTTCGACCCGGCGACGTACCGGCCGCGCTGGCCAGCGGAATTGGTTTCGTGCCGCGGGACCGCCACCGCCAAGGCCTCATCGGCGGCATGTCGGTCGCGGACAACGTCACGCTGACCATCCCGCGCCGGCTCGGCTCGGCCGGGTTCGTCAGCGGCGCGCGCCGCGACGGCATCACCCGCACCATGATCGACGACCTGGCGATCAAGACACCCGGCCCCGACCAGCCCGTCACCAACCTGTCCGGCGGCAACCAGCAGAAGGTCGTGCTGGCCCGAGCACTCGCCAACGACCCAAGGCTTCTGGTTCTGATCACCCCGACCGCCGGCATCGACGTGCGGTCCAAGGAGTTCCTGCTCGGCAAGATCGCCGAGATCGCCGACCGGGGCACCGGCGTGGTGATCGCCTCCGACGAGCTCGACGACCTGCGCGGCTGCGACCGCGTGCTGGTGCTGTTCCAGGGCCGGATCGTGGCGGCGTTCTCCCGCGGCTGGGCCGACAACGAGCTTGTGGCCGCCATGGAAGGAGTGGACGTCCATGCCTGAGACCACCGAGCTGGCATCGGATGTGGCCGGACCGCCGGCGGCCCAGCCGACCTCCACCCGGAAGGCCGGCGGCAGGATCGCCCTCGCCAAGCTCCGCGACCTCGCACTCGTCCCCGGCATCGTGGCGATCTGCGTGATCGGCCAGCTCGTCAACCCGGTATTCCTGCGCTACGACAACCTGATCAACATCCTGCAGACCATGTCGGAGATCGCGCTGCTCGTGCTCGGGCAGGCAATCGTGCTCGTCGCCGGCAAGATGGACCTGTCGCTGGAGTCGACCTTCGGCCTCGCGCCCGGCGTCGCCGCCTACCTCACCGTCACCGGCGGGCAAGGGCTCGGCCTGCTTCCCGGCGCCTGGGCCATCCCCGTCACCCTCGCCGTCGGCCTCGCGATCGGCGCGACCAACGCCGTGCTGATCGTCCGCTTCGGACTCAACGGTTTCATCGTCACGCTCGGCATGCTGATCGTCCTGCGCGGACTGCTCACCGGCATCAGCGGCGGCCGAACGTTCTTCCACCTGCCGCCGTCCATGACCTACCTCGGCAGCACCACTTGGCTCGGCGTACCGGCGTCCATCTGGATCTGCCTTCTGCTGTTCGCAACCGGCATCGTCATGCTCGGCTTCACCACCCTCGGCCGCTCGCTCTACGCCGTCGGCGGCAACGTCGACGCCGCCAAAGCCGCCGGCATCCGCACCGACCGAGTGTTGATCGGCGCGCTCGTCGCCGCCAGCCTCCTCGCCGCGCTCGGCGGCCTGCTCCTGTCCGGCCGGCTCGCCTCGGTGGCCGCCGCCCAGGGCAACGGCGCCATCTTCACCGTGTTCGCCGCCGCAGTCATCGGCGGCGTCAGCCTCAGCGGCGGCCGCGGCACGGTTTTCGGCGCCTTCACCGGCATCCTGCTGCTCTATCTCATCCAGAACGTCCTCACCCTCGCCGGCGTGCCGGCGCAGTGGATCGGCGCACTCAACGGCGGGATCATCCTCGTCGCGCTCGTGCTGTCCCGGATCACCAGCGGACGCGACCAGGAATAGGAATAGGACTCAGCGGCCCCAGGGCGCCAGGTCTGGTTGAGTGGGCTGCCTTGTCTGGCGGGGTTACAGGTCCACTGGTGGATCAGGGCGTGCGCCGCCGTGGAGATACCGCTGACGTCGACGCACTTGCCGCTGTGCCGGGCGACGAGTTGGAAGTCGTGCGGGTCGTTGCCACCATAGGTGACTTTGCGCAGGGTGAACTGCTGGTTGGTGCCGCCGTGGCAGGTCCACTGGATGATGGCGGCGCCGTCGGCGGTGGAGGCGCCGTTGAGGTCGAGGCACTTGCCGGACCGTTGGTTAACGATCGTGTACGTGTCGGCGATGCCGGGTACCGAGCGGAGGTTCCACAGCTGCTGGTCGCCGCCCTCGCAGAAGAACTGCTGTTGCTGGGTGCCGTCCGGGGTGCTCAGGTTCTTGTCGTCCAGGCACTGCTGGGAATGCTGGGCGACGGCGACGGTCTGGAAGCTACCGTCCGACGGGGCCAGCAGGGTGACGGTGAAGCTGTTGTCGGCGGTGGTGTGGGGGAGGTTGACCGTGGTGGCGTTGTTGGACAGGGTCACCACCGTGTTCTGAATGGTGATCGGGCCGGCCGGCCACCGCGGCGCCACCGTTGTTGGGGACGCAGAGCAGGTCAATGAGGGATTTTACGGCACCTATCAATCGCCGCGACGTAGATAGCTACGGCAATGGGCGAGTAGCAGCACCAACAGAATGGAATGTAGAAGCAAACGACAAGGGCTGCAATCAAGACAGTCGTTGCGGCCAATGTGCACGCGACGAAGGCGGCTGTAGAGGGTGACGCCGGCTCTCGTCCAAAAGTCTCTCTCTCCAGTACCTCTACGGCACTATCGAGCGACTCAACCACCTGCTGGAAGGCGGGTAAAATCCCTTGTTTTCCTCGCTCAACGACCCGAGAGCACAGCTCGAACTGCTCCAAGGCATCCGCGGCGTTGAGGTCGCTCTCAAGAATTTGATCCCGTATCTCCATGCGCACGTCGTCGAGCTGTTCCGCCAATGGACGTGTCGGCGGCTCGCTGTTCTGTAACCTCTCTACAAGTGCGCGCCACTCCTGCGATTCAGCTCGATCGGTGACGTAAGCGCGCAATGATCGGAAGTTACCTACAGCGATCCGGCGAGCTCTTTCGGCAGCATCCATACGCTGTCGTACAAGTCCATCCAGTCCGAGGGCGGCGGCGCGATCAGCGGACTCTGCGCGGCGAACCGCTTCTGACGCTTCTTCTTGCGCTGTGACGAGCCGGTCGTATAGGTCGGGAAGCTCAACTTCCTCTAGTGCGCTACGCATTGCGCCCGCAGCGCGATCACTAGCGATCGACGAACATTGACACGACATAGTCGATCAACTCCTCGGCCTCGTGTTAACCCTTAGGCCCCGCGCGGCGCTGCCCGGGAAATGGAGGCCCCTTGTTCCTTCTGGCGGAGGTGTCAGACTCCCATTTCAGCAAATCGATCTTTGGTCGTCAATACTCCTTCCGTGCAGATTTCGGAGATCGACAACGACGAGGCTCGCAACATGGTCCACCACCGCCCCGGATCCGCCGACAAGCCGCGACCACATGGCGAGATCAAAGTGCGGCTACCGCACCAGAGGCGCTGGCGGTGCCGGCCCAGCATTTGTCCCTAAATTTTCCAATATGAGTGGGAGTGCCTGGAGGGTGAGATCAATTGGGCGTACTTTGGGAAATGTCGCAGCTTCATATAACGGGTGGCCGAGCAGTTCGTCGGCCAGACTGCGCTCGGCCAACGGCATCACCAACAGCAGGTCGTCATCGTCAACCAGCCAGGTCAACGGCGCGAGCAGGTGCGGCGGAGGGTGCCGGCTGAGCTTGAGCGCAATCTGCAACTCCCGGTTCCGCGCAGGCTCGCGCCGCGCGCCTCCCAAGATCCGTTTGATGGCGACCGCATCGCCGGTCTGGGCCGACCACGCCACACAGACCAAGACGTTCCTCGGCAGCCTCGCCCCCCACGCAAGACTGAACGAGCCCGCCTGCACGCCGACCACGACCGCGCCCTGCGCGTCCTGGAGGCCATCGACACCGCGCTAACCCGAAGAACGGACAACGACATGCGGATCACCGCGGCCCAGCGCGCCGCCAACGAGAACCGGATCCGCGCTGCGATCGACGGCTCTTGCGCGGCGAGATCCCGCCTGGAGGCCGCTGCGACGTCAAACCCTCGCCGTCGAGGCTGGCGTCGATCGCACTGCCTTCTACGGCACCCGGCCCTACGCCGATCTCCGCGTCGAGTTCGAACGGCGCCTACGGACCCTCCAGCAGGCTGGCGATCAGCCCGACCCGCGCGACGCGCAGATCACCCGCCTCAAGACCGAGATCACCGGGCTGAAGAACCGTGTGGGTCGAGTCAACCAGCACGATCAACGAACTCGCCGAGTTCCAGACCCAGGCCCTCGCGCGACTCGCCGCTCAACACGACGAGATCATTCGTCTGCGGCCGCCGCCACCTCCGCCAGCCGAGTCAGCCGACGTCCGCAACGGGCAGCGACCATCGGCTCATGCAACTGACCGAGCGACCAGGCCGACGGGCCGAGTCGGGATCGTCCGGGTCGATCTCGCCGTGGCCAGCGATGCGGGTGAGCTCGGCGTGCGTGTCGACGCAGAATGGGCACCGGTGCAGTGGGCGGTGCACATCGCCAGGTACTCGCGTTCCGCGGCCGTCCAGTAGGAGCGTCCCCGCATCGCGTCGGTGGTCCGTTCCAGGGATACCGTGGTCCTTGACGGACGGGTGGCCGGGTGCCGATTGCCAGACGACCGATCGTTCGATGACCCCGGCGTCGGCCGAGTTCCCGCTGGCTCGATGCTTTTGCGGGCAATTTTCACCTTTTCATCCGGCGGACTTCCGTTCCACCGGCAGCCGCGCGGCGCCACTGACATGGGCGGCGGACCCGGACTGGACCGCTGGACAAAAGTTAGACAAATAGGCAATCTTGTGTTTTACACCAACTTCATACCGGCCACCGGTCAGCAACCTGACCACGAACTTCGCAGCTCCACCGTCCTATTTGTTCCATCGATTGACGGGCTGCCAGAACGTCCTAAAGTTGACGCTCCTGAACCCGCTGGTGTAGCGTGGAAACATCACGGGACGAGTATTTCGGGCGTCAGTGCACGGGGGTGCCTGGGGATGGAATTCTAGCCAACTGGTGAATTTATGCATTACTTATACTGCTGCCGCAGGTTCTTTGCGATGTGCAGTCGTTGGCACTCATGGTAATTAAGTTGCCGCGCAGGAGGGGTCTGACAAGTGCCACCTAAGGTTGTTATTGTCGGCGGCGGTACGGCTGGCTGGATGTCCGCGAGCTATCTACAAGCGGCGTTCGGCGACCGGGTTGAGATAGCCGTTATCGAGTCGGACCGAGTTCCCACGATTGGCGTAGGCGAAGCCACCTTCAGCACCATTAGGCACTTCTTCGAGTATTTAGGTCTGGCAGAGCCGGACTGGATGCCGGCATGCGGTGCAACCTACAAACTGGGCATTCGATTCGAGAACTGGCGGCGCGACGGACATTATTTCTACCACCCGTTCGAGCGGCTCCGTTCCGTCGACGGCTTTCCGGTTTCCGAATGGTGGCTCGCGCATCGCGACGGTGACCGTCCGGATCGCGACATTTTCGTCATGGCCGCGTTGGGCGATGCGCTTCGGGCACCCCGATTTCTGGACGGGCGCCTGTTCGAGGACCCGGGGACCACAGCCGACCAGCAGGTCACGGGCCGCACAACCCTGTCGGAGCAGGCCACACAGTTCCCCTACGCATACCATTTCGATGCCGCATTGCTGGCCAAATTTCTCCAGAAGCGGGCAGTGCGCCTCGGCATCCGGCACGTACTCGACGACGTCCTTGATGTCGCCCTGGACGAGCGCGGTTTTATCGACCATCTGGTCACCAAGAACCATGGCGAACTCCGCGGGGACCTCTATATCGACTGCTCCGGGTTCCGCGGACTGCTGGTCAATAAGGCGCTCGGCGAGCCGTTCGAGTCCTACCAGGATTACCTGCCGAACGACCGAGCCGTCGCGCTCCGCGTTCCGGCCGACCAGGAACGG
This sequence comes from Labedaea sp., assembly GCA_045806965.1. Lineage (GTDB taxonomy): Bacteria > Actinomycetota > Actinomycetes > Mycobacteriales > Pseudonocardiaceae > DASYTH01. Next base: position 9,887 of record JBJMIG010000004.1, on the reverse strand, counting down.
GACGGCATCCCACCGTACACGCGCGCCACCGCGATGGGGGCCGGCTGGATATGGACTATTCCGCTCTTCCACCGCAACGGAATGGGTTACGTCTACTCGGCTGACTACTGCTCGGCGGACGAGGCCGAGCGGACCCTTCGAGAATATGTCGGGCCGGCCGCTGCCGACTTGGAAGCCAATCACATCAAGATGCGGGTCGGCCGCAGCCGGCGCTTTTGGGTGCGCAACTGCGTTGCGATCGGGCTATCCGGCGGATTTGTCGAGCCGCTGGAATCGACCGGCATCTTCTTCATTCAATACGGCATCGAGCAGCTCATCAAGCACTTCCCGGAGCTTGGCCACACGGAAGACCTGAGCGCCAGCTACAACACACTTCTGGCCCGGTGCCTCGACGGCGTCCGTGAGTTCCTGTTCCTGCACTACTACGCGGCGGCCCGCGAGGACAACAGGTACTGGAAGGACGCCCGGCGGCGGGAGATGCCGCCAGGCCTCGCGGAACGCCTCGATGCCTGGCAGTTCCGGCTCCCGGACGCCGAGACCGTGTGGCCTTACTACCACGGGTTCGAGCCCTACTCCTACATCGCCATGTTGCTCGGGCTGGGTGGTGTGCAAACGGCGCCGCGGCCGGTGCTGCGGCTGATGGACCCGGCACGTGCGGAACGGGAGTTCGCCGCCGTCACCGCCCGGGCCGACGATCTCGTGCGCACGCTGCCCAGCCACTACGAGTACGTGGCCTCGCTGCACGCGGCCGCTCGCGGTTGAGTGCGGCTCCGAGCACCGCGAGATTCCAGTGACCACCCCTGCCGGAGTTGGTCTGGCCGCAACGCTGATGCTGGCGGCCGTACTCGGGTACGCCGTGTCCCGGCTACGGCAGCCCCCGATCATCGGTGAGATCGCGGCGGCGTTCGTCCTCGGGCCGGTCTGCCTCGGGGCTCTGAGTCCGGGCCTTTACCACCACCTGTTTCCGCCCGCGGTCCTGCCGCTGTACACCGCGGTCGGTCATGTCGGGCTGGTGCTGTTCATCTTCAGCCTGGGCTTCGAACTCCGGGCCGCGGCGCTGACGCACCGGTCCGTGGTGCTCACCGCGACGGTTGCCGCGTTCGTCGTTCCAGCGGCGTTCGGGGCGCTGGCCGGAGTGCTGGTGTACCTCTCCTCGGCCGCGCCGTCCGCCGCGGGCCTGACCGCGAGCGCACTTTTCCTAGCGGCGGCGATCTCGGCGACCGCCCTGCCCGTGCTGTCCCGCATCCTGCATGACTACCGCCTGTCGAACACCCGGGTCGGGCGGACCGCGATGTCCAGCGCGGCACTGATCGACCTGCTCGCCTGGGTCACGCTGGCGGCGGCCGTGCTGCTCGCCGGGAGATCCGGCGACGACTGGCGGTCGCGGTTGCTGGGCCTGGCGTTGCTGGCCGTTCTGATCACCGTTCGGCTGCTCTGCGGTCGGCGGCTGGGCCGGTTGGTGGGTGGGCTGTCGCGCCAGGCGGTGATGCTGAGCGGCCTGGCGGTCGCCCTGCTGGCCGCCGCGGGTACGGACGCCCTCGGTCTGCACGCGGCGGTCGGTGCGCTGCTGGCCGGACTGCTGTTTCCGCGTCCCACGGCCGCGGCGAACGCGCAACCGCGGCGGGCGTCGGGCGCGGCGGACTTCCGGACCTTCGGGCAGGTGCTGCTGCCGGTGTTCTTCATGTCGGTGCTCATGGGCGTGCAGGTGGGGCCCGCGGCACGCGTCCTGGTGGCGATCGCGCTGCTGTTGCCGCTGGCGATGATCGGCAAGGTGCTACCGGGTTACCTTGTCGGCCGGGCGCACGGCTGGGGCCGAAATGAGGCTCTGGCGTTGGGCTTCCTGCTCAACACCCGTGGGGTCACCGAGTTCGTGCTGATCTCGGTCGGCCTGAGCTTCGGCCTCATCGCGCCATCCATCTATCTCGCACTTGCCGCGGTGGCGGTGGTGACCACCGTGATCACCGGCCCAGCGGTCAGCGCGTTGTTGGGCCTGCGGCACCGCCGCTCATCCTCATCGGGACCTACCGGAGGCACGGCGACCATGGCGATAACGTCGAACCACGGATCCACATCCCACCCCACCGCCGCGGCCACGGGCGAGGATCCGCCTGAGTTGGCCGCCGGCCCGATGGCGTCCGCCCTGGATTTCAAGGACTTCATGCGGGGATTTCCGAGCGGCGTGGCGGTGCTCGGCACGCGGGACGAGGAGGGCGGGCCGACGGGCATGACGTGCTCGGCGCTGTGCAGTCTCAGCCTCGATCCGCCGATGGTGCTGGCCTGCGTCGGCCGCTGGGGCCGGATGCGCAAGGCGGTGGAGCACACCGGCTCGTTCACCGTCAACCTGTTGGAGGGTCCCGGGTTTCAGTTGGCCCGGCAGTTCGCCGCCGGTCTTGACCGGCCGTTCGAGGGCGTGCGGTGGCGGCCCAGCCGCTGCTACCAGTTGCCCGTGCCCACCGAACACGTCCATCGCACCGCCGAGTGCCGGCTGCACAGCTCGATCACGGTGAGCGACCATGCCATTCTGATTGGTGAGGTTGTCTGGATTGCGGAACGAAACCACGTGGCCGAGGCGCCGCTGCTGCACGGCTTCTCCGAGTTCGCCGTGTGGCGGCCCGGCCTGGCCACGCAGGACCAGCCCTGACGGCAGGCAGATCCCACGGAGCACGCGATGACCTATGGCATACGGGTTCTGGTCGCGCTTGTGCTGGTCTACATCCTGTGGGGCTCGACCTATGCGGCCATCGAGATCATGTTGGAAACGATCCCGCCGCTGTTGGGCACCGCATTGCGGTTCCTGGTCGCCGGACTGGTTCTGTGCGCGGTCCTACTGCCCGGTCGCGGCTGGTCCCGATTTCGGATGCCGCTGGCCCAGGCGAGGAACGCGGCCCTCGCGGGCCTGCTGACCCTCGCCGCCGCCCGGGGTCTGATCTCGTTCGGCCAACAGTTCGTCGGTTCCGGTACAGCCGCGCTCCTGGTGGCGTCGGTGCCGGTGTGGATCGTGCTGTATCGAGCCGTCGGCGGTGATCGGGCCCGCCCGGCGGTCCTGGTCGGCGTCGCGGTGGGTTTTCTGGGTATCACCCTGTTGTGCCTGCCGACCGGGGCCGGCGGCGCGGTCCTGCCCATCGGCATCGCCGCACTGCTGGTAGCCGCCGCGTGCGAGGCGGCGGGGACGTTCGGCACGTCCCGGCTGGCCATGCCCAGCGACCCACTGGCCACCGTGACCATCCAGATGGCCACCGCCGGCGTCGTCCTGGTTCCCGTCGCCGCGGCCGCCGGCGAGTTCGGCCACGTTGGCGCACCATCGCTCGCCTCGATGCTCGCGGTGCTCTACCTCGCCATTCCGGGCGGCGTGTTGCCGTTCGCCTGCCTGATCTGGTTGCTGCGCAACGCTCCGGTGTCGATCGCCTCCACCTATGCCTACGTCAATCCGGCGATCGCCCTACTGCTGGGCTGGCTGGTGCTGGGCGAGCGGCTGGGACCGATCGCGCTGGCCGGTGGTGCCCTTGTGCTCGCGGCCGTGGTTCTGGTTGTCCGGGCGGAGAACCGCGGCGCACCGGGCCCGCACCGCCAGGCGCGTTCGGACAGCGGCGAGGAACTGGTTCCACCTCGGCCCGCCCGGCTACAGGCAGAGGTCGCGAATGGACAGTGGCAACGATTGGCGCGGCGTTGCGGAACTGTCGGCCACAGTCTGTTCTCGCGCGCCAGGTCGGGGAACAAAACGAGTACTGTAAAGGGGGACAATCGTGTCGAATAGTCCTTATGAACCGCGGAGTTCTCGGCTGAGCCGCCGAGAGGTGCTGCGGCGGAGCGGTCAGCTGGCCGCGGTGGCGGGCGGTGCCACGCTGGTCGGGCCGGAACGGGCCGCTTCCGCGGCCCCGCCCGCCGGGCAGGCGGAGGTCACGCTCACCGAAGGCACGAACGTGGCCGCGACCGTGTCACCCGACGGTCGGCGGTTGGCCTTCGATCTGGCCACCGGAATCTGGGTGCTGCCCATCGCTGGTGGACAGGCCCGCCGACTCACCGACGAGCTGACCGACGCCACCCAACCGCACTGGTCTCCCGACTCGACGCGGCTCGCCTTCCAGGCATACCGGGACGGCAACTTCCAGCTATGGATGATCAACGCAGACGGTACCGGGTTGCGGCAGCTCACCTCGGGTCCGTTCGACCACCGCGAGCCCAAGTTCTCCCCGGACGGCCGCTCCCTGGTCTTCACCTCGGATCGCGGCAACACCGGCAGTTACGGCGTGTTCAGTTATGACCTCGATGGCGGCGCCATCCGCGCACTGACCGACACCCCGGCCGAGGAGGCCATGCCAAGCTGGTTCCCGGGCTCCGCCAACAAGGTGGTGTTCACCACCAACGAGATCGCGATCGACGCCGTCGGCGTGCAGGACGGCGTGGTCGAACGGCTCGTCACCGCGCCGGACGGAGCCAGGCTGTTCGGGCCCTCGGTTGGACCGGACGGCCGGACCCTCGCCTATGTCCGGATAACCGGTGCGACGACCGAACTGATCGTCGGCGAGCGAGTGGTCAGCGAACCCGGCGAGGACGTGTTCGTGTTTCCGCCGGTCTGGTTGTCGGCCAACGAACTGCTCTACACCGCCGACGGCAGGATCAGGCGTCGCGGTATCGACGCGGGTGGGGTGACCGACGTCCGGTTCGCAGCCGTGGTCACGGTGGTGACGGAACAGGGTCGGTCGCTGCCGGCACGGCCGGAACCCGAGGTGAACGCACGCCAGGTCAAGGGCATCGCCAGCCCGGTGTGTTCGGCCGACGGCCGCCGGATCGCCTTCCGCGCGCTCAACGCCTTGTGGCTGATGGATATCGGCGGCAAGCCGGAGCGCATCGTGGACGACGGCTACTTCGCTTCGGACCCCGACTTCTCTCCCGACGGACGGTCACTGGTCTACGTGTCGGACCGTGCCGGTGACGCCGACCTGTGGCTGCGCGACCTGGCCACCGGTGCGGAGCACCGGCTGACCACGCTGCCGGGTGCGCAGATGACCCCGCGGTGGAGTCCGGACGGCGGCCGAATCGCCTATCAGGACCACGACGGCGCCGCCTGGATCCTTGAGCTGGCTTCGGGCTCGGTCCGCCAGGTCACGCCCAGCCTGTTCCTGCCCGGTCGCCCGACATGGTCGCCAGACGGCGCCGTGTTGGCGTTGGCCGCGGTGAAGCCCTATTCGGCGCGATTCCGCGAGGGCACCAGCCAGATCCTCACCGTCGACCTGAACATCGGGACGCTGACCTACACCGAGCCGATGCCGCACGCGTCGCTGGCCACGCGGGGCGACGACGGTCCGGTGTGGTCGCCCGATGGCCGGCACCTGGCGTTCGTGGTCGAGTCGGTGGCCTGGGTGGTGCCGGTCGACGCCGGCGGCCGGTTCACCGGATCGCCCCGGCAGGTCACCAGCGAGGCCACCGACTCCCTTGCCTGGCAAGGAAGTGACCGGCTGTTCTACCTCAACAACGGGCGGCTGCGTTCGGTGGCGATCGCCGGCGGCCGAGTTCGCGACGTGCCGATCGACCTGAGATGGAGTCCGGCACGCACCACCGAACGGCACGTCATCCACGCCGGCGCCATGTGGGACGGCACTGCGACCAGCCTGCGCCGCAACGTGGACATCGTGGTCGAGAACGGCCGAATCGTCGCCGTGCTCGACCACACTCCCGGACGTTCCACTGTGGACGCATCGCGGCTGACGGTGATGCCGGGACTGATCGACGCGCACAACCACTGGCACCTGCGGGGCCGGCAGTGGGGGGATCGCCAGGGCAGGTTATGGCTTTCCTACGGGGTCACCACGACCCGGTCGCCGGGCGACCCCGTCTACCAGATGGTGGAGACCAGGGAGGCACTCGAGTCCGGGACCCGGCTCGGCCCCCGGTACTTCGCCACCGGCGAGGCGATCGACGGCAGCAGGGTCTTCTACAACTTCATGCGTCCCACCCGTTCCGCCGCCCAGTTGAACCTGGAGATGAACCGGGCGCGCGGGCTCGACTACGACATGGTCAAGACCTATGTTCGGCTGCCGGTCGACCTGCAGCGGCTCACCGGAGAGCAGGCGCATCGCAGCGGAATGCGGTTGAGCTCGCATTACCTGTACCCGGCCGCGGCGATCGGCATGGACGGAATGGAGCATTTCGGCGCGACGAACCGCCTGGGCTACTCCCACACGGTGAGCCGGCTGGGCCGTGCCTACGCCGACGTGATCGCGATGTTCGGCGCGTCCCGGATGTCGGTCACACCGACCCTGTTCAACTCGTTCGTGCTCTACGCCGAAGACCGTTCACTGGTCGAGGATCGGCGTTCCAGGACGCTGTTCCCGTCCTGGGAGTACGAGCGTTACGTGGCACGGGCGGACGAGGCCAGCAGGCCGCCGGCCGCGGTCAACCGGGAGATGTTGCGGTTCCACACCGAGATGGTGCTGCGCGTTCATCGCGCCGGTGGGCTCGTGATCGCCGGCACCGACTCGCCGCTGGACAATGTCGCGGTCTCCCTGCACATGAACCTGCGCGCCATGGTCCGGTACGGCTTCACAGCCCACGAGGCCCTGGTCACCGCGACGGCCAACCCGGCCCGCTGGCTCGGCTTGGCGGGCGAACTCGGCACCATCCGCCCGGGCGCACACGCCGACCTGTCGTTCGTGGACGGCAACCCCCTCGCCGACATCCGCGCCGCCGCGGCGGTCCAGCAGGTAATGCTCCGCGGCCGCCTCCACACGGTCGACGATCTGTTGGAACCCTTCACCACACCAACCCCCGCCGTCGCGGCCACACACCCAGCCGTGCACCCACTCACCACCAAGAACACGGACCCATGGTGGCACCGCCCAGAGTGGGCGATACACGAATGTTGCGGAATCCACTGACCCCGAGGGGTCTGTATACGAGCCGGGTAACTGCGCCACCCCCGACGCGTAACTGCTGAGCGCGGGCTCAGTTCCAGGGCGGGCCGGAGACATAGGTGCGCCACATTTCTTCGGAGTTGAAGTTGGCGATCTTGCTCCAGTCGAATTGGTATTTTTCGAATCCTCCTGGGGCGATCCACCGTGCCTCGACGCCGTCGATCAGGTAGACCCTCGCACTCTGGTTGTCCGTGGCAAGGAAGGATCCGCGGTCCAAATTCCCAGGGTTTTCGGGGTTCGAGAACGTCTTCAGGTCGCGTCCTTCCCACATGCACTCGAGGTTGGCGATGGTCTGAATGCCGTTCCAGTTCCGGAACAGAGCGAAATAGCCATCGCCGTTGATGATCCACCGACGGCTGCCGGTCGGGTCGACAAGGTACACCTTTGGCGAATCCGGGGACTTGACCCGCGTGCCAGGCACCCCGGGGTACCCGCCCGGTTCGCAGGGGGGCACCGCAGCAGCAGCGGCCCTGTCCTGACTCGCCATCGCCGGGCCGGCCGGAATCAGCACTGCCAGGCTCAGCAGTGCGGCCAAGACGCCGGTCATAGCAGGTTTGCCTTTCAGGAGTTGCATGACGATCCCCTCATTTGCCGCAGCTCGGGTTTGTGCGGGCGATCGAGAAGGTAAGGCCGTCCTGTATAGGGTGCGTATAATGCGAGCTGTGAGCTTCCGGTTACTGGTCGTATTTGGATCGGCTCACGTTCCGTCCGGCGCTAGAACGGTTTCGGAAGCCGCCGACTCCAATTGTGCGGCGAGGCGCGGTTAGCGTTGCGGCCGACGTCGGTGCGGTGGCGTTCGTGCGCCTGGGCCGGGTCGATGCCCTCGCCGCTCTCGGCCGGGTACTCGTAGTGGATTGCGTTGCCGCGGCCGTCAGCTGAGCACGCGCGCCGGGCGGGCGGGTCGACCACCCGGGAGTGGCGTCTTGGCCGTAGCGGTGGGCGAGGTTGTCCCTGGTCATCGTGCGCCAGTGGGTGTCGCCGTCGGATATCCGGGTCCAGCGTTCGATGCGGGCGAAGAGTCCTTCGACGCGCGGGCGGTACCGCTCGATGCGGTAGTCGGAGGAGACCGGGTCCTCCGGGGCCCAGTCGCCGTCCGGTCCCGGTACCAGCAATCCACCCGCTACCGGGCCGGTTGCGGCTCACCGCCGTGACCCCCGAGGTCCTGGACAGCTTCTACGCCGAGTTGCTGCGCTGCCGCGACCACTGCCGGCACCCCACCCCGGAGCATGTATGTCGACCGTTGCACCGCGCCACGGTCCGCAAGATTCATTTCCCGCTCAGCGGCGCCTACCACCGGGCGGTGCGATGGGGCTGGCTGGACTGCAGCCCCACCCCGGACGCCGAACCGCCGCCCAAAACCCCGCCCGGCCCGCAGCCGCCCACCCCGGCGCACGCCGCGCGGATCATCACCACCGCCTGGGCCGACCCCGACCTGAGCCCGCTGGTGTGGCTGACCACGGTCATCGGCGCCCGCCGCGGCGAACTGTGCGCGCGCTGCGCTGGCGCCACCTGGATCCCACCCGCATCGGCCTTGCGCCCGGGGTGCTGTTGTCCGCGGCTGTCGTGCAGGTCCTCGAAGTTCCTTCATGGACGCCACCAACAGTCCCGGGGGACGGCCGGGAATCCGCTGGTAGCATCGTATCGTGGGGGTGATCGCCCAGTCGCTCGGAGTGCGGATCGCCGGGAGGTTCTGGCTGTTTCGCGAGCTGGACCTGACCGTCCGGGCCGGGCAGTGCGCGGTCGTCGTCGGGCCGAACGGCAGCGGCAAGACGACGCTCCTGCGATGCCTGTACGGCGTGCGAGAACCCACGGCCGGCACGATCGAGGTGGCGGGGCGAACGCCCGACGAAAGCTCGGTCGAATTCCGGCGCAGGGTGTCGGTCCTGTTCGACGACACCGATATCTTCCCCGAGCTGACCCCGGTCCAGCATCTCGACCTGCTCGCCGGTTCGTTCGGCGTCGAGCTGCCCGATGTCGACGGAATGCTGGTCGAAGCTGGGCTGCACGACCGCACCGACGTCGCGGCGGGTTCATTTTCCTCCGGTCAGCGCCGCCGCTTGATGCTACTCGGGGCCACCGCACGCCCTCATGATGTGCTTTTGCTGGACGAACCTGAGCGGGCGCTGGACGCGGCCGGCAAGGAATGGCTGACCGACCTGATCCACCGAGCGACCGAAGCAGGTGCGGCGGCGGTGTTGGCCACGCACCATCCGCCGCTACTGGAACTGGCCGACGTCGTCGTGGACATGACGTGACAGTGCCGGCACCCACGAGAACACGTAAATACAGCATGGTCGGCGGACTTTTGTTCGGTGGCGCCCTGTTGCCGATCCTGTTCGTGATCAGATTCCTGATCGGCGCCTTCTTCAAACTGCCGTGGTGGCGGCACGCTCTGCTGGGGGAGACGACCATGCCCTGGCGGGCGATGGTTGGCCTGCTGCTTGCCGTGTCAGCCGTCGCGTGGCGGTACTTCCTCCGTCGCGGGTTCGTGTGGGCTGAACCGGCGGTTCTGTCCTGGATGGACTTCTCCGGCCACGGGCGCTCCCGCGCGGTCAGCCACCGAATGTGGGCGGTATGGTGCTCGCTGATCCTGGTGCTGGCCTACGCTGGCGCACTGGTCGCCGCTACGTACCAGGCGGCGCCCGCGGTGTGGGTCGTCGCGAGCGCTCTGATCCTTACCAGTGGGCTGGTTACTCTCGCGTTGGCTAGTGTTCCGTGATTCTGATGTCTTTACTTCGAGTTGTTGTCGATGAGTTTCTTGATGTTGGTTTGGACGAGGCGGACCTTGGCGAGGATCTCATCAGAGGTGGCGGTCCAGGCGAACGGTGTCGGGCGGGTGTTCCAGTGGGTGATGTAGTCGCGGATCTGTCCGATGAGGACCTTGACGCTGGTGAAGGTGCCGCGGCGGATCGACTGGCGGGTGATGATGCCGAACCAGGTCTCGATCTGGTTGACCCAGGAGGCGCCTTTCGGGGT
>JBJMIG010000003.1:0-183117 GCA_045806965.1 Labedaea sp. | reverse complement strand
GCCCGTCGGGTCCGGTCAGTTCGAGGGTGGCGTCCATCTCGACCATGGGCAGGCGTCGGCGGGCGGCGGTGATCGCGTCGCCTTCGCGCATGTGCGCCTTCTCCCGCAGCCGCACCTGGTCCAGTTCGGATTGGAAGGCGGCCCGGTCGACGATCGCGGGCATACTCGCCGCGTCCAAGGCGCTGGCCACCGACTCGCCAGGATCCATAGCTTCATCCGTCATGAGATTCCCCTCATTGTTCCCGCAACAACGGCGCCATCAATCAACCACAAACGAGGGTATGCGAACGTTGAGTTCTGCGCTCGGGCGCAATTGATTCCGACGGACCCGGTCAGGCGGCCTCTGCGGTCGGGTCTGACGGCGCGGCCGGTTCGATCGCCGCGGGCTCGGCCACCGATGGCTTGAGGAAGCTGGTGATCCAGGCGAACGCGATGCCGATCACGGCGACGATCAGACCGGTGATCACCGGTGCTGAGGGGCTGAAGCTGCTGATTGCCACGCCGCCGAGGACCGGGCCCAGGGCGATACCCACGTTGGCGGCCGAGGCCGGCAGCGAGGAGGCGAGTTGGCCACCGGGGCCGGCCAGGGTGACGACGCGGAGTTGGAGTGAGGGCACCATGGCGGAGCCGAACAGGCCCCAGGCCAGCATGACCAGCGCGACCAGGGCCGGGCTTGCGCCGACGAGGTAAAGCGCCAGCAGGGCGACCGCGGTGCCGGTGGTGCCCACGATCAGGGTGCGGCCGGCGTTCTGGTCGGCGAAGCGGCCGCCGCTGAACGAGCCGACCGCGGTGGCCAGGCCGTAGGTGAACAGGAACAGACTGATCAGCGTGCCGGTGATGCCGGTGACGTCTTGCAGGAACGGCACGATGTAGGTCAGCGGCGTGTACAGCGCCGTGAACACCACGAAGGTCAGGCCGAGCAGGGCGAGTACCCGCGGGGCGAAGGCGTGCCTGACCTGGCCGGCGGCGCCGGTGTCGGGGCTGGCCACCGGCGGAACGAGCGCCAGCGTTGCGATCAGCGCGATCCCGGCGAACCCGACGATCGCGATGAACGAGCCCTGCCAGCCGAGTCCCTGGCCGATCAGGGTGCCAAGCGGAACGCCGAGCGTGGCCGAGACCGCGACCCCGGAGACGATCGCGGAGATCGCCCGGCCGGCGCGATCCGGCGGGACGATCGACATCCCCAAGACGAACGCGACCCCGATGAACAGACCCTGCAGTGAGCCGGTAACGGCGCGTGCCGCGATGAACAGGCCGTAGTTGTGCACGAGCACCGGGGTCAGGCTGGCCAGGGCGTACAGGGCGATCGTGGCGACCAGAATGGTCTTCCGATTCAGCCTGATCGTCAGAGCGGTCAGAATCGGGCCGCCGACGGCCATCCCCAGCGCGTAGGCGGTCACCAGCCATCCGGCGGTCGGGATGGAGATGTTGAGGTCGTCGGCGATCAGGTTCAGCACACCGACCACGAGCAGCTCGGCGCAGCCCAGCGCAAACGTCCCCATGAAAAGCGCGGCCAAGGCGAGGTTCGTCCTGCCCTGACTCGACGCCACCTGCTGGGTAGTCATGCGCACCATCCTTTGTCGTGTCACTTGAATCGCATCAGAGATATGGTGACCGAACTCACCGTATCGTCCGATCGACGCATGCAGGGACGCCGAGCCAAACCATAGTGAATCGGTCTGGTTCGTGGCAATATTATATTTTCATGATCTGCGGATGAATTCGTGTGCCTCCTGGTCGTGTCCAACTCATGGATCTGCGCGCCACTAAAGAGAATGATCCAGTTCTCTTGTCGGCGGGCATCTTCGAGAAGGCGTGGTTTCGAGATCGATTGCGGTTCTCGACTATCGGGGATTGGGACGTTGACGGCCGCTGGTCCGGCAAATCCGCATGATGGGGGCAAGCTAACCATCCGGGGACAACGGTCCGATTCTCCCAGGATGCCCAAGTTCGCAGCGGCTCGTCTAATTGGCTTGTGGGGCGGCCCCGGGGACTGGACGCTCGAAGATATCGGACACGAGAGGACACATCGTGCAACCTTTCCGCATCGAAGTACAACAAGCCGATCTGGACGACCTGAACCGCAGGCTGGAGCACACGCGGTGGCCCGACGAGATCCCTGGGGTGGGCTGGGAGCGGGGTGTGCCCCTCGACTACCTCAAGGAGCTGGCGCAGTACTGGCGCACCGAGTTCGACTGGCGGGTCATGGAGGCCCGGCTGAACGAGCTGCCTCAGTTCACCACCGAGATCGACGGCGCGAATATCCACTTCGTACACGTCAGATCACCCGAGCCGGACGCCACGCCGCTGCTGATCACATTCGGCTGGCCCAGCTCACCGGTCGAGTTCCTGAACGTCGTCGGTCCACTGACCGACCCGGGTGCGCACGGCGGCGACCCGGCCGACGCCTTCCATGTCGTGCTGCCGACCCTCCCCGGCTACGGGTTCTCCGGCCCGACCCGAACGGCGGGCTGGGACCACTGTCGGGTTGCCCTGGCGTGGAAGGAGCTGATGACCCGGCTCGGTTACGAACGGTACGTGGCACAGGGCGGCGACTGGGGGATGTTGGTGTCGGCGGAGCTGGGTCTGGCCGACCCCCGGCGCGTGGTGGGTGTGCACATCAACACACTGGTCACAATGCCCTCGCGGCCGGCCGAGTTGGCGGACCTGAGCGAGTCGGACACGGAGCGGCTCGCCCGGCTCGCGACCTTCGATCAGGAACGGTCGGCATACCTCAAGCTCCAGCTCACCCGCCCGCAGACGGTGGCATACGGCCTCACCGACTCGCCGGTTGGGCAGCTTGCGTGGATCATGGAGAAGTACAAGGAGTGGACCGGATCCCGGGTCGTGCCCGAGGACGTCATCGACCGCGACCTGATGCTCGCGAACGTCGCGATCTACTGGCTGACCGCCACGGCGGGCTCCTCGGCCCAGTTCTACTACGAGTCGCTCGGGGGCGGCGGCCAGAGCTTCGCCGCCCGCGTGGGTGGTCCGTGGGAGCTGACCATGCCGGCGGGTGTCGCGGTGTTCGCGCACGACGTCGTCCTGCCGCTGCGCCGGCTCGCCGATCAGATTCTGCCGACCATTACGCACTGGTCGGAGTTCGACCGCGGCGGACACTTCCCCGCGCTCGAGGTGCCGGACCTGTACGTGGACGATGTCCGGGCGTTCGCCCGCTCCCTCAAGGACGACTGAGGATCCGAAACCGCGAGTCCTGCGCCCAGGCAAGCGAGTTCTGCCTCCAGGCAACTGAGTTCCGCGCCCAGGCCGCGTACGGCTCGAGTTATTCCGTCCGATGTAGACAGGTAAGCGGGTGGCCGGTGTGCCGAGCGAACGTGCTCAACATGGCTTGGTGGTTCTGCGGCCGCCGGCTCGACCGGGTGCGGATCCGCGGACCTCGCCTATGGGGACGTCTGTGGCGTGGAGTCGGGCGAACCGCCGTCAGCCCGGTCGAACTGATCACCATCGGGGTCGAGCCCGGCCCGCACGCGGACGTCCTGCGCGCCGCCGGGCTCGCCCTCGGTCCCGACCCGGCGGCAGCCGAGCTCTCCGTGGTGTTGGGCGAGGATTATCTCGCCGACGCCGACCGGCGGCACCGGGCGGCCGTGGCCCGTGGCCCGGCCCCCGACACGCCGTGGCTCGGGCCGGTGTTCACCCCGGGGAATGGCCCCGTGCTGGCATTCGGCGCCCGCGATGCGGCTCGTTGCTGTCGGCTTTGCGGTCCGAGAACGGCGGCAAGGGTGTTCGGCCGATCGACGCCGAAGTGGGTGGGGGGATCGAACGGTCTCGTACCGGGTCTGCGTGGATTCTGGACCCGGTTCGCCTCCGGCCGACCAGACGACATGCCGATCGCGTGGGCCGGCCGGCCGCGCCGAGGGCCTACGAGGAACTCGGTCCGTACCCGATCTTCCTCTGAACGAACCTGGGACGAGCCGACCCTACTCGGCCATGGTGGTGCGCATGACCCACTGAAATACCGGCAGGTCCTCGCCGTCCGCCGTGCTCTGGTCGCCCTGATAGGTGAAATGCTCGTATCCGCCGCCGAAGCAGAGTTTCACCTTTTCAGACAGCTCGGTGACCCACTGCACCCGGTCCTTGTTCGGAACGTGCGCCGGCCCGCCCACGAGTAAAACCTTGACCTTCTCCATTTTCGCCCCCAATGCACATTCAGGACGCGACTCAATATATGGTGAGAGAGTCCTTTCTCACGCGTGAGAAAGGACTCTCTCGCCGCCTGACCACCCGGCGGGTACCCGGGTCCACTCCGTGGTTCGTCGGTCAGATGTCAGATGTAGTAGGTGTTGGGCTCCAGGCCGCACAGGATTCGGCCGTAGATCTCGGCGTTGACATCCGGGATCATCATCGCGTGCAGGCTGACGGTCCTCAGGTCGTTGAGGAACCGCTGGATGGGCACCTTGGTGTAGGCCGCGGAGCCGCCGCTGCTGGCGGCCAGGATGTCCGCCGCCTCGTTGGTCAGGCGCACGGCCGCGCCCTCGTCGCCACGGCTGCGGCCGCGCTCGGTCAGCTCCCAGGGCTCGCCGGAAGCGCACTTGCTGTCCACCAGGTCGGCCAGCCGGTGCGCGTGGAACTCGGCCTCGTCGATCTTCATGACGGCCTCGGCGACCCGCAGGTGGGTCACCGGCGCCTCGGCCAGGCTCGGGTACAGGGTGTAGGTGGCCGCGCGACCGGGCAGCCGCTGGAAGAACGTGTCCCGGATCGTCTTGGCCATGCCGAGGACGACGCCAACGGTGGCCGCCGCGCCCACTGCGATGAACGGAGCCCGGTACATCGCCACATCGGCGTTGCGCTTCGAGGCCGACTGGCTGCCGACCACCGCGGGCGCCGGAAGCAGGCGCTCCTGCGGGATGAACAGGTCCTTCGCGATGGTGGCGACACTTCCGGAGGAACGCAGGCCGGTGGTGTGCCAGTCGTCGCGAATCTCCAACTCCGACAGCTGAACCGGGCCCATCACCGGGTACGGCTCACTGTTCGGGTCGAGCAGGATCGCTCCGATCTGCTGCCACTTGCTGGTCAGGGCGCCACTGATGCACGGCCACTCGCCGTTGACCACGACGCCACCCTCGACCGGCACGGCCGTCGCGGTCCCTGGCCCAATGGTGGTGCAGACCTGCACGTCGGGGTCCTCGAACACCTCGGCCTGGACCTCGTCCGGGAACAGGCCCAAGCCCCAAGTGGCGATCCAGGAGCAGGCGACCACCCACGCCGCGGATCCGTCGAGCTGGGCGATCGCGTCGGCCACCTCGACCATGGTCCGCGCATCGCTCTCGTACCCGCCGTAGTGCCGGGGGATCCTCATCCGGAACACGCCAGTGTCGGTCAGGGCCTTGACCGTCTCCTCGTGCAGCCGCCGGTTCTCCACCGACCACTCAGCGTTGGCCCGGAGAACGGGCGCGATCTCGGACACCCGCCGCACCAGCTCTTCCCTGGACGGGACGGCGACAGTTGACATGTCCTCTCCTAACTTGGTTTTTGTGGAGTACCGAATCCATTGACCAGGGTTACAGAAGCGGTCCCGCCACGCGTCTCCCGTATTGCTTGATATGCCAGCCGTCATCCGGGCGGCCGGCGACGACCGGCACACCGTGGGCGGCCAGCGGATTGGTGTGTTGTTGCCGGGTCAGGGCAGGACGTGCAGTCCGGCGCCGTTGAGCATGTATGCGGGCGCGACGCCGTCGGCGTCGGTTTTGACGAGTTCAACGAGGGCGGTGCCGGCGATTTCCGGGGTCAGGAGCGGGCCCTGGTGCTGCAGGAAGTCCTCGACGGACAGTCCGGATTGGGCGGCGTAGGCCTTGACGGCTGGCCGGCCGACGCCGGTCTCCGGTGCGAATCGGGGCAGCACCGTGGTGAAGGTGATGCCGAGGCCGGCGCGGTTGGCTTCGCCCTGGGCATATCCGGTGATGATGCGCTGGGTGGCTTTGGCGCCGGCGTATCCGCCGCTGAGCGGTGATCCGCTGACGTTGAGTGCCGCGCCGCTGCTGACCACGATGACCCTGCTGCCCGGGCGTAGCGGGGTGAGCAGGACCTCCCGCAACCAGTGGAACGTGATGCGGACGTCGGTCTCCCAGTTGACCGAGAAGGTGTCCCAGGTCTGCTCCCGGAGCGGGCGCATGTGTGGGGTGGCGCCGGCTGTCAGGACGACCGTCTGGGGCTCGTAGCGGTCCAGCAGGGCGGCCGGCACGGTGGCCGCACCGGCGTCGGCGATCTCGGTTTGGATGGTGCCGGAGCCGTTGGCCGGCTCGGGAAACTCGGCCGCGGTGCGGGACACGGCGATCACCGGTGCGCCGGCCTCGGCGAAGGCCGTGGCTACCCCGTGGCCGAGGCCGCGACTCGCGCCGACGACGATCGTGGTCCTGCCGGACAGGTCGCTCATGGTGCTCTCCCAGCTCGTGGTTGTCTGCTAAGACGAACAGGTCGTGCAATCAACTATTCCGGGTGCGACGTCTCCCGGCGAGCCGGCCCGCTGCCGGGAACCGGGTCGCCACAAGGGTCGGCTCCGGCCTGGCGCGGCGGAGCGCCAGGCCGGAGCCAGAGCCGTCCCACCGTTCGGCGGGGCGGGAGGACGGGCACGATCGGCCGCGACTACTTGTACCTCGTGCCATTCCACCAGTTGTCGCGGGGCTTGGCCGCGGTCTCGTCGTCATACCGGTCCTTGAGGCGCCACCAGTCCCACGGATGTTCGAGCTGGTCTTCCTGCCGGCCAAGGTGGGTGATGTCCAGGTAGTTGTAGAAGTTCTTGAAGATGTCGCCACCACGGTCGAAGATCGAGTAGGTGAAGAAGACGTCGTCGCCGTCCCGGTAGAACGCGCTCACCCCGGGTGACTCACCCTGCTCGGTGGTGACCTCGTAGTCGTAGTTGAAATCGCTGCCGAACGACGAGTACCACGGCAACGTCCAACCCATGCGAGCCTTGAAAGGCTGGAAGTCGGCCAGCGGCGCGCGGGAAACCATGACGAAGCTGGTGTCCCTGGCCCAGATGTGGGCGAGCTCGCCGACGCTGTCGGCCTGCATGGAGCAACCTTCGCAACCCTCGGTGTCACCCGGGGCGAACATGAAGTGCCGCACCACGAGCTGGCGGCGGCCCTCGAACAGGTCGAGCAACGTGACCGTGCCGTTCGGCCCTTCGAAGAGATATTCCTTCTCCACCTTGACCATTGGCAGCTTGCGGCGCTCTTCCGCTATCATCTCGCGGGCACGAGTGACTTCTTTCTCCTTCTCCAGGAGAGCCTTGCGGGCCACTAACCACTCTTCTCTGGAGACAACGTTCGGCAGGTTCATCTAATCTCCTCAGGGCTGTCGGCTGAGCGGCTCCACCGAGACCCGGCAGCACGGATGACGAGTGGTTCACCTGGCTCCTGGCGGGGAACCAACCTCCGTCATCACGCTGCCAGACCTCCCTCGACAGTTCTACTTCGGTATTGGCGTCTTATAGCCGCATTGATGCGGCTTCACCACTGATCCACCGGCGGTCCTCCGCAGGCCGATCGATCGGTGTTCAGAGCCGTCCCTAACAGATTAGGCATATTGGTTTCGTGATGCAACCAATATGCTTGTCCCATTGTGCGCTTGGCCTGGAATCCGCTGTCGGAAACGGTACTCGGAAATGGTCCGGATTCAGGCTGGTGACCCGGCGGAGGTCAGCCGGCGGAATCCCGCTCCTTCAGGCTGCGACGTTCGATCTTGCCCACCGGGGTGCGGGGGATCTGGTCGATGAACTCGAGCTGCCGAATCTTCTTGTAGGGAGCGACCCGTTCGGCGACGAAGGCCATGATCTCCTCAGCGGTGGCCGGTTCCTTGACGACGACGAAGCCCTTCGGAACCTCGCTGGCGTCCTCGTCCGGCACGCCCACCACCGCCGCGTCCGCGACCTTCGGATGCGTCATGAGGACCGCCTCGAGCTCGACCGGGGACACCTGCTGGCCCTTGTACTTGATGAGCTCCTTGATGCGGTCGACGATGAAGAGCTCTCCGTTGTCGTCGACGTAGCCGAGGTCGCCGGAATGCAGGAAGCCGTCCGGCTCCAGCACCTTCCTGGTAGCCTCCGCGGCGTTGAGGTAGCCCTTCATCACGTGGGGGCCCCGGATCAGGATCTCGCCGTTCTGGTTGCGCCCCAACTCCTCGCCCGTCGTCACCTCGACGATCTTGCATTCGATGTTGACGGTGGTCGGGCCGACCGACCCGGTCGGCACGGAGTTCTTGAGCTGCATGAAGGACACCAGCGCCTCGGTGAGGCCGTACCCCTGCGCGACGCGGCAGCCGAGCCGCGCCTCGCACATCCGGGCGATCTCCGGGTCCAGCGCGGCGCCGCCCGAGACGATCTCCCGAATGGACGAGAGGTCGTAGCGGTCCACCAGCGGGCTCTTCGCCAGGAGGACCGCGATCGTCGGCACGATGTAGAGCCGGGTGATGCGGTGGTCCTGGACCGCCTTCAGGTACGCCTCGGGGTCGAAGCGCGGCATGGTCACGATCGTCGCGCCTTGGAGCAGGCTGGCGTTCATCACCATGATCAGACCAAAGGCGTGGTGGAAGGGCGGTACGGCGAGCACCTTGTCGTCCTCGTCGAGTGGCGCGCCGGTGCTGGTCTGGATCACATTGGCGATCATGTTGCGATGCGTCAGCATGACACCCTTGGGGTAGCCGGTGCTGCCGCTGGAATGCAGCAGGGTCACCACGTCCTCGGCCGGGTCCACGGCCGGCTCCGGAGGGGTGTCCTCGGCGGCCAGCAGCGCGGCGAACGGCGTCGCGCCGTCCGCCGTCCCGAAGACGATGATCTCCTCGACCTTCGTCTGGGTGGACAGTTCGGTCGCCTTGGCCACCTCGGATGGCATGGTCAGCAGGAAGCGCGCGTCGGCCTCGTTCAGGTGCGTGGCGAGATCCTCGGCCGTGTCCAGCGGATTGAGCATCATCACCGTGCCGCCGGCAAGCGCGGCCGCGTGGTAGGCGATGGGGTACTCGGGCACGTTCGGCGCGAGCATGGCGAGCACGTCCCCCTTGTGGAAGCCCATGGCGTGCAGCCCGGCGGCGGCGCGATGCACCGCCGCCGCGAGCTCTCCGTAGGTGTACGCCGTCTCGCCGGTCACGTCGACCGTCGCGACCGTGCCGGCATGCCGCTCGGCCCGTTGCAGCACGAACGCGGTCAACGGGATCCGCGGAATCTCGATACCCGGATGCGGACTGGTGAAGATCATGACGTCGCTTCGCCGCGCTTGTAGGTGTCCAGGCCCGGCCGGTAGCTGCGCTTCTCGAACTGCTTCAGCGCAACGTTGATCCACTCGTTGCCGCTGAGCCGGGAGAGTTCCCAGAGCTTCGCCTGGTCGTAGTCGATCGCCGCCGGTAGGTCCAGGGTCGTCGTCCGCTCGTAGACCTCCTTGGCCAGCCTCAGGGTCACCGGGTTCTTCTTGACGATCTTGCGGACCAGCCGGTCGGTCTCCTCGTCGAGCGCCTCCGCCGGTACCGCCTTGTTCACCAGGCCGTACTCCTCCGCCTGCTTGCCGGTGAGCGTGTCGCCGGTGAGGATGTAGTAGAGCGCCTGCTTGCGCTGCAGGTTGTGGGTCGCGGCCCAGGTGGCGCCGCCGGCCGGGAAGATCCCGAAGTTGATTTCCGAGAGCCCGAACAGTGCGGTCTCGGTTGCTATCGCGAGGTCGCAGAGGCCGGTCACCTCGAAGCCGCCGCCGAAGGCGAACCCGTTGACCTTGGCGATGGTCACGGCCGGGAACGCCTTGAGGCGCTGGAACCAGTTGAGCGCCACCAGGTTGGTCCGGTAGAACAGCATCGGGTCGTTGAACGGCTTGAGGAAGCACTCCTCGAGGTCCATGCCGGCGCTGAAGCTGTCGCCGTTGCCGGTGATGACCAGCACCTTGACGTTTCCGTCTTCCTCGATCGCGTCAAGGGCTTTGTTCATCTCCAGGTGCAACTGGGGACTCATCGCGTTCTTTTTGTCCGGCCGGTTGAAGTAAATCGTCGCCGTCGGCCCGTCGATCTCGAGCTTCACAGTGTCCAGCGTGATCATGTTCTAGGGCCCTTCTTTCCTCTGAACGAAGTTCACTCACACAGCTATTGACCGCTTGACCGAAGAGTTTCTGGCTGCCGAAGAGACGCGCGTTCTCTGGTGAAGCGACCCGCGGGTACGAGCATCCCAGGATTTATCCTCGGTTTGCTTCTTTCAGCTTGCCGGTGTGCTCCGCCTTTCTTCGCGGACGCCTAGACAACCTGGCCGACGCCGCCGTAACCGAGCCAGCGCGCCGGGCTGTCCGAGTCCACGGCGCGGTTCGGGTCGGGGCGCCAGTCGTCCATCAGCGTCACGCCGGGCGGCACCAACTCCAGGCCGTCGAACCACCGGGTGAGCTCGACCCGTTCGCGCACATACAAATGCTCGCCGCCGCCGCGGTAGATCCCGACCATGGTGTCCACCTGTCCTCGGGTGACCGGGTCGGCCTCGTCGTGGGTGAGGTGCGAGATCGCGATGTAGCTTCCCGGCGCGCAGCCGTCCCGGTACGCGGCGACCAGACCGGCCGGGTCCTCATAGTCCGGGACGAACACCAGCACACCACCCATGAGCACGCCGACCGGCTTCCTGAAGTCGATCAGGTCGGTGACCTCGGGGTGGTTCAGAATGGTCTGCGGTTCACGCAGATCCGCCTGGACGATCCGGGCTCCGACGGTGTCCGCGAGAATGCGCTGGCCGTGGGTCACCGCGATGGGCTCGTTGTCCACGTAGACGACGCGCGCAGCGGGATTTCCGGCCAGGGCGACCTCGTGGGTGTTCTCATTGGTCGGAATGCCCGAGCCGATGTCCAGGAACTGCTCGATTCCCTCGTCGATCATGAACCGCACCGTGCGGCGTACGAAGCCCCGGTTCGACCGGGCCAGCATGGTCATGCAGGGCAGCACGCCGCACACCTGTTCGGCCCGCGCCCGGTCGATGGAGTAGTTGAACGAGCCGCCTAGGTAGTAGTCGTACATCCGACCCAGGTTCGGCTGCTCCGTATTGATCTGCGGCCCGGGCGAGCGCTTGGGGGAGAAGGGTTCGGGCAAGGCGGTCATCACATACCTCCGAATGTTCCGGAACTCGGACGGCGACACGTTCGACTCCCACGCCGCGGCCGGCAGTCTGGCTGTTCGTTCGCATTGGCCGCCGTGGCACCGGAGTTCCCCTGCAGGGGCGGCAGTCCCTTTCCAGAGGTAGTGCGTTCATACAACTCTGGCGCGACCGGGGCGACGGCGTCCCCTCGCAGGGTGCTCTCCCGAGCCACTCAACTCGCTTGCGCACGTCAGGAAAATGGACGACGCCCGGCTGGGGGCCGGGCGTCGCCGCCGGTATGTGGTTGTGGGTGGTGCTATGCCGACTTGGCCGCGCGTTCCTCGGCCGCCTCAGCGACCGGAAGCGGGGTGACCGAGGCGGACTGGGTCTCGGTCGCCGCGGCCTTCGCCCTGGCCTGGAGGGACCAGTGCAGCGACCAGAGGAACAGGCCGCGGATCAGGCAGACGATCGCCGTGGAGAAGAACAGGCCGTAGGCGATGTGGGCCACCATCAGGAAACCGTAGACGATGGCGATTCCGGCGCCGAAGGCGAACTGGGGGAACGGCTTCGACGGGGAGGTGCCTGGGTCGGTGACCATGTAGTTGGTGTAGAGCACGAACGCGATGCCGGTGCCCATGGCGAGCGCGCCCGGAATCGAGGTGCCGAACATCCAGCCACGGACGAACGCCTGGAGCACGAAGAAGCTGAGCCAACCCAGGATCAGCCACATCCGGCCGGTGAGCATGGCGTTGAGCATCGTGCCCGAGGCGACGATGATCCCTACGATCAGCCAACTGACGAAGTCGTTCACGTGCTCGCTGAAGTGGTACGGCGGGGCGATGCTGATCCACGCCGGGAACAGCACCAGCAGCGAGGCCAGGCCGAGGTTCGACGGATTCATGTAGTGGCGCAGCTTGCCCTTGACCGGGGCGCGCAGCACCCATTTCGCGCTCACCGCGAGCACGACACCGAACAGCATCACCCAGATGCGGTCGTTGACGTAGATCAGCATCTGCAACGCCAGCGAGGTGATGTGTGCGGGGTAGAGGAACTCCATCACGCCCTTGGCCCCGTTGCCGAGGAACCGGGGCGTGCGCTTCTCGGCGTAGGCGCCGATGACCTCGAGCACGATCTCGGTGGTGTAGCCGGTGAGCACGGCGGCGAACGGCCACGCCCACGGCTGCTCGAAGCCGAGCACGGTGTACCCGATGATGTTGAAGACCGAGATCGAGATCGCGAACCGGCGCAGCGCGATGATGACCTTGGGATCGTGCCGCCCCGCGGCGGGCTTGGTCTGCTCTGTCACGGTGCTCACTTCGTCATCTCCTTAGGCATCTCCACGGCGTGGCTGCCGAGCTCGACGCTGTGCCAGACACCGGCGGTCAGCTGCAGATCCTGCTGCTGCGCCTTCCCGGTCTGGTCGCGCCACTTGAGCTGCACCGCGACCGGCCCGGACACGTTCTCACCCAGTCCGATGTGGATCTCGTGGGAGCGCTTGCCGGAGTGGCCGCTGCCGCCGTCCACCCGGCTGATGAACTTGTGCCCACTCGGCGTGGTCACCGTCACCTCGGCACCGATCATCGGGGAGCCCGGTGCGCCAAGCGAATTCGCGGTCGGGTGGATCATCGAGCCCTCGGCGATCAGCTGGAGGCCGACGAACGAACCCTGGGCCGGGCTGTTGTTGTGGTAGAACACCGGCTCGGCGTACTGCCGGGCGACCGCCCAGTCGAGCAGGCCGTCGCCGTCGGCGTCGCCGGTGGCGATGCCGCGGGTGGGCACCGGAATGGCCAGCCCGAGGTGCGGCGCGAGGTCGACGTAGCGGCCCTCCGGGCTCTTCGTCCAGAAGTGCAGCGTCTGGTTGCCGCCGATGTCGTCACCCGCCTGGGCGTTGGGCCAGAAGGTCGGGTCCTTCACCAGCGCGTCGTTGGACGTGGCCAGCTCCTGCAGCTGCGGCCAGCGGTTGACCTCGCCTTTCACGAACCCGGTCGCCTGCGCGATCACGGGCACGCCGCTGTTGTTGAAGTCGGCGATCTTCACGTCCCAGCCCCAGCCGGACCAGGCCGTGCCGGTCTCGCCGCTGACGTCCTTCCAGGGCGCCTGGCCGGCGTTCATCTTGGCCCGCAGCTCGTTGTCGTCCTTGGCCGTGTTCATGTACTGGTTGTTGCTCTCCTGGATGCCCCAGGGCGTGGTGATGTTGCTGACGAACATGTCGTACATGCCGTCGTTGTTCAGGTCACCGAAGTCGACGCCCATGCCCTTGAACGAGTCGTTGCCGACCCGCTTGGACTTCGGCACACCCGGCGTGCGCACGCCGATCACGTTCGCGAACTTGACGTGGCCGGGGGTGGACTGGTTGTACAGCAACCGGTCGACGCCGAAGTCGTTGGCGATGTACAGCTCGGGCAGCAGGTCGCCGTCCAGGTCGGTGGCGCTGGAGCCCAGCGTCCAGCCGTAGTTGGCGTCCCCGGGCAGCGCGTTGTCCAGCAGCGTGTAGTCCACGCTGGCCGCGGTGAAGCCGTGGCAGAGCAGGATGTACTTCTTGCCGCTGTTCAGCGCGTGCGACATCGAGTGGTTCATCGTCACGCCACCGTCGACGCTGTCGTCGAGGACCGGGCTGTCCGGAAAGTAGTTGCCGATGAAGATGTCCTGGTGGCCGTCACCGTCGAAGTCGGCGACGGTGGCGGAGTTGGTGTTCCACTGCGGGCCGGTGTACTTGCCGTTGATGGAGTTGTTGCCCGCCACCAGCTCGGTGGGTGTGTAGGCATTCGCGTCCAGCTTGGGGGCGTCCGACTTGGCCAGGTAGACGATCGGGGTGCGGCCCCACATGTAGACCAGCAGGTCGATCCGGCCGTCCTCGTTGAAGTCGCCTGGCACGCAGCCCATCGGCGCCATCACGTCGTTCATCGGCAGCGGGGCCGGGTTGAGCGCGAACGGCGCGTACCGCTTGTCGCCCTTGCCCGGCGTCGGGGTCACGATGGCCTGGTCGGTCCTGGTGTCCACCAGGCACAGGTCGTTCGACAGCCCGTCGCCGTCCAGGTCGTTCATCGCGACCGCGGCGCCCACCGACGAGATCCAGGCGCGGATCTTCTCGTACTCCTTGTTCACCTTGCGGATCTGCTGCTGCTTGTCCGCGGGCGGCAGAGCGATGGTCAGTGGCGCGAACGAGTACTTGCTGGCCATCTGCTCCTGCTCCGCGGCGGAGACAGTCGGCAGACTGACCACAAAGTATCCGCCCACGATCAACACGACGGCGACGACCCCGGGCAGCTGCCTGCGCAGCCAACCAAATATCGCGGCCATATACTTACACCTCCCAAAAGAAACGAGTTCGCCGGCGCCGTGCTGCCGTCACAGGATGTGTGCTGACACCTCGCCGTGTTCCAGAAATCGAGATAAGGCGCTTGCTCGCACGCCAGCCATTGCCCAACGTGGTCTCCGTCATTTGGCTTACGGGGTTTGTGGCCAATTTTCGCAGCAATTATCGATCACGGTCTACTCCCGGCGTGCGAGCAATGCCGAAGACAATTCGCGCACGGCGGAAGTAGTGCGGTGTCACGCCGATCTCCGGGCCGGGAGGTGGTCCGCCGACCCGGTGACCAGGAAGCCCGGGTCGTCCATGACGGTGTCGCCGGTCACGATCGCCAGATGGATCCGTTGCAGCCATTGGGATGGGTCGACCCCGAGCCGCTCACGCATGACCTTCTGCACGGTGTGGTACTGCTCGAGCGCCTGGCCCGGCCGGCTGCACCGGTACAGCGCGAGCATGTACTGCGCCCAGAAGCTTTCGATGAACGGGTGCTGCGCGCACAGCGCGGCCAGCTCACTGAGCAGCTGGTGGTGCCGGCCGAGGTAGAGGTCGGTGTCGATGCGCAGGGTCAGGTCGGTCAGCCGGCTCTCCTCCAGCCGGGTGGCCTCGATCCGCAGTTGCGCTCCGATGGCCACGTCGACCAGCGCCGGCCCGCGCCAGATCTCGAGCGCGGCGGTGAGCTGCCGGCTGGCCGCCGGGTAGTCGCCGGCGGTCGCGGCGGTGCGCCCGGCCGCCCCCAGCCGCTCGTAGCGCTCCGCGTCGATGGTGTCCCGATCGACGTCGAGCAGATAGCCGGTGTGCGTCGTGGTCAGCACGTCCCGGGCCGAGCGGCCATCTCCGGCTAGTGCCGGGCCCAGCCTTCGGCGCAGTTGCAGGATGTAGGTCTGCAGCGTCGCGGCGACGCTGCGCGGCGGTTGGTTGCCCCAGATCTCCTCGATCAGTGCCGGAATGGTGACCACCCGCCCGGCGTTGATGGCCAGGATGGCCAACAACTGGCGGATCTTGCTCGCGGTCGGCACCACGGACGTACCGGCGATCGAGACTTCCAGAGGGCCGAGCACCTTGATTTCAGTGCGCATGGGTCAGCTCATTTCACCGTACACGTGATCACCAGCTTACGTTCCGTTCCGGCGGCCGGTGTTCTCCTGAAATGCCTGGTGGCACCCCCGGTGGACTGGGCAATTCTGAAGAAGACCGTTTGCCGCGCGCTGCGCACAGTGGGAGTAGGCGGATCACCAGGCAATCCTGCACTCTGGTCAAGTGTGTCAGGGGCAAAGGTCTCGACCACCCATCTTTTTCTTCGGGTGTGAATTGCGCGGGATCGTGCCTTACAGGTTTGTCGAACACTTGACCCAGAGGGTGTGAGCGTGTGACCAGGGAGCGGATAGCCATTGTTGGTATCGGGCTGCGTTACCCCGACGCAGGTTCTCCCGAGGAGCTCTGGGAAAACGTGCTGGCCGGACGCCGCGCGTTCCGCCGGCTCCCGGACGAGCGGATGAACCAGGCCGACTACTGGTCGGCCGACCCCCATGCACCGGACCGCTTCTACTCGCAGAAAGCGGCCGTACTACGCGACTTCGAGTTCGACCGGGTGAAGTACAAGGTGGCCGGCAGCACCTACCGGTCAACCGACCTGACCCACTGGCTCGCCCTCGATGTCGCCGCCCAGGCGCTGGCCGACGCCGGGTTCCCGGACGGCGAGGGGCTGCCGAGGGAATCCACCGGCGTGGTCCTGGGCAACACGCTGACCGGAGAGTTCTCCCGGGTCAACGTGATGCGGCTGCGGTGGCCGTACGTACGCCGCACGGTGGCCGCCGCGCTGACCGCGAAGGGCTGGCCGGAGGACGAGGTCGGCTCCTTCCTGCGGGCCCTTGAGCCGCAGTACAAGGCGCCGTTCCCGGCGATCGACGAGGACACCCTTGCCGGCGGCCTGGCCAACACGATCGCCGGCCGGATCTGCAACTTCTTCGACTTCGGCGGCGGCGGGTACACGGTGGACGGTGCCTGCTCGTCCTCCTTGCTGTCGATCGTCAACGCGTCGAAGGCTCTGGTGGACGGCGATCTCGACGTGGCCGTCGCCGGTGGCGTGGACCTGTCCATCGACCCGTTCGAGGTGATCGGGTTCGCCAAGACCGGCGCGCTGGCCACCGGTGAGATGAAGGTCTACGACAAGGGCTCCAACGGGTTCTGGCCGGGCGAGGGCTGCGGCGTGGTGGTGTTGATGCGCGAGGAGGACGCGATCGCCCGCGACCGCCGCGTCTACGCCACGATCACCGGCTGGGGCATCTCCTCGGACGGCAAGGGCGGCATCACCCGGCCCGAGGAGGCCGGCCACCGTGCCGCGCTGGCCAGGGCCTACGGCCGGGCCGGCTACGGCGTGGAGACCGTGTCCTACTTCGAGGGCCACGGCACCGGCACCGCCGTCGGCGACGCCACCGAGCTCGAAGCGCTGTCCACCGCGCGCCGGCTGGCCGATCCGACCGCCGAGCCGGCCGCGTTGAGCACGATCAAGGGCAACTTCGGGCACACCAAGGCCGCCGCCGGCATCGCCGGGCTGATCAAGGCCGCGCTGGCCGTGCACCACCAGGTCATCCCGCCGGCCACCAGCCACTACGACCCGCACGCCACGCTGGTCGATGGCAAGCCGTCGATGTTCGTGCCGAAGAAGGCCGGGCTCTGGCCGGAGCGCGCCCCGGTCCGCGCCGGCGTCTCGGCGATGGGCTTCGGCGGCATCAACTCCCACATCGCGCTGGAGCAGGCCCCCGGCCAGCAACGCCGCCGCGAGCTGCCGCGCCGGGTGGAGACCCTGGTGTCCAGCCGGCAGGACACCGAGCTGCTGCTGTTCGACGGCAACAGCGTGGGTGAGCTGCGCGAGCGGGTCTCCCGGGTGCACTCGACCGTGCCGAAGCTGGCCTTCGCCGAGCTCACCGACGTAGCCGGGACGCTGGCCAAGGAGCTCACCGGCGGCCCGTACCGGGTGGCCGTGGTCGCCGCCAACCCGGAGGAGGCGGAGCGCAAGCTCGGTCGGGTGCTGGCCGAGCTGGACGAGGGCACCACGAGCGTGTTCGCCCCGGCCGACGGCGTGTTCGTCGAGCACCGGCCGAACCGGCCGCGGATCGCCTACCTGTTCCCCGGCCAGGGCTCCGGGCGCGGCGGGGTTGGCGCCATCCGCAACCGGTTCGCCGCGGCGGAGAACGTCTTCCGCTCGGCCAGCGTGCCGACCGGCGGCGACCAGGTGGCCACCGAAGTGGCGCAGCCGAGGATCGTGGCCGGCTCGCTGGCCGGCCTGCGGGTGCTGCACCTGCTCGGCATCGAGGCGGATGTCGCGGTCGGGCACAGTCTCGGCGAGCTGACCGCGCTGGCCTGGGCCGGCGCGCTCGGCGGCGACCACCTGCTGCGCCTGGCCGGCGTCCGCGGCCAGGTGATGGCCAACGCCAGCAAGGTCGGTGGGGCGATGGCCGGGATCGCCGCCACGGCCGAGCGGACCAGGGCGCTGGCCGAGGGCGTCGGCGTGGTGATCGCCGGGTTCAACGGCCCGGAGCAGACCGTGATCGCCGGTGCGGCGGACGCGGTGGACCAGGTGTGCGCCAAGGCTCGCGCCGAGGGCGTCTCGGCGACCCGGATCAACGTCTCGCACGCGTTCCACTCGCCGCTGGTCAAGCCGGCCGCGGACGTGATGACCGAGCGGCTGGCCGAGTTCGCCTTCGCCCGCCCGGACCGGACCGTGGTCTCCACGGTGTCCGGTGACGTGCTCGACCCCGAGGCCGACCTGCGTGAGCTGCTCCGCGAGCAGATCGTCCGCCCGGTGCGGTTCCAGGAGGCGGCGGAGAAGGCGATCGACGGTGCCGACCTGGTGCTCGAGGTCGGGCCCGGCCGGGTGCTCAGCGGCCTGGTCAGCCAGATCGACTCTCGGGCAAGGGTGCTCGCCATCGACACGGACAGCGCCTCGCTGTCCACCCTGCTCGGCGCGGTCGGCGCGGCGTTCGCCCTGGGTGCCGCGGTGGACGCCAGCGCGCTGTTCGCCGACCGGCTGGTCCGCCCGATCTCGCTGGACGGCCAGTTCACGTTCCTGGCCAGCCCGGCCGAGGCCGCGCCGGTGATCGACGCCGGACTGTTCGCCAGCGCCGAGGAGGAGGCCGCCGAGGCCGCCGCGCAGGCCGAGGGGGAGACGGAGGGGGCCGGCAGCTCCACCCTCGAACTGCTGCGCAAGCTCGCCGCCGACCGGGTCGAGCTGCCGCTGGAAACCGTCACCCCGGACACCCATCCGCTGGATGACCTGCACCTCAGCTCGATCACGGTCGGTCAGATCGTGAACGAGGTGACCCGCCAGCTCGGCCGCCCGGCGCTGTCCG
The DNA here is from genome assembly GCA_045806965.1 of Labedaea sp. GTDB lineage: Bacteria > Actinomycetota > Actinomycetes > Mycobacteriales > Pseudonocardiaceae > DASYTH01. Next base: position 164,420 of record JBJMIG010000003.1, on the reverse strand, counting down.
CGACGGCGAACTTCGCCACCGTTTCGCTCGGCGAGCTGGCCGCGCTGATCGACGACCTCGACGACACCGCGGGCGACGGCGCGAACGCCAGCACCGAGGTGGCTGGCGTGGCGCCCTGGGTCCGGCCGTTCTCGGTGGACTACGTCCCGGCGCGCAAGCCCAACGTCAGCGTGTCGGGTGCGGGCGCGGCCGGCACCTGGTCGCTGTTCGCCCCGGACGGTCACCCGCTGGCCGAACTGCTGAGGGTGGCGCTGTCCGAGGCCGGCATCGGCGACGGCGTGCTGCTCTGCCTGCCGGATTCCGGTGAGGCGCACGTCGATCTGTTCCTGGAAGCCGCGAAGGCGGCGCTCAGCGGCGCGCCGGGCAGCCGGTTCGCCGTGGTGCAGCGCGAGCTCGGCGCTTCCGGTCTGGCCAGGACGCTGCACCTCGAGCAGCCGAACGTGCCGGTCACCGTCGTCGAGCTGCCGGATGTGGCACCGGCCGACGCGGCCGACGTGGACGCGACGGTCCGCCGGGTGGTCACCGAGGTCGCGGCCACGTCCGCGTTCTCCGAGGTGCGCTACCTGGCCGACGGCACCCGCACGGTGCCGGTGCTGCACGCGCTGCCGGAGATCGAGGTCGAGCCGGGGCAGAGCCCGCTCGGCGCCGGCGACGTCATGGTGGTCACCGGTGGCGGCAAGGGCATCACCGCCGAGTGCGCGCTGGCCATCGCGAAGGACTCGTCGGCCAAGCTCGGGCTGATCGGCCGGGCCGACCCGGCGCAGGACGAGGAGCTGTCGGCGAACCTGGAGCGGATGGCCGCGGCCGGTGTCGCGTTCCGCTACGAGCGCGCCGACGTCACCTCGGCCGAGTCTGTCGCGGCCGCGATCGAGCGGATCGAGACCGAGTTCGGCCCGGTCACCGCGATCCTGCACGGCGCGGGTCGCAACGAGCCGAACGCGCTGACCTCGCTCGGCGAGGACCAGTTCCGGCAGACCCTGGCGCCCAAGATCGACGGACTGCGGGCCGTGCTGGACGCGGTGGACCAGGACCGGATCAAGTTGCTGATCACATTCGGCAGCATCATCGGCCGGGCCGGGCTGCGCGGTGAGGCGCACTACTCCACCGCGAACGACTGGATGTCCGAGCTGACCGCGAAGTTCGAGCGTGCGCACCCCGGTGCCCGGGCGCTGGCCCTGGAATGGTCCGTCTGGTCCGGCGCCGGCATGGGCGAGAAGCTCGGTGTGGTCGAGGCGCTGGAGCGCGACGGCATCACCCCGATCTCGACCGAGAAGGGCATCGCGGTGCTCCGCCGGGTCCTCGCCGACCCGTCCGCCGGCCCGGTGCTGGTGGTCAGCGGGCGCCTCGGCGGCCTGCCGACGGTCCGGCTGGAGCGGCCGGAGCTGCCGCTGACCAGGTTCATCGACCGGGTGGTCGTGCACTACCCGGACGTCGAGCTGATCACCGAGGCGGAGCTGTCTGCCGGCAGTGACCCGTACCTCGACGACCACCTGCTCGAAGGGGATCTGCTGTTCCCCGCGGTGGTCGGCATGGAGGCGATGACCCAGGTGGTCGCGGCGCTGACCGGCCGGTCCGGCTCGCCGCTGCTGGAGAACGTGGAGTTCCTCCGGCCGATCGTGGTCCGGCCGGGCCACGAGACCACCGTCCGGTTGGCCGCGCTGGTGCAGGGCGTCGACACGGTCGCGGTGGCGATTCGCAGCGACGAGACCGGGTTCAGCGCCGACCACTTCCGGGCCACGCTGCGGTTGCCCAAGCCGGCGCTCGCCGACGAGGGCCCGGACCGGGACTACACCGCGCTGCCGGCGGTTCCGGTCGACCCGATCACCGAGCTGTACGGCGGGGTGTTGTTCCAGGGCAAGCGGTTCCAGACGCTGAACGCCTACCGTACGGCCAGCGCCAGGCACGCCGTCGCCGAGCTCGCCACCACCTCCTCCGGGCAGTGGTTCGCCGCTTTCCTGCCGCAGGAACAACTGCTGGCCAACCCGGGCACGCGGGACGCCGTGATGCACGCGATCCAGTGCTGCGTACCGGACGGAACGCTGCTGCCGCAAGGCATTGAGCGGCTCTACCTGGCCAACCGGGACGAGCAGGGCGAGTACGTGATCATGGATGCCAGGGAGCGCTTCCAGGACGGCGACAGCTACACCTACGACGTCGACGTGCGCTCCGAGGCCGGCGCGCTGCTCGAGCGGTGGGAGGGTCTGACCCTGCGCTCGGTCCGGTCCAAGGACGGTGCCGGCCCATGGGTGCCAACATTGCTCGGCTCCTATCTGGAGCGGTCGTTGGAGAAGGTGCTCGGCGGCAGCCGTGCGGTGGCCGTAGAGCCCGATCCGGTGGCGCAGGCCAATGCCGACCGGCGGGCCCAGACCGAGCTCGCGGTGAGCCGGGCGCTCGGCGTGCCGGCGAACGTGCGGCACCGGCCGGACGGCAAACCGGAGATCGACGGGGCTTCGGTGTCCGCCTCACACGGCGCGGGGTTGACGCTCGCGGTGGTCGGCGACGGCCGGCTCGGCTGCGACGTCGAGACCGTGCTTGAGCGGGACCGGGAGACCTGGGATGGGCTGCTCGGCCTGGACCAGCTCGCCCTGCGCGACCTGCTGGTCGCGGAGGCGGGCGAGTCCGAGTCGACGGCCGGCACTCGAGTGTGGTGTGCGCTGGAGTGCCTACGCAAGACGGGTGCGACCAGCCAGGCGCTCACCGTCGACAAGATCCAGTCGAACGGCTGGGTGGTGCTGTCCGCGGGCGACGCCAAGATCGCCACGTGGGTGACCACTGTGAACAACGAGCCTGCACCGGTGGTCTTCGCGGTGTTGGCGGGAGAGGAGTACTGAGGTGAGCGGGTACTACGAGATCCGTCACACGGTTGGGTTCGAGGAGACCAATCTGGTCGGCAACGTCTACTACGTGAACTACCTGCGCTGGCAGGGCCGTTGCCGGGAGATGTTCCTGCGGGAGAAGGCGCCCGAGGTGCTCGAGGATCTGCGGGATGACCTGAAGCTGTTCACCTTGAAGGCGGAGTGCGAGTTCTTCGCGGAGATCACCGCGTTCGACGACCTGTCGGTGCGGATGAGCCTCGAAGATCTGACCCAGACCCAGATCCAGTTCACTTTCGACTACGTGAAGCTCGCCGCGGACGGGTGGGAGCAGCTGGTCGCCCGCGGCCGGCAGCGCATCGCCTGCATGCGCGGCCCGAACACGGAGACAGTGCCGGCACGGGTGCCCCCGGCGCTGCGCGAGGCGCTCGAGCCGTACTCCAAGGTGCCGCTCGCCGCTGCGACCGGAGGATGACGTGACCGAGGAGATCGGTGCGGCCGGGCCACCGGCCGCACCCCACCTGACCGTGGTGCCGCCGGTGGCGCAGCCCCAGGTCACCGCGTCGCAGTTGCGCGACGTGATGGCCCGCTTCGCCACCGGGGTCACCGTGCTCACCGTTGGCGGCGAATACATGCACGGCATGACCGCCAACGCGTTCAGCTCGGTGTCCCTGACACCGCCGCTGGTGCTGGCCTGCGTGGTGCGCACCGCGCGCATCCACGACGCCATTCTGCGCGGCGGGCATTTCGGGGTGTCCGTGCTCGGCGCCGAGCAGGAGGGTGTCGGGCGGTACTTCGCCGACAAGAAGCGGCCGGACGGCGTGGCGGGGTTCCAGTCGGTGGACTACTTCACCGGCCGGCACACGGGTGTTCCGCTGCTGACCGGATCGCTCGGCTGGCTGGAGTGTGAGCTGGCCGCGAGCTACGACGGCGGCGACCACTCGATCTTCGTCGGCACCGTGCTCGACGCCGGCTCGCGGTCCGGACCGGCGCTGCTGTTCTTCGACGGCAGTTTCCAGCAGGGCCTGCCGCCGGCCCGCAGCGCCTGAGCCATTTCCGCTGGAGAGGAACGATACCAATGCTGGTAAGCGTTACGGGCGGCACCGGCTTCGTCGGCGCACATTCGGTCGCGGCCATCGTGCGGGCCGGCCACCGGGTCCGGTTGCTGGTCCGCGACGAGTCCACCGTGGACAAGGCGCTGGCGCCGCTCGACGTTGCCACCGGGTCGATCGAGACCGTTGTCGGCGACGTGCTCGACGAGGCGAGCGTGCGGCAGGTGCTGCGCGGCGCCGATGCCGCGCTGCACGCCGCCTCGGTCTACTCCTTCGACAGCCGGCAGCGGGCCGCCATGCGGCGGACCAACGAGGCCGGCACCGACCTGGTGCTCGGCGCGGCGCGCCGGGCGGGAACCGGCCGAATCGTTCACGTATCCAGTGTCGGGGCACTGTTCCCGGCCAGGGTGATCAACGCCGACTCCCCGGTGGGCCGGCCGCGCGAGGCATACCTGGCCAGCAAGGCGGCCGCCGAGGAGGTGGCCCGCCGGCACCAGGCCGATGGCGCCCCGGTGGTGATCACCTACCCGCCCGCGCTGCTCGGGCCGCACGACCCGAAGCTCGGCGACCAGGCCGCCCGGTTGCGCAACACGTTGCGCGGCTTGATGCCGATCTGGCCGCTCGGCGGGTTCCCGCTCGGCGACGTCCGGGACACCGCCGTGTTGCACGCCACGCTGCTGACCGGGCCGGAGATCGGGCCGAACCGGCACTTCGGCCCCGGCCGCTATCTGTCCACAAGAGACTATCTGCGCGCGCTGCGTGCGGTGACCGGCCGCGCGCTGCCCGCGATGTACCTGCCGGCCAGGTCGCTCTACCCGGTCGGCTGGCTAGCCGACCTGTTGCAGCGGGTCTGGCCGTGGCGGATTCCGGCGGAGTACGGCGCGATCTACACCTGCGCGTGTGCGTCCACGGTGGAGGAAGGTGCCAGTACGAACGGCATCGAGCCGCGCCCGGTGGCCGACACGTTCGCCGACACCGTGCGCTGGCTGACGGACAGCGGCCAGATCTCCGCACGGGCCGCGGGCGCGGCAGCCCGGCCGGCGGCGGTGGTGCGGTCATGAGCTCCGCGGAACCTCGCCCGGGCAGCCAGCCGGAACCCGGCGCGCGGGCGCCGCTGGCCAGTGTCGACCGGCTCCAGCGGGATGGCGCCGCGCCGCGGGTCGCGCCGCGCAGGCGCTCCATGCCGGGCCTGCGGGCACACATCGACGGGTTGCGCGAGCAGGTGCACAGCGGCAACCAGGGTGCGGTGCAGCGCCAGCACGGGCTCGGTAAGCGCACCGCGCGGGAGCGGCTGGACCTGTTGCTGGACGAGGGTTCCTTCCTCGAGGTCGACATGTTCCGCCGGCACCAGACCAAAGGCCTGAAAATCGGCGAGAACCAGCCGTACACCGACGGCGTGGTGGCCGGCTCGGGCACCATCGACGGCCGCCGGGTGTTCGTCTACGCGCAGGATTTCACCATCTTCGGCGGCTCCCTCGGCGCGGCGCACGCGGCGAAGATCCACAAGGTGATGGATCTGGCCAAGGAGGCCGGCGCGCCGCTGATCGGGCTGAACGACAGCGGTGGCGCCCGGATCCAGGAGGGCGTGATGGCCCTCGACGGCTACGGCGGGATCTTCCGCCGGCACGTCGAGTCATCCGGGGTGATCCCGCAGATCAGTGTGGTGCTCGGGCCGTGCGCGGGCGGCGCCGCGTACTCGCCGGCGCTGACCGACTTCACGTTCATGGTGCGCGACACCGCGCAGATGTACCTCACCGGGCCGGACGTGGTCGAGGCGGTCACCGGGGAACGGGTCAGCCACGCCGATCTCGGCGGCGCCGACGTGCACGGCACCAGGTCCGGAGTGGCCAGCTTCGTGCACGACGACGAGGAGAGCTGCCTGGCCGACGTGCGTTACCTGGTTTCGCTGCTGCCGTCGAACAACCTCGAGCCGGCGCCGAGCTGGCCAGCCCGGGGCGCGACCACCGACGAACTGCCGGAGCTCGCGGATCTCGTTCCGGCCGAGCCCAACCAGCCCTACGACATGCTCCAGGTGATCAGCGAGCTGGTCGACGACGGGGACTTCATCGAGGTGCACGCACTGTGGGCGCGGAACATCATCTGCGCGCTCGGCCGCATCGACGGCGAGGTGGTCGGCATCGTGGGCAACCAGCCGCTGATCCTGGCCGGAGTGCTGGACATCCATTCCGCGCAGAAGGCGGCTCGGTTCGTACGGTTCTGCGACGCGTTCAACATCCCGCTGGTCACTCTTGTCGACGTGCCTGGGTTCCTGCCCGGCACCGGGCAGGAGTACGACGGGATCATCCGGCACGGAGCGAAGTTGCTGTACGCCTACTGTGAGGCCACGGTCCCGAGGATCCAGGTGATCATCCGCAAGGCGTACGGCGGCGCCTACATCGTGATGGACTCCCGTTCGGTCGGTACCGACCTGTCGTTCGCCTGGCCGACGAACGAGATCGCGGTGATGGGAGCCGAGGGCGCGGTGAACGTGCTGTTCCGCAAGGAACTCGCGGCGGCCCCGGATGTCGCGCGGCTGCGTGCCGAGCTGACCGAGGAGTATGCCGACCAGCTGATGCACCCGCTGTACGCGGCGGAGCGCGGGTTGGTCGACGACGTGATCGACCCGGCCCAGACCAGGGCCGCGGTGGCGCGCGGGCTGGCCATGCTGCGCAAGAAGCGCCGCCTCGCCCCGCAGCGTAAGCACGGCAACGCTCCGATGTGACAAGTGGGTCTCGAATGGACACGCGCCTGCACCAGACCGGGGAGACCGCCCCGGTGGCGAACTCCGTTGCCTACCGCAACGTGCGGCACAACGTGACCAGGATGCTCACCGAGCACTCGCCGGCCGAGGATCACGTCGTTCCGGCGTGTCCGCTATGGACGATCTGCGACCTGCTGGCCCACCTGGCCGGGACCGCCGCACTCGCCATCGGCCGGCTTTCCGGATCGGTGCCGGCGCGGCGCACCCCGGCCGGCGCCAACGACATCGTCAGCCTGCTCGGCGAGTGGGACTGGATGGGCCCCGAGGTGGAACGGCTGCTCTCCGATCGGGCCGGCAACCTGCTGGTGATGGACTCGTTCACGCACGAACTGGACCTCCGCTACGCGCTCGGCGTGCCGCTGCCGACCGCGCACCCGGCGTTCGCGAGGGCCCTCGAGATGCTGGTCGCCGGTTTCTCCGCTTCCGTTTCCGCGCACGGCCTTCCGGCGCTGCAACTGGTCGTCGACGGAACCCGGTGGACGGTCGGGGTCGGGATGCCGGTCGGCGTGCTGACCGCCTCCGGCTACGACGTCTACCGCTCGCTCGCCGGCCGGCGCAGCCACGAGCAGATCACCCGGCTCGGCTGGAGCCGGGACTCGCACCGCTGGCTGCCGGCCTTCACCTGGGGTCCGTTCACCCCACCCGAAGACCCGGTCGAACCGGCCGGCGGCCAGCCGGGCCGGTAACGGTCGCGGCAAGAAGGGATGGAGCAGGGCCGCCGGACCCGGCCCTGCTCCGTGCGACCCGCTGCGGCGACCGCTCATTCGCCGGCGGGTCCGCTTGTTTACCAAACGTTCGGAAGCCTCTGGTGGCCGTTCCTGGTGAACGCGTCCCGCGAGGGGGCGATGGACTCGTGGTCATATTCAGTTAACACGACCTGCTGAAAAGTAACCACCCTTGAATGGAAGGCGGCATTTTGGAAGATGACAACCGTCCATTTGTGCGGGTGCCCGGGTCGAGTATGAGGTTTTCACGAGTTGGACATGAAACGGTGTGTGTCGGCTCGTGATTGGCTCATCTGCCCGCGGTGCCCGGCTCACTGGGAATGGTCCGCGCTTTTTGGCACCGTTGGATATGTCTACCGGAATCGAGGGGATGTGACCCGATGAGCGAGGCGCGGTGGAAGCTGGTGGTCGACGAGGACGGCGTGACGATCGCGGGCGATCGCTATCAGTTGAGGACCGCACCGACACCGTTCGCCGTTGACGAAGCCGTATTCGGTGTGACCGAGTCCCCGGAGATGGAAGCGATCGTGTCCGAACTGGAGGCGATGACCCGGCGGACCTACGGGCAGTACTGCGGCCTGGCCAGGGCGATGGAGGTGATCGGCGAGCGCTGGGCGCCGCTGATCGTGCGCGACCTGCTCGTCTCCGACAAGACCTTCGACGACCTGCTGCGCGGGCTGCCCAGGATGCCCGACGAGGTGCTGAGCTCCCGGCTGCGCGAGCTGCAGCACACCGGCGTGATCAGCAGCCGGGAGCTGCCGGCGTCTGACGGCGCGGCGACCGACGGGACCGTGATTTATTCGGTCACCGACTTCGGCCGCGAGCTCGAGGACGTGGTGGTCCTGCTCGGCCGCTGGGGTGTGCGGCTGCTCGGCGAGCCGCGGCCGGAGGACATCTTCACCCCGGACCTGGTGATCACCTCGCTGCGCGCCACGTTCCGGCCGGAGCGGACCAACGGCGAGCGGATCGGCTTCGAGCTGCACATCTTCGACATGATCGTGCACGCCCGGGTGGACGGCACCACGCTGCACACCGGCACCGGCTCGCTGCCTGACGCGGATCTCGTGCTGGAGTCCGGTTTCGCGCTCAAGCCGCTGCTCAGCGGCGAACTCACCGCGGCCGCCGCGCTGGCCGCGGGCAGCGTTCGCCTGGCCGGCGATCCGGCGCTGTTCAGCCGGTTCACCGAGCTCTTCCAGTTGCCCCGGCCGGCCGCCGCGCAGGCCGCCTGATACCCGCCTCAGTACGGAACGGAACGGGTCCATGGATGAGATCGTCGTGCGCGCCGTGCAGCGCGCCATCGACACCATGCGAACCAATCTCGGGGACAGCCTGACCATCGACGATCTGGCCCGCTCCGCGATGTTCAGCAAATTCCATTTCACCCGAGTTTTCCAGCGGGTGACCGGCGTCTCGCCGGGACGTTTTCTGTCGGCCATGCGGCTGGAGGAGGCCAAGCGCCTCCTCCTGTCCACCACGCTCACCGTGGCCGACATCAGCCATCGGGTCGGCTACAACAGCGTCGGCACGTTCAGTTCCCGGTTCCGCAACAGCGTCGGGGTGTCGCCGACCACCTACCGCCAGCTCGGCGGCAGCCCGCCGCAGCTGCCCGCCGACCGGCCGCCCATGACCGGGACCATGGGCACGGTGCGGGGCACCATCATCGCCCCGCCGGGCAGCCACCCGACGCTGATCTTCGTCGGGTTGTTCCCGGGTCGGATCATGGAAGCGCCCGCGGTGAAGAGCACGGTGCTGCGTGCGCCCGGGCCGTACACGCTGCACGATGTGCCGCCGGGCACCTGGTACCTGCTCGCCCACGCGCCGACCAGTCCGGTGCCGCACGTGGGAATCCACGGCACCATCACGATCCACTCGCAAGTGGCGGCTCATATCGCGGACATCTACCTGCGCCCGGTCAGCTCGCTCGACCCGCCGGTGCTGATGGCCCTGAACGACGCCAAGCTGGCGCTGACCAAGATTGCGTCCTAACACGGCAATGGTGAAGGTGCGCGGGATTCTGGTCGGAGAGAGGCTGGACACCGGGCCGCACCCTGGCCTTGCTCGGACGATCGTGGTACTGCTAAATCTTGGCAATTTCCTCAAGGAGGGCCGACAGCGTGACGACTGCTAGCGTGGATCTCAGTACCGGCCAAGACGTACGCGGCTCGCTGGTTGAGCGCTACCACAAGGTCGGGCTCTATGCCTTCGTGTTCGTTGTGGTCGCCCACTGGGCGGAGCACATCACCCAGGCCATCCAGATCTGGGGGCTTGGCTGGGCGCGTCCGAGGGCGAAGGGTGCGCTGGGCCTGGCCTTCCCGTGGCTGGTCACGTCGGAATGGCTGCACTACGGCTTTGCGTTGGTCATGCTGATCGGCCTCATCGCCCTGCGGCCGGGGTTCGTCGGCCGGGCCGGGACCTGGTGGAGCGTGGCGCTCTGGCTTCAGGTCTGGCACCACCTCGAGCACCTGCTGTTGCTGATCCAGGCGATGACCCACCACAACCTGTGGGGACAGAAGGCGCCCACCAGCATCATCCAGCTGCTGGTGCCCCGGGTGGAGCTGCACCTGTTCTACAACACGTTGGTGACCATCCCCATGGTGATCGCCATGGTGTACCACCTGCGGCCCTCGAAGGCGGAGCGGGAGTTGATGAAGTGCACGTGCGCTCGCAACGACCACGAACTGGCCGGCTGAGTTTTCGTCTTGTGACGGTGGGTGCCGGTATCGCCGGTGCCCACCTGTTGCTGTCCACCGGCGTCGCGCAGGCCGCGCAGCACGACCACACGCTGTCGGTCCCGATCAACATCGGACCAATGATCCTGCGGGTGGTCCTGCTCGTCGTGGTGCCCGCGGTCGCCGGATTCGCTGTGCTGCGCGGTTTCTGGTGGGAGTCGAGCCGCGGGACGGCGGCGGCCATCGCGAGCTTCGCATTCATCGGAGTGCTGTTCGAGCTGATGCTGGCCGGCGCGCTGGATTTCCCGCCTCAGGTCGTTGTCCTTGCGGTGGCGCTGCTCGCCGGCCCGCTTTTCCTGAACCTGTCGAAGGATCCGCGGCACGAGGTGGTCCGTCGCCGGTTGCGGGTGCCGGCGCCGTGGCTGGTCTCGGCGGCGGCCGGCTTCGCGTTCGTGGAGTTCGTCCGGGTGCTGCTGTGGTCTGGTGACACCGCCCGGCGGGTGTCGGTGTTGCACAGCGGGATCGTGGTCGCGCTGGTCGGCTTGTCGTGGTTCACCGTCTGCGGGCTGAGCCCGCGGATTTCCGGGCTGCTGGTCCGGATCGAGGCGGCCGTGCTCGGCAACGCCGTGCTGGCCGCGTCCGCCTACGCGATCATGCTCAGTGGCCTGACAGCACAGTGACTGCCGGGCGGGTGGTCACCTGCTCGAGCGGGACGGTTGCATCGCAGGACTCACAAAACATTTGCGACACAACGTGTCCGCCGCACGCCCGGTGTTCGGCGACCCGTGGCGGCCCGGCCTCGCCGGACAGGTGCCGGTCCCCCCACTCCATCAGCGTGATGATGACGGGCCCCAGTTCGAGCCCCTTCCTGGTGAGCACGTACTCGTGCCGCAGCGGCCGCTGCTGGTAGGCGACACGCTGGAGGATTCCATTGTCCACCAACCTGTTCAGCCGGTCGGTGAGCACGTTGCGGGCGATGCCGAGCCGGCCGAGGAACCCGTCGAACCGCCGGACGTCGAGCAGCGCGTCACGCAGGATCAGGAATGTCCACCGTTCTCCAACCAGCTCAAGCGTCCTGGCCACGGAGCATTCCTGGTCGTATGTGCGTCCCAGCATATTTCCAGGATATGAGGGCAATAGTTGCGTGACCAGACTTACCGTTGACCTCATGAAATTCTCATGCCAACTCCATGACACACCGGATGGCGCCGCCGGCTCCGCCATTCGGTCCACACGTCACCGCGCATTCGCGCCGTCTGTGTCAAACCGAGCTGTCAAGAGCGGCATGCCGATACCGCGCGCAAGGTGACATCGCGCCAGATGGCCGGCAATGGGCGACTACGGCCGGGATACGGCGATGAGTACGGCGGCGTCCTGGCCTGGGTTGTGCAATGTGAATACCGGTAGGCCAGCGAGCCAGAGGACATCGCCGGTATCGAAGCGGCGCCGGCCGCCGCCGCGGAACTCCACCTCCAGGGTGCCGCACCGCACCACGACCAGCGCGTCGTGCCAGTCGGCCGGCTGGTACGGGTGGTCCGCGCCTGCCTCGATGATTGTCTCGCGCACCCGGAACGAGGCCGGGATCCGGTCGAGCCGAAGCGGCGGGCCGCGGTTGCCGTCCGCCGCGCGAGGGTTCATGGCGGTTATGACGACGGTTGCGGCACAAACTCATCGCTGAGGCCGAAGATGCCGAACACCGCGGGGTCCATGAAGTTCGCGACGTGGCTGATTCGGCCGTCGGCGATGGTGAGCACCTGGAGCCCGAACGCCCGGAACACGCCGGTCTCCCGGTCCAGCAGGTAGAGCGCGAAGCCCGGCTGACCGTTGGCCGCCACCGCCCGCAACCGAAACTCGCCGGGGCCGCCGGGGCAGCGGGTGTCCAGGTGCCGGCCGACGTGCGCCGCGCCGAGGTACCAGGACGAGTAGGGCGGCATCTCCCAGACGATGTCCTGCTCGAACAGTTCCACCAGGGCCGGCACGTCCTTCGCCTCGAAGGCGCTGACGTACCTGGCCAGCAGGTCGCGGGCGGCGGCGTTGTCCGGCTCGGCGACCTGGTCGCGCTCCGGCGCGATCTTGTCCAGCTGCGCCCTGGCCCGCTGCAGAATGCTGTTCACCGCGGCCGTGGACAGGTCGAGCAACTCGGCCACCTCGGCTGCGCGCCAGGCCAGCACGTCGCGCAGGATCAGCACCACTCGCTGCCGGGCCGGCAGGTGTTGCAAGGCGGCGATCAGCGCCAGCCGGATGCTTTCCCGGGACGTCACGATCGCGGCCGGGTCGCTGCTTTCGGTGCCGAGCAGCGCGTCCGGCGCCGGCTCGAGCCAGGGCACCTCCGTGCCGGACACCAACTCGTCCTTCGGGTCGCTGCTGCCGCCGAGCCCGGTCGGCATCGGCCTCCGGTCGCGGCCCTTGAGCGCGGTGAGGCAGGTGTTCGTGGCGATTCCGTACAGCCAGGTCCTGATCGAGGAGCGGCCCTCGAACCCGGCGTAGCCCCGCCAGGCCCGCAGGTACGTCTCCTGTACGAGATCTTCGGCGTCGTGCAGCGACCCCATCATCCGGTAGCAATGTGCCAGGAGCTCCCGCCGGTAGGGCTCGGCTCGCTCGAGGAAATCGGTGTCCACCAACGTTGTGGTCATGTGTGGTCCCCAGGGTGTGCTGAATCTTGCCGAAGACCCTACGCCCCGGGGCGCGCTCGGATCCGCCGTTCTCACCGACAACAGAAGATGTCTTGACAAAAAAACTTGTCGGTGAGACCGTAGTCCCATGTTGGACGTCACGGTGATCGAGGACCCGGCCGCGGCCGAGGTCTCGCTGGACCCGGTCCGGGCCCGGCTGCTGGCCGAATTGGCCGAGCCGAGGTCGGCCACCATGCTCGCCGCGGCGATCGGCCTGCCCCGGCAGAAGGTCAACTACCACCTGCGCACGCTGGAGCAGCACGGCCTGGTCGAGCTGGTCGAGGAGCGGCGCAAGGGCAACGTCACGGAGCGGGTGATGCGCGCCACCGCGGCCTCCTACGTGATCTCGCCGCTGGCCCTGGCGGCGGTGGCGCCCGACCCGGACCGCGCCCCGGACCGGCTGTCCGCGCGCTGGCTGCTGGCCCTGGCCGCGCGGCTGGTGCGCGAGGTCGGGGTGCTGATCACCGGGTCGGCCAAGGCCGGCAAGCGGGTAGCCACGTTCGCCATCGACGGCAAGGTCCGCTTCGGCTCCGCGGCGGACCGGGCCGCGTTCGCCGAGGAACTCGCCGCCACGGTGGCCGCGCTGGTCGCCAAGTACCACGACGAGGCCACCGATGGCGGCCGCGAGCACCGCGTGCTCGTCGCCATTCACCCGAGTGTCAACAAACCACATGGCACCAACGAGAAGGGGAACTAGAGATGCCGCACGAGTTCGAGGTCCGCGAGGAGATCAACCTGGACGCCACGCCGGAGCAGGTGTGGGCCGCGATCGCCACCGGGCCGGGGATCGACGCCTGGTTCATGGGCCACAGCGAGATCGAGCCGGGACAGGGCGGCACGGTCCGGATGAGCATGCCGGGCTGGACGGCCGAGTCCACGATCACCGCGTGGGAGCCGGGCAAGCACTTCGCCTACAAGAGCGAGGTGAACCCGGACGGTTCGTTCATGGCCTTCGAGTCGATCATCGAGGGCCGCTCCGGCGGCAGCACCGTGCTTCGCTTCGTGCACAGCGGGTTTCTCGGGGACGAGGACTGGGAGACCGAGTACGACGCGCTGCGCAACGGCGACCGGATGTACCTGGAGAAGCTGGCCGTCTATGTCAAGCACTTCGCCGGCCGGGCGGCCACCTACAACCTGTTCGAGCTCGGCTCGGCGGTGGCCGACGCGGAGCGGGTCTGGGCGGCCTACCGCGAGGCGCTCGGCCTTGCCGGGCCGGTTTCGGTCGGTGACAAGGCAACCGTGCGGGTCGACGGCCTCGCGCCGGCCACCGGCGTGGTCGAGTTCGTCCGGCTGCCCTGGTGGGTCGGCGTGCGCACCGACGACGGCTTCTACTCGCTGATGTGGGGACACCGGGACACGCCGGTCGTGGAGTACACGGCGTTCAACGACGACGTCGACGGCAGCCGCATCGAGCAGGCCTGGCAGGGCTGGCTCGCCAAGGCGATGGACTAGGAGGGAAATCCGTCATGGACCGGAAGCTGGACACCGAACTCGAAGCGGGCGCCCCGCGCGCCACCCGGCGGGAGTGGATCGGGCTCGCCGTGCTCGCCCTGCCCACCCTGTTGTTGTCGCTGGACATCAGCGTGCTGTACCTGGCTCTGCCCCGGCTCGCCACCGGCCTTGGCGCGAATGCCACGCAGCAGCTGTGGATCCTGGACATCTACTCGTTCATGGTGGCGGGTTTCCTGGTCACCATGGGCACGCTCGGCGACCGGATCGGCCGCAGGCGGCTGCTCCTGATCGGCGCCGGGACCTTCGGCGCCGCATCGATCCTCTGCGCCTATGCCACCTCGCCGGAGATGCTGATCGTGGCCAGGGCGCTGCTCGGCATCGCAGGCGCCACGATGATGCCGTCCAGCATGGCGTTGATCCGCAACATGTTCCGCGACGCCAAGCAGATGGCCGCGGCGCTCGGCGTCTGGTTCGCCTGCTTCATGGGCGGCATGGCACTCGGCCCGCTGGTCGGCGGCGCGCTGCTCGAGCACTTCTGGTGGGGCTCGGCGTTCCTGCTCGGCGTGCCGTTCATGGTGCTGCTGCTGATCACCGGCCCGGTGTTGCTGCCGGAGTACCGCGACGCCGGTGCCGGACGGCTGGATCTGGTCAGCGTCGGGTTGTCGCTGGCCGCCATCCTCCCGGTGATCTACGGACTGAAATCCTTGGCGCGCAACGGTTGGCAGCCGGTGTCCGGACTGACCATCGCGGCCGGGCTGGCGCTCGGGTATGTGTTCGTCCGCCGGCAGCGCCGGCTCGAACACCCGCTGCTCGACCTGCGGCTGTTCCGCAGCGCGGTGTTCGCGACCGCGTTCGGCAGCATGCTGTTCGGCGGCATCGTGATGTCGGGCGCCACCTTGATGTCCACGCTGTACCTGCAAGCGGTCACCGGGCTGTCCCCGTTGCGCGCCGGGTTGTGGATGGTGCCGGTCAACGTCGGCCTGGTCCTCGGTTCGCTGCTCGGTCCCGCGTTGGCCAGCCGGTTCCCGGCCTCCCGGGTGATCATGGTCGGCCTGGCCACCTCCGGTGTCGGTCTCCTGGTGCAGACCCAGGTGCAGGCCGTCGGCGGGTTGCCGGCCCTGATCACCGGGCTGGTGCTGGCCACGTTCGGGGTGTCCGTGCCGATGGCGCTGACCATGAACGTGATCCTGCGGGCCGCTCCGCCGGAGAAGGCCGGGTCGGCGGCATCCCTGCAGGAGACCGGTGGTGAGTTCGGGGTCGCGGTCGGCGTGGCCGCGATGGGCAGTCTCGGCACGGCGGTCTACCGGGGCGAGTTGGCCGGCACGCTGCCCGCCGGGGTGCCGGACGGTGCGCGGGAGAGCCTGACGGCGGCGGTGGCGGTGGCGCACGACCTGCCGGCCCGGCTCGGCGCGGAGTTGCTGGACGCGGCCCGCGCGGCGTTCACCGCCGGGCTGAACACGGTGGCCCTGGCCGGTGGCGTGATCTTCCTCGGGCTCGCCGTCGTCGCCGGAATCGTGCTCGGTCGGGACGAGCGGACCACGGCGGGCAACGCGCAGGTGGCCAACGCGGTCGACGAGATCGACCATGAGGAGATCGCGGAGCTGGCTGCGACCCCGTGACGGCATTCGATCCGCCCTCAGGTGGCGAGCTCGTCTCGCGAAGCAAGAACGCCCTGGTCCATGGCGCCGCGGAGCGGTCGGCGGCGCCGTGGCCAGGGCGTTCGGCCGGACGGTCACCGGCCTGGCCGGGATCAGTCCGGCAGCAGCGGCACCTCCATTCCCGAGTCCCGGCCCAGCAGCACCGCGCGGGTGATCGACGCCTTGCCGAACCGGTGCTGGACCCGGTCGAGCACCGCGTCCAGCCGTACGTCGAGGTGTTCGTCGAAGGGCAGTGGGAGCTGCAGGGCGCCGCTGTCGTCGAGGTTGCCGACCGCGATGCCGACCAGGGTCAGGCCCCGCCGGTCGATCAGCGGCCCGGCCGCGGCCATGAGCGCCCGGGCGGCGTCGAGGATCGGTTCGGTGGTGCTGGTGGGCCAGGCCAACGTGTGCGAGCGGCTGGCCCTGGTGTAGTCGTCGAACCGCAGCCGCAACATCACCGTGCGGCCGGACCGGCCGGCCGCACGCATCCGCCGGGTGACCCGCTCGACCAGCGTGATCACCACGGCGTCGATGGTCTCCGGAGTCTTCGGTGAGCGGCCGAGCGCCCGCTGCGCGCCGACCGAGCGGCGCCGCCGGCCCACCTGCACGTGACGCGGATCGCGGTTGTGTGCCAAGGCATAGAGGTGGCGCCCGCCGGCCCGGCCGAGAATCGCCACCAGGGTCGACTCGGCCAGCTTGGCCACGTCGCCGACCGTGGCGCAGCCGCTGCGGTTGAGCTTGGCGGCGGTGATCTCGCCGACCCCCCAGAGCCGGTCGACCGGCAGCGGGTGCAGGAAGTCGAGCTCCCGGTCCGGCTCGACCACGAGGAGCCCGTCCGGCTTGGCCACCCGGCTGGCCACCTTGGCCAGGAACTTCGTCCTGGCCACGCCGACCGTGATCGGCAGACCGACATGCTCGCGCACGTCGACGCGCAGCCGCCTGGCGATCTCGGCGGGGGTGCCGGCGATCTTGCGCAGGCCGCCGACGTCGAGCCAGGCCTCGTCGATGGAGAGGCCCTCGACCAGCGGCGTGGTGTTGCGGAACACCTCGAACACCGCCTTGCTCGCATCCGAGTATGCGGTGAAGCGGGGTGGCACCACGATCGCGTGCGGGCACAGCCGCTTGGCCTGCCGGCCGCCCATGGCCGTGCGCACCCCGAACGCCTTCGCCTCGTAGCTGGCCGCGAGGACCACCCCGCCGCCCACGATCACCGGCCGCCCGCGCAGCCGCCGGTCGTCGCGTTGCTCGACCGATGCGTAGAAGGAGTCGAGGTCCGCGTGCAGGATGGTCGCCGCCGTCATGGCGCCTCCGATCAGGGGCTGCGGGTCGCGAGGACGCAGAACTCGTTCCCCTCGGGGTCGGCGAGTACGACCCAGCTCTGATCGCCCTGGCCGACGTCGGCGCGTCGAGCACCGAGGCCGAGCAGGCGACGGACCTCTTCGTCCTGCTCCCGGTCGGTGGGGTTGAGGTCGAGGTGGAGCCTGTTCTTGACGGTCTTGCCCTCGGGCACGCGCGCGAATGTCAACGCCGGCGGCACTGGGCCGGGGCGGTCCCGGCCGTCAGGCACCAGCGGCGAGCCGATGGTGACAGTTCCGTCGTCGTCTTCGCCGTGCACCTCGTAGTCAAGGACCGAGCACCAGAAACCGGCGAGACCGTGGGGATCGGCACAGTCGATCGCAAGCTCGGTGAACTTGCTGGCCATCGGGACCTCCCAGTCGCGCTGCCCGCCCACCGGACACGAACATATGTTCGCAGCGGGCACCGACATTCGGCGCCGGCGACACCTCTTGACCGATCCGGACCGAATCTCAGGGATACGGATGTCGATGAGCCGGGGGCGCCTTCGTCGTCCTCAGTGAGAGCACCGAACATCCCGCAGAACAAGGAGATGCACCATGAACCTCAGCTCCCTGACCGCGTTGAGCCACCGGGACCGGGCGATCCTGCGAGCCGTCGCCGCCGGCCGCTGCCAGATCTCCGGCGGGGCCTGCGCCGCGCTCACCGTCGACGGGGTCGGCTGCTGCGACCAGTTCATCGGTGCCCGGCTCGCCGGCGCCGGTCTGATCGCCGCGCCCGGCCCGCGGCCGGAACCCGCGCGACTGACCGAGTCCGGCCGGGCGCTGCTCGCCGCATGATCAGGACGCGGGCGCCGTGATCGCCCACCGCGGAGCGGGCGTTCGAGCGCAGCCGATCGCAGGAGCTCGACGTGAAGCTCGCCGAGGTGGCCAGGCCGCTGGCCACCTCGGCGACGGATCTGTGAGCTCCAGCTGGCTTAGCCGGTGTGGGCGGGGGAGCGCCGGGCGACGCGGTCCGCGGCGAGCCCGACGGCGAGCAACCCGATCGCGCTGGCGAAGTGCAGTACGTGGTCGGGCGCGTTGAGCGCGAGCAGGTTCAGCGAGCCGGAGCCGACCAGCAGGCCGACCACCCCAACCGCCAGATACACCGCGCCGACCAGGGTGTTCACCGTCTTCGACGCCGCGGCTCCGATCGCCGCCGCACCGATCAGCGCGCCACCGACCAGCAGGTGAACAACGTTGTGCAGGCCGTTCACGGCGAAGATACCGAGCAGGTGCCCACCGTGCGGCCCGGCGAACTCGTGCCCGCCGGACACGGTGAAGCCGATCAGGCCGACCAGCGCGTACACCGCGCCGAGGCCGTAGCCGACCAGTTGGTTGACACTGCGGGACAACATAGGGTCCTCCTTCAACGATTGTCCGTTCCAGTGCCAGTTCGGAGCCGCGCGGCCGGCGGCTTGGTGCGACCTGGGGGCGGGACTCGCGATGCGAGGGGCGGGGAGTGACGGCCAAACCACGGGCCGACCGACTCCGAACAAGGAGCACCGGTCGCGCCGCCGCCGTCCCCTTCCAGCGGCGCGGCCGGGCCAACCGGTCAGGCCCGGCTGGAGATCTGCTGCACGCCCCAACTGTTGCCGTCCGGGTCGCTGAAGAACACGAAGCCGACGTTGTCCAGCGGTTCCGGGGTAGGCGACGGATTCTCGCCGAGCACCTGGATCTCGGTCACCTCGACGCCGCGCTCGAGGAGTTCGGCACGGGCCTTGGCCACATCGGGCACCACCAGTTGCAGGCCCTTGAGCGAGCCGGGCGGCATCTCCGGCACGACGCCCCTGCCCACCACGATCGAGCAACCCGATCCCGGTGGAGTGAGCTGTACGACGCGCGCCTCCGGGCCGATCACGATGTCGTGGTCGACGTTGAAGCCGAGTTGGTCGGCATAGAAGGCCTTCGCGCGGTCCACATCGGACACCGGCACGACGACCACTTCGAGCGTCCAGTTCATGGGTGGATCTCCTTGTGTCGTAAGTCTTCGAGTGTGGTTTCGAGGGTGTTGTCGAGCAGGTTGTCAAGCACCGTGTCCAACTCGGCGTAGCTTTCCGTCAGGCCGCGCCGCATCGGCGAGTTGAGCGCGCCGTCGCGGATCTCGCGCGACGGGTAGCGCACGGTGGTGGTCATGGTGGTTCGCCCGTTCGCCTCGGCCAGCGCGGTGCTCACCAGTGCCTCGCCGGCCACCCACTGGGCGTCGTAGGACTCGGTGAACACCAGGCGGTGCGGCCGGTCGATCACCCGGTACGTCCCGCCGTGGCTCATCTCCATGCCGTCCGGCCCGCGCGAGACGAACCGCCAGGCGCCGCCGACCCGCAGGTCGACCTCGCAGACGACCAGGTGCCAGCCACGGGCGCCGTGCCAGCGGGGGAGGAGCTCCGGCCTGGTCAGCGCGTCGAAAATCAGCCGGGCCGGCGCGTCGAACTCCCTGGTGAGCTCGATCTCCCGGTCGCTCGGCGTGGTTACCTCGAGCCCGGTCACGGCTGCTCGCCGGCCTTCAGCTCGCCGAGCAGCGCGTCGAGCCGTTGGTAGCTCTCCTCCCAATAGCTTCGGTAGTCGGCCAGCCAGTCGGTGGCCGCCTTGAGCGGGCGCGCCTCGAGCCGGCACGGGCGGCGCTGGGCGTCGCGCTCCCGGGAGATCAACCCGGCCCGCTCCAATACCTTGAGGTGCTTGGAGATCGCGGGCTGGCTCAGCTCGAACGGCGCGGCCAGCTCGGTGACCGTCGCGGCACCCTCGGTCAACCGGGCCAGGATCGCCCGCCGCGTCGGATCGGCGAGGGCGGCGAAGGTCCGGTCGAGCAGATCGGTTCCAGGCATGGTTCATATCCTCACGGTTTAATAACCGATCGGTTTTGTACCGTCATCCGGCCCGGCCTGTCAAGCGGTGCGTACCCTCGACCCGTGGAGTCCCATGGAGACAATGTGCTCCGCGCCGACGGTTCGCTCCGCGCCGACTGCGCGCGGTGCTTCGGCCTGTGCTGCGTTGCGCTCGCCTTCTCCGCGTCGGCCGACTTCCCGATCGACAAGGCCGTCGGGGAGCCCTGTCCCAACCTGCGCGAGGACTTCGGCTGCGGCATCCACCGGAGCCTGCGTGAGCGCGGCTTCGCCGGCTGCGTGGGCTACGACTGCTTCGGCGCCGGCCAGCAGGTCGCCCAGCACACCTACGGCGGCCGGGACTGGCGGCGTTTTCCTGGCACCGCAAGGCAGATGTTCGCCGTCTTTCCGGTGATGCGCCAGCTGCACGAGTTGCTCTGGTACCTCGCCGACGTGCTCGGCCGGCCGGCCGCCGGTCCGCTGCACGGTGCGCTCGCCGGGGCACGGACCGAAACCGAACGCCTCACTCGGGACGACCCGAACTCCTTGCTGCGGCTGGACATCACCGCGCACCGGCGGGACGTCGACGCGCTGCTCTCACGCGCCAGCGAGCTGGTCCGCGGGCCAGGTGGGATCGACGAGCGCGGCGCCGACCTGATCGGCCGCGACCTGGGAGCCGCCGACCTGCGCCGCGCCAACCTGCGCGGCGCCTACCTGATCGCCGCCGATCTGCGCCGCGCCGACCTGCGTTGCGCCGACCTGATCGGCGCCGACCTGAGGGACGCGAACCTGCGCGGCGCGGACCTGCGCGACGCGCTCTTTCTCACCCAGACCCAGCTCGATGCGGCGCGGGGTGACGCCGCGACCATGATCCCGCCCAACCTCACCCGCCCGCGTCACTGGTAACCAGCCCGTCCGGCGAGTCGCGATGTCCACCCTGGTTCAGCCGGGTGCGGTCACCCCAGCCAGCTGCGCGGCTTCCCTTGCACAGCCCCAGGACAGGCTCACGCCGCCGCCGCCGTGGCCGTAGTTGTGTACGCACAGCCCGGTGCCGAGTTGTTCCGCCTCGACCCGCACCACGAGGCGCTCCGGACGCAGGCCGGTCACCGTCTCGATCACCTCGGCGTCGTGCAGCCGGGGCTCCGCCCGCCGGCAGCGCGCCACGATCCGCTCGGTCAGCTCGGGGTCGGGGGTGAGGTCCCACCGGTCGGGCACCCGGATGCCGCCGCACACCACCCGGTCGCGGTGCGGAAAGTAGCTCACCCATTCCGGCTCCAGGGTGAGCTCGACGACCAGCTGGTCGAGCCCCGGGTTGGTGAGCAGCACATGCTGGCCGAACACCGGTCGCACGTCCGGATCGCCAGCCAGCTCCCTGGCGCCGAGGCCCGCGCAGTTCACCACGACCGGCGCCTCCGTCAGCGCCTCGGCCAGCGAGGCCAGCCGCCGGATCTCGAGCGAGCCGCCCGCTTCGGTCAGCCGGTGCGACAAGTACTCGAGGTAGCGCCGCATGTCGATCAGCGGCATCCGGGCCCAGGTGCCCTCGGTGAAGCCGATCGGCAGCTCGTCCTGGGTGCAGGCACGCAGCTCCGGGATGATCCGGGCCTGCGGCGGGACCTGGTCGCCGGCCGGCAACGCGCCGACGGTCACCGCGGGCGCCAGCCGCACCCCGGTCCGTGGGTCCGCGGCCAGCCCGGTGAACTCGCGCAGCGAACGTTCCGTCCACTCCAGCGTCTTGGCCAGGGGTTGGAGGAACGACGGTCCCCAGAGCGCGCCGGCCACCATCGACGTGGTCCGCGCCGGCGGTTCGGCGGCGAGCACCAGCACGGTGCGGCCCGCCTCGGCGAGGCAGACCGCCGTGGTCAGCCCGCTCACTCCGGCCCCGACGACGACGACCGGCGCCGCGCTGTTCGACATTCGGCCACCCTAACCCGTTGCCGGCCGTCCTCAAGCGACGATCACGCCGGGTCGGTCCTCATCGGTCTCCCGTGCTCCGGCCGGTTTCGGTGACCAGGTCGCGGATCTCCTCGGCCACGCGCTCCTCGCCGATGCTCGCGGCCAGCTCGGCGGCCTCGCTGAGATAGGGGTGGGCGCGCTCCCGGTCGTCGTCGTGCAGGGCCGCGCGGCCCAGCCCGCGCAGGCACCGGATGGTGCAGCGCCGGTCACCGATCCGGCGGAACTCGGCGAGCAGGCCGGCGAAGCGGGCCGCTGCGGCCACGTGACCCCCGAGGGACTGGTCGAGGCAGGCCCGGAACACCTCGGCGTGCAGCCATTCGTGCCGGTTGCCGGTGCGCACGGCCAGCAGCCGCGCTTCGGTCAGCCAGGCGTCGGCCTCGTCGAGCCGGATGCCGGTACGCACCGCGTGCATGGCCAGTTGGTTGAGCGTGTTGGCGCGCTTGACGTGGTCGCCCAGCCGGCCGAACAGGTCGGCCGCGCGGGCCAGGTTGGTGAACCCGGGCTCCGGCTCCTCGGCGTCGAGTCCCATGGCCGCCAGGGCGAGCGCGTGATGCCAGGTGTCGCCGTCGCGCTGGAACCGCGCCGCCGCCTCGGCGAGCTCGGTGCGCCCGGCCGGCTCGCCGAACCGGCCGACCCAGCCGACGGCGAGCTTGGCCAGGCTCAGTTCGGTGCCGCCGGCGGCCCGCTCGCCGGCCAGCTCGGCGAAGCCGCTGGCCCGCTTGACGTCTTGGAAGCAGAGCAGCACGGCGGCGGTGACCGCGGCCCGGACGCCCAGGCTCCCGTCCGGCAGGGGCGCGTCGAGCAGCGTGTCGAGCCAGTCGAACAGCTCACCGCGCGCCCCGACGATCTCCCACCCGGTGCCGACGCCGGCCAGAAACTCCCAGGCGAGGATGTACTCGTCGTGCCCGATCGCCCAGCCGAGCGCCACGCCGATGTCGGCCCACCGGCGTTCGAACCAGGTCAACGCGCTGATCTGGTTGGCGCCGCGGAGGTCGGGCAGCAGGGTCGGACCGTGCCGCAGGTGGTACCGGGCGTGCGCGGCACTGGCCCGCTCGAGCTCCGCCCTGGCCACGAGGGCGCGGTGGGCGAACTGGCGGATGCTGTCCAGCAGGCGGTATTCGGTGGTCTCGGCACTGCGCCGGGCGGTGAGCAGTGAGCGGTCGAGCAGCCGGGGAAGGATCCGGGCGAGGTCGGCCGGGCGCAACGGCGGGTAGCCGAGGATGCCGGCCGCGGTGTCGTAGTCGAAGGCGCCGGGAAACACCGAGCAGCGCTCCAGCAGCAGCCGCTCGTCCTCGTCAAGCAGGTCGTAGCTCCAGCGCAGCGCCTCCTCGAGGGTCCGGTGCCGGCTCGGCCCGCCCTGTGCGCCATCGGTGAGCAGGGCGAACCGGTCGTCGAGGTGCCCGACCAGCTCGGCCGGGGAGAACAGCCTGATGCGTGCGGCGGCGAGCTCGATGGCCAGCGGCAGGCCGTCCAACCGCCGGCAGACCGTGGCGACGTCCCTGGCGTTGGCCGCGTTGACCGTGAAGCCGGGCGCGGCCGCCTCGGCCCGGTCGGCGAAGAGCCGCACCGCCGCCGCGCGCAGCGCCTCGGCCGGGTCGTCGGTGTCCGGCGACAGCTCGAGCGGCGGAACCTCGTAGACCACCTCGCCGGACACCCGCAGCGGCCCGTGGCTGGTGGCCAGCACCGTGAGCCGGGTGGTGGCGGAGAGCAGCTCGGCGAGCAGGCCGGCGACGGCGGCCGTGACGTGCTCGCAGTTGTCCACCAGGAGCCAGTGCCGGCCATCGGCGAACGCCTGGCGCAACGCCGGACGCAGCGCCCGGCCGTCGCTCTCGACGCCGAGCGCGTCGGCGAACGCGCGCTCCACCGCGTCGTCCGCCGGGCGCTGCGGCGGGACCGAAGCCAGGTCAACCAGCGCGGGATCCGGCATGCGGTCGGCTAACCGGGCCAGTTGCAGCGCGAGCCGGGTCTTGCCGGCACCGGCCGGGCCGGTCATGGTCACCAGCTGGTGCCGGCCGACCAGCCGGAGCAGTTCGTCGAGCTGCTGGCCCCGGCCCACGAAGGAGGACAGCGGCCGAGGCAACGCGCGGGTGCCGATCCCGCCGCGCAGCCGGGCGGCCGCGTCGATCAGCGACTGCCGGCTGGCGCCGCCGAGCTTGCGCAACAGGGCCGAAACGTGGCTCTCCACGGTGCGCTCGGAGACGTGCAGCCGGGCGGCGATCTCCCGGTTGGGCAACCGGTCCGCGACGAGCCAGAACGTCTCGAGCTCGCGCGGCGTCACGCCGGCGGTGCGCAGCGACTGGGGAACGGCGTCGGAACTCACCGGCTATCCGCGCGCCGGCGCCAGCGCGGCCTCGACCAGGACGCCTTCCATCCGGTGCAGGAAGGTCTCGACGGTTTCGGCGCGGACGCGGTGGGTGTCGACGGACAGCAGGATGTCCACGGTGTCCGGAACATCGTTGACGTAGAAGAAGAACGCCTCGCTGGCCGGGTTGAGCGGACGCACCCAGCGCAGCGTGGTGTCGGAGCGGGCGGCCAGGACGTCGGCCGCGGTGACCGCGCGGTCCTCGTGCCGGTCGGGCGCCCGCCGGTCGTTGAAGATGCAGGCCCGGTCGATGGGTTCGCCGCGCTCCCGGCCGATCTGGGCGACCAGCTCCCACATCCGGTCCGGGTCGTAGTAGGCGTGCTTGGCGGCGCGCAGCATGGCTCGCCAGGTTCGGGTGACCACCGGGCCGAAGTCCGGCGCGGTGCCGTCGATGGCGCAGAAACCCGCGCCGCACAACGGACTCACCGCATCGGCGAGCCCTGGCCGGAACCGGTTGTTCACCACCAGCTGCGTGAAGACCGGGTTGATCCCGGTCACCTCGGCGAGTGCGACGCAGAGCGCGGCGAGCAGCACCGGCGTGCTGCCCACCTCGGTGCGGCGCGCCACCAGCAGCGCGGCCAGGTGCGCGACGGGGGAGGCGAAGTTGACCTCACGGAAGCGCGGCTCCGCCCGCCGCGCCGGCTCGGGGAACCGGCGGGCCGGGACCGTGCGCAGCACCTCGGCCCAGTGTCGCAGGGTCGCCTCGCTGTGCCGGCGGCCGGCCGGACCGTGTTGCCAGCGCGCCTGTTCCAACGGTTGCGTGGCGGTGACCGGCGCGACGGCGCCGGCCTCGCGGCTGGACAGGTCGGCGCGCAACACCTCGGCGCCGAAGCCGTCGGTGGCAAGATGGCAGCAGAGCGCCACCAGGTGGGTGAGCCGGCCGCGGTGCCGGACCACGGCGGTTCGGATCGGCCACTCCCGTTCGTAGTCGAACTCTGTTTGGTAGTAACGATTCCACTGTGCCTGCGCGACCCCGGCGGGATCTTCGCCGTCGGCCGCGTCGACGATCTCCAGCGGCACCTCGCCGCTGTTGCTGACCACCTGCCGGGGTTCGGCGCCGCCGGTGAACCGAAGCCGGGTGCGCAGCGACTGGTGCCGGCCGACCAGGAACCGCAGCATGTCCGCGACATCGCGCACCTGCGTGCCCGAGCCCAGCGGCACAACGCCACCCACCCCGAGCGACGAGCCGAGCCGCCGCATCCCCTCCCAGATGTCTCGCTGGCCCCAGGTCAGCTCACCGGCCCCGCAGCCATCCCCCTCGAACCGCACGAGAATCCGATCCATGTCCGCGAACCCTAGCCCGACCTGCGGCCGATCGAACACGCTTGCCGCGAGTCGCGCGCTCAGGCAAGCGAGTCGCGCGCTCAGGCAACTGACTTTCGCGCTCAGGCAACTGAGTCCGGTGGCACCGGGCCGACCGAGCCGTGAACCGGCCCTGTCGTACCCCTCCAGCTACCGTCGGCTCGCTGCCCGGGAGGTACCCGGGCCGGAACTGGGAGGACGAGTGCGGCGCAACCAGTTGCTCCTGCTCGCCGGGCTCGGAATCGACAACTTCGGCTCGGGGTTGTTCCTGCCGCTGTCGGTTCTCTACGCCCATCAGGTGGTCGGTCTGCCGCTGGGGTCGGCGGGTTCGGCACTCACCCTCGGTGCCCTGTTCGGGTTGGCCGTGCCGCCGGTGGCGGGCCGGTCCGTCGACCGGGTCGGGCCCCGGACCGTATTGATCACTTCGCAACTCGTGCAGGCGGCCGGCGCGCTCGGTTTCCTGATGGCCGACGGCTTCGGGAGCGTGCTGTTGGCCGCCGCCCTGTTGGTGGCCGGACAACAACTGTTCTACTGCTCGGTGTTCGCCCTGATCGCCGACGTGGCCGGGGACGGAGCCAAGGAGCGCGCCTTCGCCCTGGCCAACATGGTTCGCTCGGCGTGTTTCGGGTTGGGGGCGCTGGTCGTCGGCGCGCTGCTGGCGGGCATCGGCGTACCCGGCTACCGGCTGGCGATCGCGGCGGACGGGGTGAGCTTTGTGGTCGCGGCGTTGTTGCTGACCACGTTGACCGTCGCCAACGCCGACGCCGGGCGCGGTGCCGAGGTTCCGGAGCGCGGCGGTGTGCTGCGGGACCGGCCGTACCTGGCCTTGATCGTGCTGACCGGGTGCGCCGTCTTCGCGGTGGACTTCTTTCTGGTCGGATTCCCGGTATACGTCCTCGACCGGCTGCACGGGCCCGCCTGGTTACCGGGCCTGGCCCTGGCGTCGAGCACCGCGTTGACCAGCGTCGGTGGCACGTTGGCGCTGCGTGGCACGCGAAGGCTGACCCGAATCGACGCCATGCGGCTCGGTTCGGCCCTCTACGCCGCCTGGTGCGGACTCTGTCTGGCCGCACCCCTACTGCCGGCCGGCTGGCGGCCCGGTTATCTGCTGGCCACGATCGTGGTCCTCGCCACGGCCACCGTGGTGTTCTCGCCACGGGCGACCGCGCTGTCTGTGGCGGCGGCGCCACGGACGGCGCGCGGCCGTTACCTCGGCGCATACCAACTCGCCTACACCGTCGCCAATGTGCTCACCCCGCTTGTGGTCGGACTGCTCGCACTGGCCGCGTGGCTGCCGTGGGTGCTCGTGGCAGGCGCGGCTCTCCTGGCGGTCGCCGGCCTGAAGGCGGTCGGCGCGCGGCTACCCGAGGTGGACGTCGGCGACCCGCACCGGCGAGGGGGTGGTTCCGGTGGATCTTTGTTGGTACAGGATGGAAATCACGTCATCGGCGGCGACCCGTGAGGCGTCCACGTCCACCTCGCCGAAGGCGGTTTGGCTCAGCCCGTCGAACACAAGGGTCCAATCGGTCCAGTTGCTGGCCCTCGAGGCACTCACGATCCGGCCGAACGGCATGATCAGGTAGGCGTTGTCGTTGCGGTCGAAGACGATTCTGGTGCGGCCGGTGGAGTTCGGCTGCACCGGAACCTCACGTTTGGTCCAGCTGCCGTCGGAGTTGCGGACCAGGTGGAAGGCGCGGCCCCAGCGGGTGCGGTCGGCGGCGTAGCTGGTGACGCACTGGGTGAACCGGCCGGGTACGTAGCTGATGATCACATGCGGAACGCCGGCGGAGTCGATGGCCTGGCTCTCCTGGTTGATCAGGCCGTGGTTCGCGTCGATCGGGTCGACGACCAGGTTGGGGGACACCGCGACGGCCGTGCCGCCGGTGGTTGCGACGATCTGTCCGGCGTTGTTGCGCCAGGTGCGGCCGCGATCGTCACTGAAGACGTAGCCGGTGTCATGGTTGGTCAGGCCGCCCGCGTTGCACGACACCCCGGTGTTGCCCTCCCGCCAGGTGAACGCCGCGTGCAGCCGGCCGGCGGCGTCGTAGGTCAGGCCGTGCAGGTACATGTTGCGGGTGGTGCTGGTCACGCCGTTGGGCGCGGTCCAGGAACCCGTTGCGGAGGACCACTTACCGAGCTTGCGCCAGGCGGTTCCGTCGTACTCGGCGAGCTCGTTGGTGCCGTTGCCGGAGCCGCCGGTGCGGTAGCTGAGCTGCAGTCGGCGCTCCGGGGTGACGGCGAACTGCGGGTAGCTGATCGCGCCAAGCTCGACGCCGTCCAGATTCCGCGCTACGGCGCCGAACCGGGCCGTCGACCAGGTCCGCGAGGCCGGCGCGGACACCAACCCCGCCTCCGACCTGACGTAGAACACGGTGGTGTTGTGGGTGTCCATCGCGATGTGCAGGCGGCCGTCGGTCGGCGAGATGCCCAGCGAGATCACATTGTGCGAGTCGTCGGTGGAGAGCCGGTGCGGCAGGACGACCTTTTCCCAGGCACCGGCGGGCAGCGACCGGCGGGCGACCACGGCGCTCCGGTCCGCGGTGTACCAGGCGGCGTACTGGTAACCGGCAAAGCTGACGATCCCGTCCTGCTGGAAGGACTCGTTGTTGACCAGCCCGTCGAACGACACGAAGTACAGCGCCGACGCGTCGAGCTGGACGTCCCGCAGCAGGCTCACCGGCGGCGCCGCGGCCGCGACGGGTCCGCTGTGGACCAGGCTGGCC
Source organism: Labedaea sp. (assembly GCA_045806965.1). Taxonomy (GTDB): domain Bacteria; phylum Actinomycetota; class Actinomycetes; order Mycobacteriales; family Pseudonocardiaceae; genus DASYTH01. The sequence goes on along the minus strand of JBJMIG010000003.1, from coordinate 136,146 downwards.
GCCGTCATACCGGCGACGAGCAGGATTCTGAGCTTCACCCGGCGACCTCCAAGCAGGAGTTGGCCGCCCCGGTGGACGCCCACGCCAACAGCCTGCTCCGGCCGCCCACGCCCGGCCCAGCCCGCGCCGGAATCCTGCACACACTGGACGCGATCGTTCACGGCCGGACGGCGGCCGGTCGTGAGTACTGGCTCAGGCGGGGGAGCTCGCCGCGAAGTCGACCTTGGCGGTGTCGACCGTGCCCCCGGTGCGGCCGGGTGCGGTGTGGTACTGCCAGTACAGGTTGGTGTGGGCAATGACCTTGTCGGGCGTGGGTGCGCCGTAGGACGAGAGATCCTCGGTGGTGTGCGCGTCGCTGACCAGGGTGGCGTCATAGCCGCGGACGATCGCGCCGTGCAGCGTCGAGCGGATGCACGCGTCGCTCTGCGCACCGGCCACGATGAGCCGGCCGATGCCGCGCGCGGCGAGTACCGACTCCAGCTCGGTGTCCTCGAAGGAGTCGCCGTACGCCTTCTGCACCACCGGCTCGGGATCGCGCCACTGGAGCTCGCGCACGTACTGCCAGCTGTCGCTGTCCCGAGGCAGCTCGTCGCTGTTGTGCTGGACCCAGATGACGTCGACCTCGGCGGCGCGCGCCTTGTCGACCAGAGCGACGATGTTGCCGATCACGGTGTCCCGGTCGTGGGCGTGGCCCACGACGCCGTTCTGCACGTCGATGACGAGCAGGGCGGTGTTCGGCCGGTTGGCGAGCGTGGTCATTCGGGTCTCCTCGGAGGTGCCGATCATGTCCCCAGCACCATATGCCCGCCCACCGACGGTGCTCACCGGCAGTGCTCATCGGTTAGCCGGGCCCGTGCGGGCTGACCAGGCCTGTTTGGTACGCGATGACGACCAGTTGCGCACGGTCGCGCGCACCGAGTTTCAGCATCGCGTGGCTGACGTGCGTGCGTGCGGTGGCCGGGCTGAGAAACAGCTTGGCGCCGATCTCGTTGTTGCCCAGGCCCTGTCCCACCAGGGTCAGCACCTGGCGCTCGCGTTCGGTCAGCACGGCGAGCCGGTCCCGGGCCGCCTTGGCAACCGTTCGTTGCGCGGCGAACTGGCCGATGAGGCGCCTGGTGATCCGCGGCGCGAGCAACGCGTCTCCGGCGGCGACCACTCGGATGGCGTGCAGTAGCTCGGCCGGGCCGGCGTCCTTGAGCAGAAAGCCGCTGGCGCCGGCTCGCAGTGCCTCGAAGACGTTCGCGTCGGTGTCGTAGGTGGTGAGGATGAGGACTCGGACCCGCTCCAGGCCCTTCATCGCGGCGATCCGGGTGGTGGCTTGAATCCCGTCCAGCTTGGGCATGCGGATGTCCATGAGGACGACGTCGGGGCGGACGGCGCGGGCCTGCTCGACAGCTTCGGCGCCGTTTGTGGCCTCCCCCACCACCGTGATGTCGTCTTCGATGTCGAGCAGGACTCGGAAACCGGACCGCACGAGGCCCTCGTCGTCGGCGAGCAGCACCTTGATCGGGTCGTTCACAGGCGCGACTCGGTCGGCGCGAGCGGCAGCCGCGCCGTGACTTCGAACCCGCCGCCCGGAAGCGGCCCGGCGGCCAACTCTCCGCCGAGCAGTTGGCAGCGCTCGCGCATGCCGAGGATCCCGCTGCCCGGGTTGGCCGAGCCGCCGGTGCCGCCGCCGGTGCCGCCGCCGGTGTCGCTGCCGCCCGCCGGACCCGACGCGGCGCGTCCGCCCTCGTCGGTCACGCGGATCTCCACGATGTCGATCCCGGAGAGCAGCGCAACCGTCACGCGGGTCGGGCCGGCGTGGCGGATCACGTTGGTGATCGATTCCTGCAGGATTCGGTAGGCGGCACCGTCCACCGCGATCGGCAGCGGTGCCGACGGCAAGTTCTCCTCGATCTTGATGTCGAGCCCGGCGTCCCGCGCCTTGGTGGTGAGCTCGTCGATCTGCCCGAGGCCGGGGTGCGGCACGTGCCCGTTGTCGGACCCGTCGTGGTCGTCACGGAGCACCCCGAGGATGGCGCGCATCTCGCGCAGCGCCCGAGAACTGGTCTCCTCGATGGCTCGCAGTGCCTCGCGTGCCTGTTCCGGCCTCTTGTCGAGCACATGCGCGGTGACACCGGACTGGACGTTGATGATCGCGATGGCGTGCGCGACGGTGTCGTGCACCTCGCGGGCGATCCGCAGCCGTTCGGCGTTGACCCGCGCTCGCGCTTCCTCCTCACGGGTGCGTTCGGCCAGCTCGGCACGTTCTTGGGCTTCGGCCGCGATGACCCGCCGGGACCGAACCGACTCGCCGAGGGCCACGCTCATGACCGACGCCCCGATCCGGAAGAACACCCAGCCGATCGCCGCGCGCGGCTCCAGGTCGGTCGAATCGAGCAGCCAGCCGGCGGTGAGCACCGTGGTGCCGATTCCCGCGGTCACCAGCGAACGGCGCCCGTCACCGTATGCGGCAAGGGTGTACAGGGCGACGAAGAGCGCCAGCCAGGTGGGCCCGTCCGGAAAGTCGAGACCGTAGTACACCAAGCTGGCGAGCGCGGTGGTGCCGAACACCGGCACCGGCCAGCGGTGGCGGAAGGCAACGGCCACGCCGCTAACGATCAGGAGGGCGTAGCCCAGCTGTCCCAAGTCCGCGAGCGGCCGCGTTGCCCCCTCGGCGGCGACGCGGGCCACGGTGCCCTGCACCTGCATCGCGGTGATGACGAGCGCGAGCAACACATCCTGTGCCGGTGCGGGCAGGCGCAACGACGCCGCGCGGTGTCCCATGTCGCGATCGTACGGTTCCCACGCCTGGGCGACGCTCCACTCAGACGCGCGAGGCGGCTACGCCGATGGACGTAGTCCGGCTGGACTGTCTACGTTGAACTGCGTAGCCGCTTGCCATCCGCTGCCCGACGCTCAGGCCGGCCGGCGCCACGAAGATCAACGCCATGCGTAAAGCCTTTACCGGCCTGGCGACGTTGCTGATGGTGGCCGTCGTGGCCCAGTTCTTCTTGGCCGCGAGCGGTGCGTTCGACACGGCACCCATCGACGAGTCCTTCCAGCCGCACCGTGCCATGGGGTTCGGCATCATCCTCTTCACGATCCTGCTGACCGTCTTCGCGGCGGTAACCCGGATGCCAGGGCGACTCATCGGGATGACCGGCCTGGTCGCCGGGCTGACGGCGCTGCAGAGCGTGATCCGGGCTATCGCCGAGTCGTTCGGCGACGGTAGCGACGGCGGCAGCAGCACGGTCGCCGGCCAGATCGTCTTCGGTCTGCACGCGGTCAACGGTCTGGCCATCATCGCGGTGATCGGGATGATCATCCGGCAGGCCCGCGAGCTGTCGAGGTCAGTGGCACCCGTTCAACCGGTGTCGTGACAACGGGTCAATGGATCGTCGCGGACGATGTCGTTGCGCTGCTGAGCGTTGCCGGATGGTTCGCGGCCGGCGTCACCCTGGCGTTGCGGCGTGCCCGGCCGGCGCGGGTGCTCCTCGCGGTGGCCGTGCTGGTGACGCTCACCCGGGTGGCCACGGTGGTGGTGCTGACCGGTCGGGGCTGGTGGTTCGCGCAGGAGAAGGTGCTGCTTGGGCTGCCGATGCTCGGGGCCGCCGGACTGGTCGCCGTGCTGATCACCGGCCGGGACCTGTTCGCGGCCAGGCGGGTGCCGGGCGAGACCTGGCCGGTCCGCGGCACCGTGTCCGTACTCACCGCGGCCTACGCGGCGCTGGCCGGCCTCGGCGTGACCTTCCTGGTCGGGTACCCCCTCACCTGGGGCACGGCGCTGATCGCGATCTCGCTCGTGTGCGTCGGTGCGCTGCTGACCGCGCGAGTGCTCGCGACACCGGTCAAGAACCCGCCCGAGCGCGGCGGGATGTCGCGTCGTCGTTTCATCGGCTTGACCGGTGGCGCGATCGTGGTGAGCACCGCCGGTACCGGTGTGGGCCTGGCATTCCTGCCCGCGGAACCGGTAACCACCGGAGGCGGCCCGGGATGGTCGTCTCGAGCGGCCGTGCCGGTGACCGGACTGCGGGGGCCCGACGCACCGGCGCCGGGCGGTACCCGGCGGCAGCACGTGCTCACCGCGCGCAGGACCACCGTGCGGCTCCCGTCCGGACGCGACATCGACGCGTTGACCTACAACGGCGAACTACCGGGTCCGGCGATCACCGCGACCCTTGGTGATCTGATCGAGGTGCGGCTGCGCAACGCCGATGTCGAGGACGGCGTGACCCTGCACTGGCACGGCTACGACGTACCGTGCGGCGAGGACGGCGCGCCGGGCGTCACCCAGGACGCGGTGGCACCCAATGCCGACTTCGTCTACCGGTTCCGCGCCGATCAGGCGGGGACCTACTGGTATCACACCCATCACGCCTCTCATGTCGGCGTTCGCAAGGGGCTGTACGGAACCCTCGTCGTGAAACCGCGCGCCGCCGAGGAACAGCTGGATCTGACGCTGCCCGTGCACACCTTCGACGACACGGTGGTGGTCGCCGGAAGCGACGGCCGCACGGAACACACCGCACCGGCCGGTACGCGGGTGCGGCTGCGGCTGGTCAACACCGATTCGGATCCGCACCGGTTCACGCTGGCCGGCACACCGTTCCGAGTGGCGGCCGTCGACGGCCGGGATCTCAACCAGCCCGACGCGGTCAGCGGCGTGGGACTGCGCCTTCCGGCGGGCGGGCGGTACGACCTGACGTTCGTCATGCCGGACCGGTCCGTGGCGCTCGTGCTCGACAACGATCGCGACGGTGGGCTGTGGCTGAGTCCGCACACCGGCGCCGACCCGCCCGCCGAGGACACGTCCAACTGGCCCGAACTTGACCTGCTGCACTACGGAAGTCCGGCCAGCGTGGCGTTCGACGCCGACCGTGCCGACCGGCACTTCACCCTGGTGCTGGACCGCGGGTTGGCGGTGGTGGACGGCCGCCCGGCGTATGCGCACACCGTCAACGGCCGAGGTCACCCGTCGATCCCCGACCAACTCGTCGCCCATGGCGAGATCATTCGGTTCACCGTGGTCAACCGAAGCCTGGCGACCCATCCCTGGCACCTACACGGCCATTCCGTGCTGGTCCTTTCCAGGGCCGGGATCCGGTCGTCCGGGAGTCCACTGTGGATGGACACTTTCGACGTCCGTCCCGGCGAGGTGTGGGAGGTGGCGTTCCAGGCCGTGAATCCCGGGATCTGGATGAACCACTGCCACAACCTGCCCCATGCACATCAGGGGATGATGCTCCGGCTCCGCTACGACGGCGTCACCACGCCACTCGACGGCTCGCACCCGGGAAACCCGAGCCACGGCCACTGACCTCACGGACCTCACGGCGATACCGGCACGCCGCCGCGGACCGTGCCGAGGTTGGTCAGCGCCACCCGCTCCAGGGCGTTGGCCGCTCCGCCGTCGCTGGTGACGGCAAGGGCGATCGTGTTGTGTCCGCGCGGGTTCAGGATTCCGGTCGGGATCACGAAGGTGTGCTGCGGGCCGACGTTGGCGATGTACTGCCCCATGTTCCAGCCGTTGACGAAGATCAGCACCCGGTAGTTTCCGCCACGGACGCCCGCGGCGCCGATGGTGAGCCCGAGCGAGCTGTCCTGGCTGGCCGGCAGGGCGAGGTCGAACTGGGTGCGGTACCAGGCGGTGCCGGCGGCGGCGGTGGTGTCCGGCACCGGCCGGGTTGTCCAGGTGCTGTCGGCGAACCCGGGCAGGTGCCAGCCGGTGCGTTCGCCGAACAGGCCGCCGTTGTTCAGCGGGCCGCGCACGGCCTCCGTCGCGGACCCGCCCTGGATTCGCCAGGAGATCGTCGTGGCCGGGCTGAGTGTGGCGGAGATGAGTCCGCGGCCTTCCTTGTGCGCGTCGTTGACCCCGCCGTCCTCGTTGTGCGAGTCGTTGCGCACCATGACGGACAGCACGTGCGCGGCGTTGGTGCGCAACGAGTCCGGCACGGTGAAGGTGGCCGTGCCGGTGGTGGCCGGGGCGCTGACGCCGGTGGGGAGCACGTTCTGACCCAGGTAGACCCCGTCCAGCCAGGCCTGGAGCAGGCCGGCGCCGCCGCCCCCGTAGCGCAGCGAAACCGTTGTGGCCGCGGTGGTATAGCGGCCGCGGTACCAGATGTCGCCGTGGTGGAAGCCGTAGTCGTCGGCGGTCAGCACGGGCTGGCCGGCCGGTGGCGGAGTGGTGCTGTGCGTTGCGGTCTTGGTGGCCGGCGTCCAGTTGGCGTCGTTGAAGGACGCGGCGGCCTCTGGCGACTCCGGGGAGTGGCGCCAAGTCGCGGCGGACAAGTCGGGCAGGCTGGGCGCCGTGGGACCGGGGAGTTGGCTGACCGCAGCCAGGCTGCCGGCGGAGGTTCGGCGCAGGGTCACCGCGGCGCCGTTCCACGTGACCGCGCTGACCTGTGCCGGCGCCCAGATCTCCAGGCTGGCGGCGGTCGCCGTGTCCCCGGTCAAGGCGAGCACCGAGCCGTTCACCGCCGCCGTGCGCACGAGTTGCGGCCCGCGCTCGAGCACCGGGCCCGCAGCGGTGTCCTGCCGCCACATGGTGTCGGCAGTCGTCTGGTTCGCCAGCAGCAGGGTGAGCTGGTCGCGGCCGCCGCCGGCGATCCGAATCTGCGTCAGTCCGCTGTGGACGTAGTTCAGTCTCAGGATGCCGTTGGCGAACGAGCTCGTGACGTTTCCGGTCAGCACGGACACCGTTGGCGGACTGGAGTAGCGCAGCACGGTCTCACCGGGCTCGTCGTTGCGTCCGTAGAGCAGGGCGGTGTCGGCGGAACCTTGACGCAGCAGCGTTTCGATCTCCGACGAGGAGTAGACCAGGTGCTGACCGCCGAAGTTGAGATTGGCGACGAGGGTCTTGCCGTCCTGGCCGGAGAGTCCCGATGGGACGGTGAATGAGCCGTCGGGTGTGCTGATCGGGAAGGTGAACGTGTCGGTGGTGGTCGCGCTCGACGGGTTGTGTGTGGCGAAATAGAAATGCGTCTGCGTGTCCGGGTTGACGTCGTGGTAGACCTTGACCGCGGCGGAAGACGTGGTGACCGGGGAAGCCTTGTCCACCTTGGTGATCGCCGGAACGCTTTGCAGGAACAGGCCCAGCTCCTTCATGGCGGCGAGCTTCGGCCGCGGCTGTCGGGCCTCGTCGAGAGCTGCGCCGTAGTCGTAGGAGGTGTACACCACGGGTGCCGGCAGCCAGCCCCACGAGGTACCGCCGAAGGTCATGTAGAAGTTCTGAATCGTGAGCCGGTTGGCGATGTTGGTGCCGTAGAAGACCCGTTCGTAGCCGGGGCCCTCCCGTCCGGCCATGCACGGGTAGGAGCCGGGGCTACCCCAGAAGTCGAACCAGCCGCCGCCGAACTCGGCGGCGAAGCCGGGCGTGTCCGGCGAGGCCGACGCGCCGCCGGTCGCGCCGCCGGGGCCCTGAATCCCCCAGTCCGGAGCCGTGTTGGGGTTGCCGGGGGTGTTGTCGGAGCGGCAGGTGCCGCCCGGGTAGCCGTCGAAGGCGTACAGGTCGACCGGACCGGGCACGGTGCCCGGTACCCCGGCTCCCGGCGGTACCCAGAATCCGTTGCGCCCCTTGTCGTTGTGGAAGATCGGCACGGTGATGCCGTCCGCCCGCGCCTTGTCGTGCAGGTGTCGCAGATAGTTCAGTTGCGCGGTGCCGGTGGCCGCGAGCTCGTTCTCGATCTCGTAGAGAATCACCGTGCCGGTGCCGCCGGTGAGCTGATGGCGCGCGATGATCGGATCGATGTGGGACTGCCACTCGTCGGTCGCGGCCAGGTAGTCCGGGGCGTCGGAGCGAGCCCGCCCGGCTTGGGTCGCTAGCCAGGCGGGAAAGCCGCCACCGTCGGTCTCGGCGTTGATGTACGGCCCGGGCCGGGCAATGACATATAGACCCACTTCTTGCGCGATGGTGAGCGCCCGGTCCATGTCGCGGACCCCGGTGAAGTCGTAGACGCCGGGCGCGGGGGAGTGATAGCCCCAGTCGAAGTACATCGACACCGCGTTGTAGCCGTTGGCCTTCAGCTTCTGTAGCACGTCGCGCCACAGGTCCGGGCTCGGCAGCCGAAACGCATGGAACTCGCCGGACCAGACGAACGTCCTGGTCCCGTCGATCATCAACGAGTACTTGTCCCAAGTGATCGTGTGCGTGGCCGCCGGGGCGGGGCTCGCCCCGGTGCCGGCGAGTCCCGCCGCAAGCAACACGGACACGCAGGCGGCGGCGAGGCGCCGGTGCCAGACGCGCCTGGTGCCGCCGGCGGCGCGCCGGCCAGGATGCGAGTGGAGCGTCGCACCAGATCGGCACGGGGAGGACTCGTCGTTCGCGTGAAGTCGCACGGTCGCTGCCTCGAATCACCGGTCGAAGTACCGAACAATGTTCGACTCACCCTCCCCGAGGGTCCAGCGACCTCCCTCGAATGTCAAGAATCAGCCGTCCGCCGCACGGCCCCGTCGACGAAACGGCTGATCGCCTGTCCGTGCGGGCGGGTCCAGGCGAGCGGCGTGCCGTCCAGTGCGAGCAGATTGTGCAGCGCCTGGCCGCCCGGGGGCGTGAGCGGCACGTCGTACGGCAGCACGCCCGGTACCTCGTTGGCGATCCAGTGCCCGGGCAGCCCGCGCACCGCGTCGACGAACTCTGCTCGCCGTGGCGCGGACACCTGGTACAGCACGGAAGTGTGGAACACCACCAGTGTCGCGCCGGCCGGCGCGCGAGCGGCCAACGCCGGCAGGTCGTCGACCAGGTCGCCGCGCACGAGCAGCGGCGGCTCGGCCGCGGCAATGGCCACCGCGGCGTGCAGCCGGGTGCGGCGGTGCTCGTGCTCCGGCCAGATGAGAGCATCGAGCCAGGCAACGTCCGCTGGGTCGGTCACGTCGAGCGGGTTCAGATCCAGGCCGGCACGCCACACCACATCGGGCACGCCGGCCGGCGGCACCACACCGGTCGCCGCGCACTCGAGGACCGGTCCACCGGAGCCGACCACGTGGTCGCCGTAGCGGTAGGTGTATCGGTCGGGGTAGAGGCACAGCCCGGCGGACGCGCCGACCTCCAACAGTGCCAACGGCTGTGGCAGCGCGGCGAGCACCGGCAGCAGTACCGCGCACCGCCCGGCCTCGTTCGTCTGCGTGGCCCTGGTGCGCAACTGCGCCTCGATCGCCCGCCAGTTCGCGACTGTGTAACGATGGAACGCGGTCGGGTCCTCGACCGGACCACCGAGCAACCGGACGACGCCGAACAACAGGTTCGGCTGCTGCTTGTCCTGCGGGAGCATCCTGAGCAGGGCGAGCACCTCCTCGTCACGGGAGACTGCGAGGGCCAGGCGCTCGTAAATGGGTGACACGCCGTGCGCCTCGCGTGCGGCGAACTCCGCGTACCTCGTGGCTGTCGTCATGTACGAATGATCGCGCCACATCGGCGCCCGCGTTATGACCGTTGTCTCACGCCAAGAGCCGCCCGGCGCGGTTGTCCGTCCGCTAGTAGGCGCCACGGTAGAGGGCCTCGCCGAACGCGGGTTCGAGGGCCCGCACGGCGGTGTGCGAGTTCCATCGGCGCAGGCTGGTGGCGAGGCGTGCCAGGTCGGTCAGGATCGTGGCGGAGCCGAGGGTGCTGGCCTGCTGAACCATGGACTGGGCCAAGTCGCAGGCGCGGTCGAGATCACCGGCCGCGGAGTGGGCGAGCGCCTGACGCACTCCGAAGCGGGTCCGCATCCGCACCGCGGTGGCCGGAATGCCGAGGACCTCGCGATCGAGCAGCTCGGCCGCTTCCTGTGGCCGGCCGAGGTCGTACAGACACCAGCCGGTGACGACCGAGACCGGGTCGGACACATGGGAGGTGCCGATCACCGGACCCTGCGACGGCGAGTTGCCGGCGACGCTCAGGTAGTGGGCGGCGCGGTCGAGTGCGCGCAGGCACGCGGTGTGGTCACCGGCGAGGGCATGCCCCTGTGCCTCGCGCTGCGCGGCGAGACCGAGGATTCTGGGATGCGTGCCGGGATCGGCTTGAGCGCGGCGCGCGAACTCCACGGTGGCCTCGGCATCGCCCTGGTACATGGTCACTAGTGCCCGCCGGACCTGGCTGTACGCAGCGGTATGCCGGTCGCCCGCCGCCGCCGCGACTTGCACGGCTCGACCGGCCCACCAGGCGGCGGCCCCGTCATCCCCGGCTTCCTGCGCCATCCAGCCGGCGAATTCCGCGGTTCTGGCGGACAACATCGCCACATCGAGAGCGTCGCGGCCGCGGGTCTCCTTGGCGAGCATTCGCAGGGTGTGCGCGTGACCGGCCACCATGGGCAGCACCGACTGCGGGGCGGCAACCTGCCCCAATTCTCGCAGCGTCTCGAGAACCTGGTGATATTGGGTCAGGTTCCGCGGCATCGTCACCGCCTGCCGGTGGCGCGCCGGGCGGCTTCCCATGCCGAGTCCAGCCAGCACCGCCGCTCCGCCGAGCAGCAGGTCCCGGCGGCCAACCTGCACGAATGAAGTCGTGCCGTCCGGTCCCATAGTCACCATCCACGTTCCGTCGTCATCGTTGTCATCGAGAGCCGGTAATACGTTTCCCGGCGACCTGGAAGGCACCAACATGGCGAGCTCCCCGCCGGTATCCAGCGCGGCGTCGCAGCGGCGCGCGAATTCCAGAGACGGTGCCTGCGCTCCGGTTTCGATGCGGCTCACATGACCCTTGCTGTAGAACAGCCGGCGAGCGAACTCACTGAGGGACAGGCTCTTGGCCGTGCGGAGCGCACGCAGCCGTGGGCCGAAAGCAGCGGATGTGGATGGTTGGGTCATCCCGGTTCTCCTCGGTTTCGGCCCGGACCGAAATTGTTGCGCATCCATTGCTCGTCATCGATGCTCGCGTGGATGCATCGACCAATCCTAGATCCAAGCTGGACCGGCCGTGGTAACAACCAATCCATCGCAGAGCTAGGACCGGTCTCACCCTGGCCTGGCTCGAGTCGACGGATCGGGTGTCCAGGAACTGTCCTGTGTGTACCGGAGTGGACGTTAAGTAGGCAAGATCGGGACAGCGTGATTGGAAACAGGAAACGCTCGCTTCAATTACCTTCGGCCTTGTCAAGGCACCAATTGGATGACTACGTTGCCGTTTGTTGCCGTGGCGCCCACCGGCGTTCGCGGATCCATCACGGCGAAGATCGACGATGCGAGGTGTGCTCGGCGTGACCCAAGTGTTCCTGAACTACCGCTCCGACGACGACCCGTTCGGCGTCGCCATGCTCGACCAGGCCCTCTCCGAGCGCTTCGGCTCGGACGCCGTCTTCGTGTCGTCGAAGTCGATCCCGCTCGGCGCGCATTGGGAACCGATGATATTCCAAGCCATCGCCCACTCGACGGCATTGCTGGCGATCATCGGCCGCGCCTGGCTAGACGGGGACGGTAGGCGGCGGCTCGACGACCCCGCCGACTACGTCCGCCGGGAGATCTTGCACGCGCTGAGCCTGCGCAAGCAGGTCATCCCGGTTCGGCTCGGCACACCCCGGCTGTCCATATCGGACTTGCCGCCGGCTCTGGCCGAGCTGGCGGGCTGCCAGGACATCGAGATTCGCTTTCGGAGCCACGCGATCGACGTCGATCGGTTGGCCGGAGCGCTCGCCGAGCAGATCCCGGAGCTGGGCGAGCCGGTCGCGACCAGCCGGGAACTGCCGGCCGGCGCCGGCAGCAACTCGGTGACCTTCCACGGCAAGGTGCGGGTGAAGGGCGACGTCATCGGCCGGGATCAGCACAAGTGGATCGGTCCGACCGGCGAACGTGGCCGGCCGTGAACGGGCGCCCGAGCGAACCACGGGCACTGCGCCGGCGCCAAGCCTGCGAGGAGGCACCGTGAGCGATCAGGCTCCCGCCAACCCGGCTGGTCCGGCGGCCGGGCTGCAGCCAGAGCCAAACCGGCCATCCGACGCGCCGGACCAGGACGCGGCCGCCCCCACCGGCGAACCCGAGGATCAGCCGGCGAAGTCCGATGAGTCCGAGGGCGACGCCGCCCGCCGGCTCGCCACCGCCGCCGCCGCGACGAATCCGGGCAGCACGGCGGCCAAACGCCGGCAGCGCAACGCCGGTCGGCAGAACCTCGGCTTCACCGACGCGAACTCCGTCGACTTCGACGGCAACGTCACCGTGCAGGGTGACATGGCCGCCCGCGACATGTTCAACATCGTCACCGGTGGCGCCGTGGAGTTCGACGACACCTACGAGATCAGCCCGGACGATCTGACCGGCCTAGCGGGTTGCCACGTGCGGCCGGCGGGTTTCGACGGCCTGGTGTCCTTCTGTGCCAGCCAGTCGGTCACCGTGGTCCGGGTCGGCACCGGGCAGGGCAAGCTGACCAGCGCTGCGCTGGTGTTGAGCGAGCTCAACGCGTTCCCGCTCTACCGGCTCAGCCCGGCGAAGCGGCTCGACCAGCTCAGTCCGACCGACATCGAGGACAACGCCGGCTACGTGCTCACCGGGCTCACTCAGGACCAGGCGAACACCTCGCTGACCCGGCACACGCTAGACAGGTTGCTCGCCGAGCTGGCGAGCAAGAACGCCAGGCTGGTGGTAGCGGTCTCCGCCGAGACCCGCCTCAGCCATCTCACCTCCGCCAGATACGTCACCGAGCTCGCGGACTCCGCCGCGCTTCCTGACGTGTTGCTCGCCCACCTGAGGCATCATCTCGGCGCCGGCCCTGCCGAGCGGTTGCTCGGCGACCCGGACCTGGCCGCGCTGACCAGCGCGGAGTTTCCACCGGGTGCCGGGCTGCGCAAGACGGTGCTGCTCGCGACCCTGCTCGTGCGTGCCTATCGCGAAGCCCGCCCGGTCAAGGAGATCGTCGAAGAGGTCCGGCGCCAGCTCGCGGCCAGGGCGGCGCAGGAGTTCGTCGAATGGTTCGAGGGGCTCGGCACGCTGGACCGGCACAGTTTCGTCATCGCATTGGCGGTGCTCAACGGACTGTCCTACGAGACCGTGGTCAACGCGAGCCGGGCCATTGAGTTCCGGCTGACCAGGCCGGTGCGCGGCGACGTCGAGGACATCGCCCGCGAGCAGGTGCAACCGTTCCGCACGAGCCGAAGCGTGCTGCTCAAGGAGTACGACGCGAAGCTCGTCACCGCCGTGACCAGCACCCCGCAGGGCGACCTGCCGGTCACGACCGTGATGTTCAACGACGCTGACCGGCCGAAGCGGCTGCTTTTTCATCTGTGGCACGAGTACGGCGAGGCGCACCAGGCGATCATCGGCTGGCTCCGTGAGCTGGGCGAGCATCCGATGGAGGAGGTGCGGACCCGCGCCGGGGTCGCCGCCGGGATGCTGTCCTCGATTTCCTTCGAGCATCTCCAGCACGCCGTCATCGAGCCGTGGGCCGCGAGCACGAACGCGGTCCTGCGGGAGACCGCCGCGATCGCGCTCGACACGGCGAACTCCATTCCGGCGCTCAAGGACAGCGTCCAGAACTTGGTGCACGACTGGTGCATGAGCGACGACGAGGAGCTGATCGCCACCGCGGTGCGGGCTTACGGCAGCTCGGTCGGACTCGACCAGCGGGCCCGGTTGTTCGAGACCCTCGGCGAGCAGGCGGAGTCCCAGAGCGTCATCGTGACGGCTGCGGTCTGCACGAGCCTGACGGAGCTGGTCGAGGCCGGCAAGGCCGGCGTGTCCGACCGCGCGCTGGTGACCGCGAAGCAGTGGACCGCGAGCCGCGACAAACTCCGCCGGTTCACCGGGAACGTCGCGTTTCTGACCATGGCCGCCGACCTGCTGTGGGTTCCCGGCGATGGCGCGGTGCCGCACGGCAAGGCCGGCCGGCTCAAACACTGGCCGTTTCTGTTGCGGCTGGCCGAGAGCAGCCCCGAGTGGCGCGAGGTGATCGCCGAGCAGTGGGCGGCGGCGCTGTGCGGCGGCGACACCGCGGAAGGAGCGCTGGAGGTCCTCGATCGGTGGGTGGAAGGCGCGGAGCCCGACACCGCGCGGCGCGAAGCGCTGGTCCGGGTGCTCAACGCCGCGTCAACCGCCGACCGGGCCCGGGCCCGGCTGCACCGCGCGGCGAAACGCTGGGCCGACAAGGAGAACTCCGTTCATGCCCCGATCATCGCAGGCCGGATCCACCCGACCGGCACCACATTCCGCGAAAGGACCTCCGCGCGATGAGCCTGATCAAGTCCGAAACCCCGGTGCAGCGGTTCAGCTGGTCGCGGCAGATCACCACATCCGGTATCGCCGTGGTCGGCAAGACCGCCGACAACCGCTACGAACTGGTCAGCCAGTTCGGCAAGCTCACTCCGTACCGGCTGGCCTTCGAGGTCGACGTCTCCGACCACCACGACGTCATCGACTGCGCGCTGCCCGGCCGTGGCGACGTCTTCTTCTTCCAGGCAAGCATCATCATCGACTGGCGGGTGACCGACCCGGTGGCGGTGGTTGTTCGCCGGACTCGCGACGGCCTCACACTGTGCACCGATCACCTGGTGGACCGGATGCGCGACATCACCCGTCAGTACCCGATCGAGGAGAGTGCGGCCGCCGAACAGGAGATCCGGCGGGTGCTCGCCAACTCACCGATCACCCTCCCCGAGGGCATCACCATGCACGCCGTGCGGCCCCAGCTCACCATCGACGACACCGCCAGGACCGCCGCGCAGGCGGCGGTGGCCGCCAACCGCAACAGCGTCCTCGCCGTGATCAAGGGTCGCGCGGAGATCGGCCAGGCGCATCACGAGCAGGCGCTCCGCAGCATCGAGCAGGACGGCGAACTGGTCCGCCGGCAGCGCTCCAGGGACGCCATCCAGGAGGCGCTGCAGGGAAACTACGACCCGATCGCCATCCACCTCGGCCAGCACCCCGACCAGACCGGCGATCTGCTCAACATGATCAGGGCCGACTTCCAGGCCGGCGAACAGCGCCGGGACAACCTGATCATGGAGTTGCTCCGCCGTGACCTGATCCAGGACATCGACGTCGCCGATCTCAACTCCTCGCTGTTGGGCGGCGCGGCGAACGCCTACCGCACGGGTCCACAACGGACGATCGGTGGCCCTCGGATCGTGCAGAGCTCGAGCATCCCGCCGCCGGCCGGCTCCCTCGCCGCAAGTTCCGCGAACTCCTCGGGTTACGAGAACGAGGAGCCCGAGCCGGACGAGCAGCCGGTCGTCGCCTCCGATGGCTCCGGAATCACCGGATGGCGGCGTCTGCCACCCCGGCCCGCCGGCTGACCCGACCGCATCCACTAGCACTGGAGCCACATGCTGAACAAGCTCGCACAGCAGCTCATGACGCTGTTCAACGTGCGCGAGCCGGATGCGCCGGTCCACCACGCCCCGCAACACCTCCCGCCCGCAGCGCCGGGGCAGCCCTCACGGTACGAACGACCCAAGCGGCGCGGCCTTTTCGGCAGGAGGCAGAAGGAGCAGACGCAGCACGGCCGCGGGTCACGGCCGGTCGGCCCGCGGTTCGATCACTCGAGCAAACCGTTGCCCGGCGCCCAGCCCGCGAGCGAAAGGCCGCACAGTGGTTCGAACGTGGCGGTCCGCGACCCGCGGCGATCGGAGACGTCACCCGAGAAACCGCCCGACCGGCACCTTGGACCCGGGACACCACCCGAAACACGGCCGGGCCCCGCTGTTCCCCAGCAGCATCGGGACGTGCTGCCGCCGGATGCGGATGCGGATGCGGTGGACCCTCGGATCGTGCGGCCGCCGACGTTCGGCCGGGTGCCGAGGGCCGCCTCGATGCCGTGGCGGCTCACGCTGGAGCCGGCCGCCTCTGGGATTGCCGCCGACCAGGCCCAGCTCGGGGACTTGGACGTCCGCGCCGCCTCGATCGTGGGGCCGGGCCACCGGTGCGAGGACCCGGCGGTCGCTCGCCAGGACTCCTACCGGCTGGGCCGCGACAAGGCCGGCCGATATCTCATCGTCGCGGTCGCGGACGGCATGTCGGACAGCCGGCGGTCCGACCTCGGTGCGATGGTCGCTTCCCGGTGCGCCGTGGACACCGTGCGCGGTGCCATCAACCATGGCATCCCGCCGGACGAAAACATGCTGCACAACGCATTCCGCCGGTCGGCTGCGGCAATGGTGACCGCCGCGCGGAACAGCGAGCTGACCACGAACGACGTCCGATGCGCGCTGATCGTGGCGATCGTGCCGGCGTTCCCCGAAAGCAGGTTCGGCAACCGGGCCGCCTGGTTCGCCTCGCTGGCCGACGTGAGCGCCTGGGTCCACGCTGGGACGAGCTGGGCCCAGGTCGCCGGTGACCGCAAGACCGATGACATGGACCGCAACCTGGTACGGCACTTCCTGCCACACCAGCCGGACGCGGTCAGCATCTGCCGGCAGATGCTGCCGGCCGACGCAACCATCACGGTCGTCACCGACGGCGTCGGGGACGCGTTCACCGACGTTGCCGGAGCCGACGCGTGGTTCGCCGACCGGTGGCGGGCACCGGTGCCCCTGGAGTCCTTTCTGCTCGACGTCGGCTATCACGCCTCCGGGCAGCTCGACGACCGCACGGCGGTGACGGTGTGGTGCCGGTCGTGAGCGGATGTTCCTTCGGTCCGGTGGCGGACCTCGTCGACCTCGGCAAGCTCGACGAGCCGATCGCGCAGGAGAACGGCGAGAGCCGGGGGATCTACCCGTTGATCCACTGTCCGGACCTGTTGCTGAAGGTCTACAAGGACCACTTGTCCACCGCCGCCAACGCGTCCAGGCTGGACTGGCTGATCTCGCTGGCCACCACGGCCCCGGCCGTGGACCGGACCCGGCTGCTGGCGAACAGTTGCTGGCCGCTGAGCCGAGTCACCGATGGGCCGCGTCCCGCACACGGCGTGCTCATTCCCCGTGCCCCGGACAAGTACCTGACGACGCTGCGGATCAACTCGACCACCAAGCAGATCCCGCTTGAGGTCGACTGGCTGGCCTCGGCCGAGGACAAGTGCCGCCGCCGGGGAATCGCGGTGCCCACGTTCGGGGAGCGGCTGCGGATCTGCGAGGACATCGTCGCCGTCGCCGACTTCCTCGAGCGCCATGAGGTGGTCTACGGCGACTGGTCCTATGCGAACGCCTTCTGGTGCGCCACGGACAGTTCCGCCTACGTGATCGACCTGGACGGCTGCGGCTTCCGGTCCAGAACGGCGGTGGCCACCCAGAACTGGACGGACGACCTGCCGAACCCCGCCGGGGTGACGGACAACCTCACCGACCGGTTCGGGGTCGCGCTGCTGCTCGCCAGATGTCTGACCGGAGTGCGGGACATCGACGCCGCGTTGGCCATGTTGCGGAAGTTGGCCGCCGTGCACCACGCCGGTCAGGTATTCACCACGGTGTACGCCGCCGTCAAGGCGCCGACCCGGGAACAGCGGCCGGCGGTGGGGAAGATGCTGGCCGCGATGCGGCACCGCGGAAGCGGCGCGGCGCCGACCGCCCCGGCCCGGCCAGTCAGCGGTGTGGTCGGCTGGCGTCCGCTACCCGCGCAGCCGGTGACCGCGACCCGCCGGCCTCCGACGACGGCGCCGCTCCGGCCGCCCGCCCCGACCCGCCCGTACACCCCGCCGCCGCGAGCACGGCCCCCGGCATCCCGCGCACCCGCCGAGACCGGCGGTCCCAGCGCGGCGGCCGTCGTGTGGGTGCTGGTCCTCGTGGCACTGCTTGTCGTTCTTTTCGTTCTGATCAGCTGATCGGTTCCGGAAAACGCATCAAGATAAGGATGGATCATGACGACCAACGGCGCCTATTCCGGAAAGACAAAATGCTTGCCGACATATCTGCTACTGGACACATCGGGGACGATGAAGTCACACGAGCAACTATTGAATGACACGCTCGATCACGTGTACCTGTCGCTCGTCAGCAGCCCCCGGGTCGCCGAGTTCGCGCACGTTTCGATTATCAGCTTCAACACGAGGCCGCACCTGGTGATGGAGATGACCGATATCGAGCAGGTCCAATCGGTGCCGGCCCTCAGCTGCGGCGGACTGACCAACTTCGGTGTGGCGTTCGACCTGGTCCGCCAACGCATCGACGTCGACGTGCCCGCCCTCAAGGCGCAGAATATGGCGGTCCTGCGACCCGCCGTGTTCCTGCTCACCGACGGCCAGCCGACCGACGCGGACACCTGGGCCGCGCGCTTCTCCGCGCTGGTGGACCGGAGCTGGTCGCGCCGCCCGCATGTCTTGACATTCGGTTTCGGCAAGGCTACCGCCGATTCCATCGGCGGAATGGCGACGAAGGCGGCATTTCTGGCGAAGAAGAACCTGGAGGAGAAGGAGGCACTCACCCGCATGCTCACCACGCTGCTCAATACCCTGGTCGCCTCCGCGCCGATCGGCGAGCTGGTAATTCCCACGGACCTGCCTGGGTTCGAACGGGTGCCCGTGGACTATGTCGAGTAAGCCGACACCCGGCGCTGCCCGACCGCAGCAACAACAGGGATTGGGCTCGGCGCGGCGGCGCGACCCGGGAAGCAATATCTGGCAGAACGTCAAGATGCCTGAGAAATACGAAGATCCCTTCGCCGCGACCGTCGCGACCTTCGCCCTGAAAGCAGGCACGACACTCACGTTCCATTATCGACTCAGCCTCGCTGCGGACACCTCGGCCAGCGACTCGGCGGCAGTTCTCTACACAGTTTATCTTCCCTATCGCGTACAGGTAGGAATGGCAACAGTGCCCGGGAAAATCGGCGAAGCCTGACAACGTTTCGGCATCGTCACAATCAAGTGTCGAGAACGACCCATGAGAGAGAAGGCAGCGGTGAAGATATCCAGCTAGGCGGGTGTGGGCGAACACCGGAGTCACCATTACCGGGCTGACCGCCACGGCGCAGAGCTTCTATACACCTACGGCAGCAACAACGGGGCAACGGAGCCGGGCGCACTGTGCGTCCGGCTCCGTTGTTCGATCGCGCGCCGCCATCGGCGACGGTGTTGCACTCGTGAGCGGTGCCCGGCGACGTCCGCGACGAGGTCCAGTGCCAGCGGGTGATCGAGCGGGCGGTCGAGGAGTTCGATCGCATCGATGTGCCGGTAACAACGCCGCCTACCAGATGGCACAGCCGGACGGTGACCTCGGCGACCTGTTCCGAGCAGTACACCGCCACGGTCCCGGCCGAGCCGGTTGACTGTTGATCTTGCTAGCCGGCTCGCTTTCCGTCCAGGAGCACCCATCGGCGATCGGCGGACTGGATCTGTCGATCAGGTTGGCTGGACAGTTGCTGGCCAATCGGGCATTCTGTCGGGCGCACCGGATTCGAACAGTAGATCGATAAGTCTGGATCAGCCACGCTGGCCCTTCAGCGGGCAGTGATCCCTGCCACGAGGACCACTCGGCACGGGGGAGTGCAGCCATGCCCGACGTCACGGATCTCCATCCCGGCGCGGTCGCGTCGGGCGTGCCTACCTGCCAGGTGCACAGCGCGCAACGGCGGTCGTCGTGACCGGCGCGGCGCTGGTGGTGGCCGCGTTCGTGACCGGCATCCTCAACACCGCATCCGGTGGCGGCGCCATCGTGTCGTTTCTGGCCATGACCGCGATCGGGACACCGCCACTGACTGCCCACGCCACCTCTCAACTGGTCACCCCGATGTCCTTCCTCACCGCAGCGCGGCACGCCGGCCAGCACCGCCCGGCGGCACCGCTGCTGGTCGCTGGATGCGCGGGCACCGTCGCCGGCGTGGCAGTCCTCGCTCTCACCCCACCGGCAACCTTCGTCACCGTCGCGCCTTTCGTGCTGGTGTCGGCCGTCGTGCTGGTCGTCGTGCAGGGCGGGGTGAAACGCCGGGTCGACCGCAGCCATCCCGTGCTGCGCCCGCGCGCCTCGGCGGTCGCCATGCTCGCGTGCGGCCTCTACGCCGGGCTGATCGGCGTTGGCTGTGGCACCCTCGTCCTCGTCGTCTTAGGCCTGGCCAGCCGTTGGCCGGCCGGATCCCTGGCCAGCCTGATGCACACCCGCAACGTCGTGCTCCTCGGCATGGCCCTGCTCGTCGCCGCGGCCTTCGCCACCACCGGCTTGGTCGACTGGCACGCCGCCGCTCTCCTCGCCCTCCCCGGAATCGCCGGCGGCTGGCTCGGCACCAAACTCGCCGGCCACCTCCCGGAACCCGTCCTCCGTGCCGGAATCGCCGCCACCGCACTGGGCGGCGCCATCTGGATGGTGTTCCGGTAAAGCCCCACCACCCCCGCAACCCTGTGATCGCCACGGTGGCCCGTCGCAGAAATGCCAACCTGAGGAATTCGCGATTGCCACGTGTACCAATGGCGTGTCCCCGGTCAGCGGGGCGAGCTCAGGCGGTCGAAGCGTCTGATTCGAGGAGTCGGTGAATATGATCAGTGATCGGGCCGGGCGGCAAGACATCGCAGGATCTGCGATTCGAGCGGTTCGGGTGCGCCGCTGCGATTGTCGATCTCGACATGGGGCACGGCGGGTGGGGTGTCCGGCTGGATCGCGCTGACGAACTCGGTGAAGCGGCGCAGTTTCTCGCCGTCTCGAGCCAGGCCGCGGCGCCGCAGCCGGGCGTGCAGCGTGGCGGCATCGGAGCGGACCCAGACCAGCCGGACCTCACCGTCACCCAGTTCCGCGGCGAACTTCGCCCACCGCGCCCGATCGTGGATCTGAGAGGTGAACGGCGCGCACAGCATCACCGGGCAGCCGTGCCCGCGGATCTCCGCCGCGACCGCGGCCATCCCGGCATACTCGTGGACCTTGACGTGTTCGTCGTACCAGGGTCCCTCGCGCTCGCCGTGCGGCCGGCCGGCGGCGGCCAGGATGGTCGAGGCGACACCGCCGTACATCGTGTCCTTGTCCAGCAGTGCGGGTGGGGGAGTCAACCGCGCCAGGAGCTGTCCGGCCACTGTGGACTTGCCGGCTCCCGGCGGACCGGCCACCACCCAGGCGGGCGTCGAGTTCGGCACCACCGCATCCTCCAGCACCGGCCCGGAGCCTGCCATGGTGAATGCCCAGTCGTGGCTACGGTCCGGTCGGTTGGCTGGTGGCGGGGCGGTGACGGTGAGAGGAAACGGGTTGAAACGTGTGCTCATTGGCATGGCAGCGCACTACAAGTCGCCGTGGTCGTTCGATCCGCCTCATGGACATTTTCGGTTCCTCAGGTGACGTCAGTTGGTGGGATTGCCGAACCACCGGGAGAGGTGGTGGTCGAGGTCTTGTTGATCGTTGCCGATCCAGGCGATGTGGCCGTCGGGGCGGAGCAGGAGGCACGGGACATCGAGTGCCGCGGTGGGATCGGCGAGGTGGTCGACCCGGTCTGACCAGCCGTTGACGGTCAGGCGTTCGGTGCGGTCGAGCAGCAGGCCGCGGCCGCGATGCAGCAGGCCGTAGAGGTGGCCCTGTTTCAGGCTGATGTCGGGCAGGCGGCGGCCGAGCAGGTCGGGGCCTTCGCCGAAGTCGTAGCGGATGCCGATCGCGGTGATCTTCTCGATCAGATGGCGGTTCACCTCGTTGAAGTCCATCAGTTCGGTGAGCAGCCTGCGTACGGCCTGCGGGCCCGGTTCGGTGGAGTGCAGTTCCATCTGGGCGCGGGTGTTGTCCAGCACGTCTTCGGCGACCGGATGACGTTCGGTCTGGTAGGTGTCCAGCAGTGTGTCCGGTGCCCAGCCCCCGATCTGTGCGGCCAGTTTCCAGCCGAGGTTGACTGCGTCCTGAACGCCCAGGTTGAGGCCCTGTCCGCCGGTGGGTGGGTGGATGTGTGCCGCGTCGCCGGCCAGCAGCACCCGCCCGACCCGATACCGTTCTGCCAGCCGGGTGGCGTCGCCGAAGCGGGACAACCAGCGTGGGGAGTGCACGCCAAAATCGGTTCCGGCGATGCTGCGCAGCTGTTGGGTGAAATCCTCGAGGGTGGGCGGCTCCGCGCGGTCCGTCACTCCCGCGGCGGGCACGACGACGCTGTAGACCCCAACGCCTGCGGGCCGGAGCCAGAATCGCTGATGGGTCTTCTGGATTTCGGTCACCATGGCGGCGATCTCCTCCTGCGGCACACCCACTTCCATCTCGCCCATCAGCGTCTCGGTCCGCGCGGGCTCGCCGGGGAAGCCGACGCCGAGCAGGATGCGCACCGTACTGCGCCCGCCGTCACAACCGACGAGATAGCGCGACCGCAGCTGTTCACCGTCGGCCAGTTCGACGGTCACCCCCTCGTCGTCCTGCGCGAAACCGGCAACCGCACAACCGCGCCGGACCTGCGCGCCCAGTTCGGTCGCATGTTCTTCGAGGAGGTCAACGATGACCGGCTGCGGGATGCCCAGCAGATAGGCGTGCGCGGAATCCAGGCCCTCCGGCGCCGGTTTGGGGATGGCGGCGAAGATGCCACCGACTGGACGCCGCCTTCCGTGTTCGAGAATGCGATCCAGCAGTCCGCGCATGGCCATGAGCTCGAGAGTGCGAATATGCAGACTGACGATGCGGACGAACGACACCGGCTCGGTTTCCTTCTCCAGAACGAGTACCCGCACATCGTGCAGCCGCAGTTCGGCGGCCAGCATCGCGCCAGTCGGCCCGCACCCGATAATGATCACGTCGAACAGGAGGGGCGCGCGATCGGCGCCGGAGGCCGGCGACCGGAGTCCGCTGACCTCGCCAACGGTGACGTCGCGCTCGACCGTATCGTTCGACAACGGCTCGGCGGTGAACCGTGGAGAGTCCATGGGGGCTTGCCTTTCGGGAGTGCCTTGTTGCCGAGGCTTAGCAGGTTTCGGACTATGCCGTGTTCCGAGTTTGTTGTCGTGATCGTCAGGGCGCGTTCAGGCACGCAGGCCGTCGAGGAGGCGGGTGACGGTGCGGCGGCGGAGATCGGGTGTCCATCCGGCGGCTAGCGCACCTTGGCAGGCGGCGGTGAGCAGTGCGACGACTTCGTCGAGTTGCACTCCGCTGTGGACGGTGTGAGCTTGTCGGGCTCGCGTCAGCAGGGCGTCGAGCGCTTCGCCGAGTGCGGCGAGTTGGCGGTCGACGCCCAGGTTGGCCCCGGGAGCGGCGAGGAGGTGAATCACCGTGCGGTTGGTGGCCGCGTGTTCGACGATGTCGGCGAAGAATGTGAACAGGGCGGTCGGCTCGTCCTTCGCCGCGAGTGCCTCGGCCTCTGCGGTGAGCCGGCTCCGCAGATCTTTCATGATCGCGGCGAGCAGGTCGTTTTTTGTGGGGAAGTGCCGGAAGACGGTGCCGATGGCGACGCCGGCTCGGCGCGCGACTTCTTCGGTCGATGCGGAGCTGCCGTGTTCGTTGAAGACCGCGGTCGCGGCAGCCAGGATGCGTGCGCGGTTGCGGCGAGCGTCGGCGCGCAGGGGCGGCTCGGACACGGCAGGCTCCAGCTGTGGACAACATGAGTGATGACTCATCATCCTAGAGCACCCGCCGGCCCGGAAGGGAAAAACCGGCGTCAACGCGGCCGGAGTTCGGCGATACTGGCGACATGACAATCTGGGTGGTACTGGGGGTACTGGGGATCGCGCTCGCACTGGGGGTCTGGCTCTACCTACGCGGTGGCAGCCTGGCCGAACGGCGCGCACTACGCGGGCAGATGCGCCGGATCCGGGACGAGTCGGACCCGGTCAGCGCCCCGCTGCCGCCGGCTGACCAGCCCAAGCTCCCCGGCCTGCTGTCCCGCTACGCCGACGGCCCCGGCGGGGGGATCGACGGAGGTATCTGACCCACAAGTAGCCCAGATCCCGGTGTCGTCGGCGGGTGCGGTCCGGGCCGACCACACGCCCAACGCCTTCCTCGACGCCCTCCGGTTCGGCGCCGGACCGCACCGGTGGGGCCAAACTCGTTCCCAAGCGGGGCCACCGCTCACTCGCGAAGTCACCCGGACGAACCAAGGTCAACCGCTCCCGCAGGCAGGTCAACATCTTCCGCGGGTAGTAGGAGACGCGGATTTGTCGGCCTCGACCGACTCAACACCTGGTCCACTCGCTGCGCGCCCCAGCGACGTCCGCACCCGGCAGATCCGTCTGCGCCTTCACCTTCCCAACGGGACTCGCTTGTCGAAATGGGAGTGTCTAGGACTCCGGATGGCTCGTGAACGTTGCCGCTTGCGACCCGTGTAATTCTGATTGTCACTTCAAGTGTAGAGCCCGGTCACGTCTCCAGCGTTATTTCGGGATCAAGCCAGTTTGCTCCCGGATAGACACCTGCCGACGCCAAGTAGTCCGGATGACCTTCCGGTGACAAAATTGATGCCAGGATCCCACCTGCGTCACTAATCTGGCGACGCTCTTCCTGGGTCAACTCGAGCCAGTACTCCTGGTCGCCGGAGACCGATCCCGGCCACAAAGTGCCGTCATTGCGCAGAAGATGCGGGTCGTAGATCCGTTGCGACTCATCATTCCTGAACGGCTCCGGGTAATTGCCAAACGCCTCGACGACCGACGGTTTGAATGTGTACACGAATCTTCTGCGGTCATCGCTTACTCGGCCACCCGGCCATCGGCGAACGACTGAGGTCTGGACCAGGCTGTCGGCAATGCCGGTCAGAACTGGGTAGTCGCCGTGGTTCGCGACCGCCCCGAGTCCGGCCCCACGTCATCAGGCCCAGGTAGGCGACCGTGGCGGGCGCCTGCCGCAGGATGTCCACCCACTCGCGTAGTCTCGGCGACCACTGGAACCAGTAACATTCACGCCCCTGGCTAACCATGACGTCACGCCCCTTCTATCTCCGCCGCCAGCGATGTGTGCCCGTGGATCTTGATATGCGGCCGATTCGACCACATACAGGACCGAATGGGATTGGGATGACCATCGGCGATAGGTGTCCGGTGATTTGGCGCCAGCCTGGGTTCTCCGCATTGGCGCGAAGCATGTTGTTGTACAACCGTGTGCCTGCTTGCGAGAAATGGTTACATTGTTCTTTGCCTGCTTGATGACATTGGTCTGCCGAGCCGAAAAGTATTGCGGAGCTGCGGCTGAGCAGTTGTGGACTGTCGGGTCGAGTCCGTCGGTGGCAACTTGGAACGTGTGCGTATTGCCGACGCTGAGGTTGACGACCTCCTGGTTCGGCACTGACCCCCGGTCCGTCACCACGGCAACAGGAACGGCTGATCCGTCAGTGCCGCGCGCGGCCTGAGCGGCCGGCTGATAGTGCGTTCCATCAAATTGTCATTTTTCAATGCGCTACGGCCCCACTCTTCACTGAAAGAACTGTGAAGAGTGGGGCCGGGCCGGGCTCGTGGCGTTGTTTGAAATCGACGCTGTACTCCAGTTCGTCCGCGGTGAGCAAGCGCACCCCTGCCGAAACGAGCAAGTCGACGAGTTCAGCCTCTGTGGGTGATCTGACCACGCAAGGTGCCACGACGTCGTCTCGGGACATTCGCACATGAGGGTTGTCGGCTCTACTCAGGAAACCAAAGGTGCAACGAAAGAAGGCCATGTGTTCCACGCCTCGTTATTGTTATTGTTAGACTTAATGACATATGACAGACTAACGTCATCGTCGAGATCAGCCCAGTTCTCCAATGTGAATCGCTCGCACAACTTGACCATGAGTTCGCGCCAGGGCTGGCGTTGCAAAGCCTCCGATTGGAAGCTGTAATCCGGGTTTCTCAGGTCTCCATAGGCGCGCAGGGCGGCCTGTATGAACTCATCCATGGCTACACCTCCCCAGCCATCGTGCCAAGGGCGGCCATGTATCCCTCGTTTTCCCGTGCTGACGGCGACAGTTCTTACCTTTGTTCCGTCATTGAGCGTACCAACTGTGAACGGAATGCGGAGTTTTCTCGTGTGTGGCGCTTTGCCCTGCTGCTGCCAAGCGCATTTGCTACGCGTGTGAGGGCATCCGCCGTCTTACTGCTCCCGCGCGTCAGTGGTTGGGCCGGTGGCGATACCGAGGAGCGGATCGTGTCGGAGTTGGCCGAGTGGGCGCGGTCCGGGCGAGGCGGTCCGGCGCCGCGCGTGCTCCTGCAAAGTGGACGCTGTCGTGCGGGCGGCGCCCACCATCTGGGTGACGTGCCGCCGCACACCCGTAGCGACACGGGCGGCCCGGGACGGTATGGCCGTTGGGGCAGCGCGGGGCGGCCGTGTCACGGGAGTTGATCAAGCCCAGCTGGGCGATTCCCGGGGGGCACGGCTCAGCGCGACCTGGCGAGACACCGCGAAGAAGAGCACCACGCGCCGTCGCAGTGGAGCATCGGCGCGTCCGGTGTGCGTCTGTAGCACGCGACCGAGACCGCCCAGGGCGAAAAGTGGCGGTTGTCGGGAGCCTCTCCTATCCTCACTGGAGTCGTCGGGAGGCGTGAAATGTCGACCATGGTGCGGTGCTAATCAGAAGATCGATATTGGATCTGGCCGAGCTCGGTCCCAGTGAACACGATCTGCT
The DNA here is from genome assembly GCA_045806965.1 of Labedaea sp. Lineage (GTDB taxonomy): Bacteria > Actinomycetota > Actinomycetes > Mycobacteriales > Pseudonocardiaceae > DASYTH01. Next base: position 109,878 of record JBJMIG010000003.1, on the reverse strand, counting down.
CGCTGCACGGATCGGTGGATTGATGAGTTGCATGTGGAGCGTGAGTGAGGCTATACCTCGGACCTGACCGACGAGCGGTGGGCGGTCATCAAGCCGATGCTGCCTCGCCGAAGTGGTTTGGCCGACCGGAGGTCCATCCGCATCAGTCCATTGTAGACTCGATCTTCTGTTAAGGTCCGCCTGTGGTCGACATCTGGAGGGCTCCGGCGGCCCGTACACCGCGCCGTGTCCTCGCCAGTTCCATGGCGGCAGTGTTGGTACTGCTGAGCGTGGTCACCCTCGCTCCTGGGCGTGCCCTGGGGTCCACAAGTGTGCTGTGTGGAGACTCAGGCACGCCATCGGTGGTCGCGTTGCAGGATCCCCACTTCTATGTCGACTCCACCATCACCCCGAAGCTGTTGTCCGGATATGCCGGGTACCGGGTCAACGCCGGGGGGTCCGCCCGTGGTCATCTGTGGCTGGGCCTCGACGGCTTCACCGGTGGTGTGGTGGGCCTGGCGTCCGGCCAGTCGGCGGCGGTACCGCTGCCGGCATTGTCCGGTGGCGGCGGCGCGACGCGGTACTTCCTGTTGACCGCGGCACGAGCGGCCACCACACCACAGACCCATAACGTCACCGTCTACGATGGTCCGCCGGAATTCGGCACCGTCTTGTGTTCGCGTACCTTCACCTACGCGGACGTGCCCGACACGATCAAGGCGCTGGCCAACAAGGTCACCGGTGTGGCCACGTCCCCGGCAACCACGCCCGCGACCCTTGGTGACGCGGTGACGGTCACGGTGACCGGTGCCACCGGAACCCTGGGGGCGGGACCGGCGGTCGACGCCGGAGTGCTGTCCTACACTCCGAACGCGTTGAGCGAGTTCCCGGCTTCCGCGTGGCGGCTGGAACGCACGGAGATACAGCTCTCCCCGGACGGCGTGGCTGCGCCGGTGACCTATGTGGACCGGCTGTACCTGTCTGGAGCCAGCGGCGGCAACCGCCTGTACACGGCCCGGTACGTGTTCCGCGCGATCGGACCGACCGACACCCCCGCCGAGGTGAAACCGATCCAGTACATCGCCAGCGGCACCCAGGTGAAGCACACCGATGCCGGTGGGACCGCGCTGGGGGCGCTGCCGCCGGTATCGTCCACGGCCCCGGTGACGATGGCCAAGAAGCTGACCTCACCAGTGGCAGGGGTGCTGCCCAGCGGCGGGGGAACCGCGTCGTACGACGTCACCCTCACCAACGCCGGCGACACCAGCGTCACCGTGGACTGGGTCGAGGAGACCATGCCCACCGACGCCGGTTACGTGCCCGGCAGCCTGAGGCTCGACGGCCGGGGCGCCGCCGATCCGGACGTCAGCGGCAGAACGATCGCGATACCGGGGCCATTGACGGTGCCGGCGGCGGGCACGCTCGTCCTGTCCTACTCCCTGCTGCTGGGCAGTACCGCGGGAACGCGGGTCAACTCGGTGGTGGCGCACGCCGGCGCGGTACTCGACGACACCGCCAACCTTACCGATCAGACACCGGCCACAGCGTCGGTGACCGTACTGAGCACGTCGGCCCTCGGCCTGGTCAACGACAGCGCGAACACCGCGGCTGGATCGCCGGTGGCAGTCGGTGTGCTGAGCAACGACACCGCGCCGTCCACCTTGCCGCTGCGGATCACCGGCGTGGGTGTTCCGAGCAGCGGTACCGCGGTATTGAGCGACGACGGCACGATCGTCTACACCCCGGCCGCAGGAGCCTCGGGGAACGCGACCTTCACCTACACCGCCACCGACGGCTACTCCACCGGGTCGGCGACGGTCACCGTCGCGGTGGCACCACGGGCGACGCCGGACCGCTACCAAACCGGCGTGAGCACAACGCTGTCCGCGTCCAGTGTGCTCGCCAACGACGATTGCACCGGCTGCACCGTGAACACCACTCTGGTCAGCGGACCGATCCTGGGCGGCTCACCCAGCGGGACGGTGACGATGGCGAGCAACGGGACCTTCACCTACGTACCGGTGAACAACGCCAAGGGCACCGTCACGTTCACCTACCGGGCGACCGACGCCGCGGGGCGGACGAGCGACGCGCAGGTGACCATCGACCTGGCGGACCTCGCCCCGGACTTCGCCACCACGCCATACAACACGGCCGTCACGGTGCCGGTGCTCGCCAACGACCCCGGCTGTACCGGGGGCTGCAAGCCTCAGGTCGGCACCGCCCCCACCCGTGGCACCGTCGCCTACACCACAACCACCGCCATCTACACCCCGACCGGCGGCCGGTGGGGCCTGGACAACTTCGCCTACGGCGCTACCGGCAGCAGCGGCGGAGTGTTCACGCCGGTGACAGTCCTGGTGGCGCCGCCCGCGAACACTCTGCAAACCAGCTACGGCCAGGCCGCGACGGTGTCGCTTCCCACGGGTGGTTTGTGCGGCGGCTGCGTATACGTCCTGGGCACCCCCCCGGCGCACGGAGCGGCGGCGGTGGACAGGTCGACCGGCGCCACCACCTATCGCCCCGCCGCCGGCTACGCCGGCAACGACAGCTTTACCTATCTGGTCGAAGATCCGGTCAGCGGGCTGGTCGTCTCCGGCGCGGTCACCGTGACGGTCGGCCCGGACGCCGTCGACGACTCCGCGTCCGTCCTCATCGGATCCACCGTTGATGGAGATGTGTCCACCAACGACCAATGCCCGGCCACGTGCACCCGGACCAAGCTCACCGACCCCACGACCGGCTCGGTCACGTTCAACGCCGACGGCACCTACACCTACACACCCGCCACCACGATCGGCACGGCCTCCTTCACCTACCGCGTCACCAGTTCGGTGTCCGGATCGGTCAGCGACACCGCGACCGTGCGGATCACTGTCCACGGCGCACGCGACGACATCGCCACCACGGCTCCCGCAGCGCCGGTGACCATCCCGGTCCAGGCCAACGATCCCTGCACCACCTGCGTTCTGCAGTCCGTGGCGGCTCCAGCCGCCGGGACCGCAACGATCGACGCCAGCACAGTGCGGTACACACCGCCGGCGACATTCAGCGGCGAGGTGAGCTTCACCTACACGATCTCCCAGACCGGCAATACCTCATCTGCCACCGCGACCGTCACCGTCACACCACTGGCGGTCGACGACGCGGTCACCACAGTGGACGCGACGCCGGTGGAGCTGATGCCGCTGGCGAACGACCTGTGCGCCAACTGCACGCTCACCGGCCTTGGCACACCGACGTCCGGCTCGGTCACCCGCGACGGCAACGTCGTGAGGTTCAGCCCCTCCGGCACCGGCGACGCGACCTTCTCCTACACCGCCGTCGACAGCGCCGGCAGCACCCTCACCGGCACGGTGACCGTGCACGTCGTCCCCGCCCCCGTTCTGGTCGCCGACACCGCCAGCACGCCGAGCGGCACACCCGCCACGATCGCCGTGCTGGACAACGACACCTGCCCCGGATGCCAGGTCAGCCTGGCACGGGACCCAGCCAACGGAGCCGCGACGACCGACGTCCATGGTCGGGTGATCTACCAGGCGGCACCGGGCTTCAGCGGCATCGACACGTTCACCTATACCACCACCGACCCGGTCACCGGCGCATACGCGTCGACCACCGTCACTGTGACCGTCGCCCCGGTCGCCCTCGATGACAACGAGATCACCTCCGTCGGCACGACGATCGACGTGAACGTGCTCGCCAACGACGCCTGCACCGCGTGCGCGCTGATCCTCGGCGCCACCTCCGGCGCCGTCACCGCCCAGGTCGTCGCTGGCGGCATAAGGATCGTCCCGGTAGCCGGGTGGAGCGGCACCGCCACCATCGCCTACACCGCCACTGATCCGGTCACCGGGCTGACCGCGTCGGCTGTGCTGACCGTGGAGTTCAGCGATGCCCGGCCGGATGCGGCCACCGCCGCGTTCGGCGCGCCGGTCGTCGGCCTGAACGTGCTCAGCAACGACGACTGCGTCGGCTGCGCGATCACGGCCGTCACCAGCCCCAACTTCGGCACCGCCACCTTCGACGCCAGCACCGTCACCTGGACGCCGCCGGCCGACTTCGCCGGCCTCGCGATCTTCGCCTACACCGCCGAGGCCGGCTCGCATGCCGTCTCCTCCACGGTGCGGATCCTGGCAACTCCTGCGTTGACAAACCTCACCACGATCGAGAACCAGCCCGGTACGGTCCAGGTACTCGCCCCAGGCACCTGCGACGGCTGCGTCATCACCATCATCGCGGCCCCCGAGCACGGCGACGTCGACTGGGACGGCATCGGCGGCTTCCGCTACACCCCGTCGCCCGACTGGACCGGCAGCGACACGTTCACCTACCGCATCACCGACCCGGCCTCCGGACTGTTCGTGGAATCCACCGTCACCGTCACCGTCGCCACCACCTCCACCGGTTCCGCCGGCATGGACGTGAGCACCACCTCCTCCGGTGGCGGCACCGACCCGCGCGCCGGCGACACCATCACGTGGACCTGGACCGTCGGCAACACCGGCGCCTACCCGCTGACCGACATCACCGTCGTCTCCCATACCGGCGGCGCGGTCACGTGCGGGGCCACCGACCTCGCCGTGGGCGACACCATGACGTGCTCGGCCACTCAGACACTGACACAGTCTGATGTGGACGCTGGCAGTGTCACAGGGGCGGTCACCTTCTCGGCCTCCGGTAACGGTGCTGCGGTCCAGGCAACAGACGAACTCACCGTCCCACTGTCGCGGCTACCCGGACTCACCCTGGCCGGCAGCGCGGTCCTCGACGCGGCCGACCCGTCCGCCCCGGTCGTCGGCGACCGGATCGACCTCACCTACGCCGCCACCAACAACGGCAACACCAGCCTGCACGACATCGCAGTCACCCTCGGCACGGGCGAAGTCCTCGCCTGCGCAACCGCCGACATCGCACCTGGCGAGCCCGTCAACTGCACGCTGACACATACCCTGGCTCAGGCGGATTTGGACGCCGGCTCATTCGCAAGCACCGCGACGGCCACCGCGACCTCCCCCGGCGCCGCTCAACTGGTCGAAGCCACCGGCAGCACTGTCACCCCATTGCCCGGCGCCACACCGTCCCCGTCCCCGTCCCCCTCTCCGAGCCCGAGCCCGAGCCCGAGCCCGAGCCCGTCCCCGTTGTCGGCCATTCGCGGGCTCGTGTGGTTCGACCGCAACCACGACGGCGACCGCGACGCTGGGGAATGGCCGATGCCCGGGGTCCCGGTGAGGTTGGACTCGAACGCGCCCGCATCGACGGCGGTGACAGGCATCCCGCGTCCACTGTCCGCTCGGGGGCCGGCTATCCGCGGCGTCGTTGCCGTGGTGGACACCACCACGGCGGCGGCTGATGGGACCTACGCGTTCACCGGCCTCTCGCCCGGCAGCTATACGGTGACCGCCTTGCTCAGCGCCGCCGGCGTGAGCCGCACCTCCGACACCGACGGCGCCGCCGACTGGGTGGTCCACGTCAGTGTGACGGGCGCTGCCGAGGTGTCGGCCAGCTTCGCCGGCGTAGGGAAGGGCGCGCTCGGTGGAACTGTCCTCAGCGCCGTCACCCAGGCCCCGATTAGCGGCGCCACCGTCATATGCCGGTGGGCCGGCTTCGACGACCGGCCCGATACCGCCGACGACGTCGTCATGACGGCACTTGCGGACGAGAATGGCGGATTCACGCTGCTTGAGATCCCATACGGCGAGTACACCTGCTCAGCCCGCGATCCCGTCACCGGTGACCTCGCCGCCCCGGTCCAGGCCACCGTCATGTCGGCGGCCCTGGTCGACGTGACACTGCCGATCGGCCAGGGCTCCGGTCCCGGCGTCAGCGAGGCAAGTCTGCCGAAGACCGGAACCTCGATCGTCCAGCTGACAGCGCTCGGACTTTTGCTTCTGCTCGCAGGTGCGGAAGCCGCCCGACAGTCCCGCTCCCGACACCGCTGATGCTGGCCCGTCGGCCATATTCAATGCATCCCGACGCGACCGGCCGGGTCCTTGTCACACGTGACCAACTCGCCGGCTTGCGGCTGGAAGACCGGGTGCGGCCCGACTATGTGATCACTTTCGATGAACTGGCGGGGGACGATGTCGCAGTGGAAGCCTCACCGCATTGCCTCGTCTGGACGCCAGAGCCGTCCGAGCGGCTCGTGGCCGGCGACTCGCGACATCACTGTCAGGCTCCGGGCTTGGCTGAAGGAAGCGCCTTGAGGCCGAGGCCGAAATGGCCGAGGTCGCCATCCTGATCCTCACGCCTGCCACCGATCGTCATCGGCGCGTCGATCGCGTCCGGCGCCATGCCTCGCCCGTTGTCAACAGGTAGAGCGTCGCCAATCTACCAAGGGGCAGATCGACGGCATCAACCGCGACAGGGACATTATCTCAGAGCCTTGATCCGCAAAAGCTTTACGACGAGTACGACGTCCTTCGCTATCTAACTCCGAACGCAATCACCAGATCGGGGGAGCGAGGGTGCGTATCGGGTCGTGATCAGTGAGCACCGCCGCTTCCCGGGGTGGGTGCCCCGTCGGGGTCCGGGGCCCGGCGATCTGCGGGTGCGCCGTGTGGGCGCGAGTGACCAAAAGCGATGCCGCAGTCAGGCATCGGGGCCGAGGACCCTGGCTGTGTGCCCGTCGGGACGGTGCGTCAGAGCGGGGTGAGCCGGTCCGCCAGCAGCTGCGTCCTGCGCTCGGCGTGCTCCGGCGGCAGCCGTCCCGCTCGGGTCAGGGTCGCCAGCCCGTGCAGGGCCGCCCAGAACACCTCGGTGAACAGCGCCGGGTGGACGCCGGCGCCGGCGACCTCTCCGAGGCTCTCCAGCAGGGCGGCGAAGGCATCCTGCAGAGGTGCTGGGGTGTCCGCCTTCGCGAACGCCAGGCCGCCGTCGAGCTGGAACATGGCGTCGTAGACCGCCGGGTTGCGTGCGGCGAAGTCGAGGTAGGCGCGGGCGAGGGCGGTGACCCGGGCGCGCGGGCCGTCCGCGGCGGAAGCCGCGGCCCGCAGCGCCGCGGCCATCTCGGCGGCGCCTTCGAGGGCGACGGCGCCGATGATCTCGCGCTTACCGCGGAAGTGGCTGTAGAGCACGGGCTGGCTGTATTCGATGCGCTCGGCGAGCCGGCGGGTGGTGACCGCGTCCCAGCCCTGCTGCTCGGCGAGTTCGCGGGCCGTCGCCAGGATGAGGTGTTCGCGGTCCGCCCGTTCGCGCTCCTTGCGTTCCTGCACCGACATCATTCGATCCTAGCATCGCTAGACAATCGAGCGCCAGTTGTACTAGCGTTGCCACGCCAGCTATCAATGCTAGATCACGGAGCGTCATCATGCTCAACGCACTCGAGGTGTTCACCACCGTCGTCGTCGGCGTGATGGTGGGGGTGGAGTTCTCCGTCGCCTTCGTGATCAACCCGATCCTCGACGGCCTCCCGGGTGACAGCGGCCTGCGCGGCCGCGCCCACGGGGCCCGGATGCTCGGCGCCGTGATGCCGGTCTGGTACATCACCTCGCTCGTCCTCGTCGCGGTCTGGGCCATCGCCGGATGGCACCACGACGGCACCGGCCTCGTCGTCACCGCCGGCGCACTGCTGATCCTCAGCGTGATCATGTCGATCCTGCTGCTCGTCCCGATCAACAACCGGGGCAAGACGTGGACCCCCGACGACCGGCCCACAGACTGGAAGCAGCAGATGAACCGCTGGGACCGCTTCCACTACCTCCGCGTCGCCGTCATCATCGCCGCCTTCGCCCTGCTGGCCGCCGCCCTCACCTGAGCCCGCGGGCCGACATCGCGCACGCGGGCGCACAATCCCCACTCCCCGGGCGGCAGCGGGCCACCGAAATCCCGACATCCGGAATGCACCTGCCGCTGAGAGCCCACAACTGCGATCCCGACCAGCACGCCCTCGATGACCTGCGCGGATCTCGGGCCTGGTTCGGGTGAGGTCTTTGATCGAGATCACCGAGGCACGCAAATGATCGTCATGCTCGTTCGCTGGTGCCGGTGGTGGTGCTCGAGGTCGGAGCAGGTCAGGGGCCTGACGGGCCGGGGTGTGGGGTTGGATACGGCGCATGTCAGAGCTGCTCGGTTCCGCCTCGTTCCCGTCCGGTGACCTGTTGTTGATCGACTTCGGGCTGCTGCGGATGTGGTCGGGCGATCGGGACCCGGTCATGGCCGAGGGCCTGGCCGCACCGGAGACCGTGGCCCGCGCCAACGCCTTCGGCGACTTCGAGATCGTCGGCCCGGATGCGCTGGCGGTCGCCGGTCGGCTCGACCTGGCCGCGGTCAACGGCCGGTATGCGTTCGACCTGCCGCCGGACGGTGACATCGTGGCCAACCGGGTCGCGCGGGTGTGCCAGGAGTCCGGTCTGCGGGCGAGTCTTCGCCGGATCCCGAAGATGGCTCACCACAGCCGCGTGCACCGGCTGCTCGACGACCTGCCCGACGGTGCTGAGGTGCCGTTCTTCGGTGGTTGGGGCGGTGGCCGTGCGCGGCGTGCCGACGCGGCGGCCCCTGCGGGTGCTCGGCACCCGGATGGACCCGGACGGACCGGACGCCGACAGGTGGCATTCGGTCTGGGTCGAGTGCGCCGCCGGCGAACCGGCCCGCTCGGTCGAGTGCGGCCTCGTCCTCGTGGACGAGGCCAGGTTGATGTTTGCCGACCCCACCGCGCTCAACGCCTGGCGCAACGACGATTCCTACGACGGCCTGGCCGACCTGATGTTCTGGCGCCGCGACGCCGAGACCGAGCGCGAGGCGGTGGAGCGCTACGACGACCTCGTCACCCTGCGTGCGCCCGGCGAGCTGGTGTTTCGGCTCGACCTGCAACCGCACGACGACCATCACCGGGTGCTCCAGGTCATGTACACCTCCTCGACGGAGTCGGGTTCGATCGAGGTGGCCGGCGCGGCGGTCACCGGCTGGTTCACCAGCTGGGGCGACGGGGCGTTTCCGGTCTACCGCGACCTCGCCGAGGACGGAACCCTCCTGCGGGTGCGGGTCGAGCTGGGTGCCCCGGAGATCGTCGGTCGTCAACGGCAGCTGGAACGGTTGTGGTTCGGCGACCTCGCCAAGCTCGCCATGGTGTCCGCCCGGGTGGCCCGCGAGGGCTCGCCGGTCACCTGGCTGTACCGGGAAGCCCCCGACAACGACCGGGACAGCGGCTGGCGCGTCTTCGCCGGCGACGAGTCACAGACCTACCTCGACGACCCCGCCCAGTGCGTGCCGATGCCATTGCGCGAGTTGATCAAGGCCGACCGCGCCTTGGAGGATCTGTTCGACCGGGCCGCACCGATCGCCTTCGAACGCGCCACCCCGGACACCGCTTTCGTCACCGCCCCGGTTCCGGATTCCTGACCGTCATCGCCGGGCCACGCGGCCGAGCACCGCGGCGCCGAGCGCGCCCAGACCTGTGCGGTGATCCGCGGCTCGGTGCGCCGCGTCATGGTGTAGGTGGCCCGACGGTGTCGTACAACTGCGCGCGAGGACCGTCGTGATCCCGCCCACCCACGAGGCCACCGGCTTCCGCTGGCTGCTCATCCGCAGCCGCGGCGCGTTCCACTACCGCGTCATTCGGCGCTGAACCAGCAGATCTCGTCGGACAGCGGCGGGTGGTCCAGCGCGTGGATCTCCCGCTCGATCCTGGCCAACGAGTCCTCGACGCTGGTCGGCCACGGGGTGAAGACGGGTGGCTTGCCGTCCAGGTCGCCGGGCTTGACGCCATGCTCGGTCATCAGGACGCGAAGCACCGGTATCGCGGCATCGGCGAACTCCGCCAGCCCCATGGTTGCCCCGGACGCCTTGCGCAGCACGCCATAGACCACGAAGAAGCCCAGCCAGTCATCGGTCGCCTCGGTGACCAACCGGTCAATCACGGCAGGATCCCTGGCCAGGTCGCGAAGTCGGGTGTTCACAGCTGCCTCACTTAATGTGGATCTTGTCAACGCTGACGCCGTCGATGTTGATGTCTATCGTCTTCCCGCCGGACTTGCTGAAGTCGCGCAGTTGAATACGACCTCCGTCGGGGGTCTCGACATACTCGATGTTCCCCTTGGGCGTCTGGATCTCCTTCGGCGGTCCGTACTTCTCGACGACGTCGTTCCAGACCTGGTCAAGTTCCTGCTCGCTCATCGTCCGGATGCTCGGGCTGGTACCCGGCTCGCCGATCGGTCTCCCGCCCGGTTCGAGGATATCCGCGGCCGCCTGGTCGCCGGGTGCGACGGGCTGCTCGGGCAGGTTGGGTGTGCCTTCGGCGTCGGCGAGTTCCTGCTCGATCGTCGTTTCCACCTGCGAGGTCTCCGCCTCGACCGCCTCGACCGTTGGCGCGTCCGCCGCAGCCACCTCCAGGGTCTCGGCCACATCGGCGGCGATTGTGGCTTCGACGTCGGCGGCCACCGCCGTCTCGAACTCGGCGATCACCGGTTCCGCCACCGCGGCGACCTCGGCCGCGTCGGCGGCGCCCGCCGCCGCGTCCGACCCCCCGCCGGTAAACGGTGTCAACAGGATGCCCACGACGGAGGTCAGCACCACGGCGACACCGATCTCGGCGAGCGCCACCTTCAGGTTGTGCCGGGCATCGTCGATGGCCTTGGCGTACCCGTCGCACGCGTCGCCGAGCTTCCCGCACGCGTCGTGCAGACCGGTGAACAGCGCACGCTGGTCGCCGGACTTCGCCAGTGAGTCCCAGAACTCGTTCATGGCCCGCAGGCACTCGGTGTTGTTGGACTCGGTGACGCTGGTGACCGCGCCGTGCAGCGCATTGACGATGTCGCCGATCCGGTCCCGCGCGGTATGCCAGGCGCGGGCCGCGTCGCGCAGCTTGTCCGGGTCGCCATTGGGCCAGTACTTCGCGAGAAAGTCCGGCACGCTGGAGTGCCCGGCGCCTTTGGCCGTTGCCGGACCGGGCATCATGACGTCGGAGTAGACACCCAACGGCGGGAACTGGCGCGGAGTGGGTTTGCCCGCCGTGGAATGCGCGGCCGCCTTGAGATAGTTGTTCGCGGTCGCGACCAGGCCGTTCGCGATACCGCCTAGGGTTCGAATGCCGGAGCCGAACGCCGACCACACCGCCTTCGCCGCTGGGTCGTAACGTGCGACGAACTTGTCCGCGCCGCCGTCGTTGCCGGCCATTCCCTCATCGCGGCTCAGCGCGTCGCTCAATGCGCTCCAGGCGTTTTCCAGCGCGTTCTGCTGTTTGGCGAAAGTTTCCGCGGCGGCGTTGACATCATCCGGGGTGACGTCGATTTTCCCGCTGTCACGCGGTTCGGGCGGCGGTGCCACGGGCGGTCACCTCCTGCGCCACATCGACAGGTTCGCTTCGAGTGCCGCGGAGTGGTTGCCGCGCGCGGCAAACACGAGACGCCGCAGTCGGCGCAGCACGTCATGCAGATCGTTTGCGGCATTGTCCCATTCTGCCTGAATTGTCCGATATTTCTCCGACGCACCTCCCTCCCAGCTTGCCAACGTGGAATGTAACTTGGTGCGCAATTCGGACAAAATTCGTTCGACCTCGTCAGCGGTCTTGCCCATGGTCTCCTCAAGCTCGGACACGCTGCCGAAATCCATGGCTATTCGCTCCACCCGGCCACCTTTCTCGGAACACCTGCCCAGTTAAACGCCACTCGGCGGAGTCCGGTTCCATACGGCGAGGAACGTCCCTTCTCCTCGCGTCTGGGCACAAACATGATCGAGGCCTATCGATTGGCGCGGCCGGTTCAGGGGTATACATCGCGACCGGCTCGCCTGCGGATGGACGCGGCGGACATCGCCACCAAACATGCGGGAGAGGCACCGCCGAGGCGATGCCGACGCCCACGTGCGCGGGCCCGGTTCACGGGTTCACGCCACCGGCGGAGAAGGATTCGGACCACTTTGGCCGGATCTTCGTGCATTTCCGAGATTTCCACTGGCCGGGCGGTCCGGCCCGAACCGGCCGTGGGGGGCGGGATCAGCGGCCCGCGGGAAACGTACATTGTGGAGGGTCAGGGCGATCACCGGTCCACCTCGGTCCTCGGCGATCGGGGCAAGATCAGCTACACTGCGCCGGCACCGCCCGGGACCCGAGGAGTAGCCGCGATGCGTGCTCGCCAACTGGCCATGTTCATGCTCATGATGGTGCTTGTGACCGGGACCACATCGTGTGGCGGCGCCACGACGGGAACGTCCACAACGGACGGCGTGGTGAGCGTGTCATCGACGGTGCCGCCGCTCTCGGCCACCGCGGCGAGCGGCCCCGGTGACGCGTGCGCCGCCTTCACCGCACAGGATGCCAGCGCGATCCTGAACCAGCCGGTGGGCGCCGGAGTGCCGAAGTCGGTCGCCGCCGATGCGGTGAGCTGCCTGTATCCGGGCAAGAACGACATCGTCCAGACGATCACCATCACGCTGTACTCCGGTGCGCTGGCGCGGAGCGTGGTGCCCTCCTTCGCCAGTCAGTACCCGGGTTCGGTGCCGGTGCCGGGCGTGGGGGAGTCGGCGGTCCGGGACGCCACGGGCAGCGTGCTGGCCTCGGTGCAGGGCGGCCGGGGCTGCGTCATGCACTACGCCGGCGAGGACCCGCCGAGCGCGGCCGCGTTCTCCGCCAAGCTCGCCGCGGTGTGCGCCAGGGCGTTCGCGAGCCATTAGGACCGGATAACCCCGTACAGCGTTGCTATCCAAGACAATTCACCGATAGCCCGTCGATTCGGACACGAGCCCTGGTATCGGGGGTTCTGCGCGAGCGGCTAACGTTCGTGTACCACCGTGCCGTGTTTGGAGGGTCCGTGTCCGAGCGTTCGAACTCGGCGTCCCGGCGCAGGTTTCTGGGACTGGGGCTCGGAACCGCCGCGCTCGCCGCCTGCTCGGCACCCCCGTCCGCACAGCCGGGCCGGACCGCTGGCGCCGAACTACCGGCCCGGGCTTCCGCGTCCCCGCCGGCATCCACCGTTCCCACCGTCCTGGCGCCCGGTGCGGCCGCGGGAGGTCCGTCGACCGAGCTGATGCGCGGCACGAGCGGCCGGCCCGAGCTGGCGCTGACCTTTCACGGCGCGGGTGACCTGGCGATCACCCGGCAGATCCTCGCGACACTGGCGCAGCACGGCGCGCGGGTGACCGTGCTCGCCGTGGGCATGTGGCTCGCGGCCGGCCCGGACGCCGCGCGCATGGTGCGCGACGGCGGACATGAGCTGGGCAACCACACGTGGAGCCATCCGGATCTGGCGTCGCTGCGACCGGAGCCGATGCGCGCGGAGATCGAGCGCTGCCGGGACAAGCTGGCCGAGCTGACCGGTTCGCCGGGCGCGTTCTTCCGGCAGTCGCAGGGTCAGCACGCGACCGCCGAGGAGCTGCGCCAGGCCGGCCGGGCCGGCTACCCGCGGGTGCTGTCCTACGACATCGACTCCCTGGACTGGCGCGATCCCGGACCGACCGCCATCCGCCGGGCGGTGGCCGCCGCCACTGCCGGCAGCGTGGTCAGCATGCATCTCGGACACGCCGGCACGGTCGCCGCGCTGCCCGGGATTCTCGCCGACCTCGCGGCTCGGGGCCTGACCGCGGTCACGGCGTCGAAGCTGGTGAGCTGACATGACCGCAACCGGCGGCACGGTCAGATCCGGCCGGGTCGCCGCCGCCGCGCTGATGCTCGCCCTCACGGCCGGCTGCACGTCCGGGTCCGGCCACGCCGGCAGTGCCATGCCGGACATGCCGGCACCGATGACGGACGTGCCGAACGAACCGAACCCACCGGGCCCGGCGGCCGGTGACCCGCTGCCCGGCATGCCGCCGGTGACCGACCCGAAAAACGTCGACGCGGCCGCGGGTGCCGGCATGCTGCTGCCGGCCGTGGCCGCCGACCGTCCGCTGGTTTATGTGCCGCACAACCGGTCCGGCGATGTCTGGGTGATCGACCCGGCTACCTACCAGGTGGTCGGCCGGTACCACGTCGGCGGCGAGTTGCAGCACGTGGTGCCGGCCTGGGACATGCGCACCCTGTACGCCACCGACGACAAGACCGGCCACGTGCGCCCGTTCGACGCGCGCACCGGCCAACCCGGAGCGATCTTCCCGGTCATCGACCCGTACAACATGTACTTCACCCCGGACGGGAAGTACGCGATCTCGGTGGCCGAGCGGCTCCGCAAGCTGGTCTGGTACGACCCGCACACCTGGCAGGTGCACGACGAGACCCCGACGCCGGACTGTGCGGGCATCGATCACGCCGACTTCTCACCCGACGGCCGCACCGCGGTGTTCACCTGTGAGTTCGCCGGTCGGGTCGCGGTGATCGACGTCCCGACCCACAAGGTGCTGCGCATGATCGACATGACCTATCGGCACACCCACATGGGGCCACAGGACATCAGGCTGGCGCCGGACGGTTCGGTCTACTACATCGCCGACTCGGACGCGAACGGCCTGTGGGTTCTGGACGGTGCGGCGACCCGGGTACTGCGTTTCATCCCGACCGGCAAGGGCGCGCACGGCCTCTACCTGTCCCGGGATGCCCGGCTGCTGTACGTCAGTAACCGCCACGAAGGAACGGTGAGCGTGCTCGACGCCTACACCGGCGCCCTGCAGACGACCTGGCGGCTGCCCGCCGGCGGCAGTCCGGACATGGGAAACGTCACCGCCGACGGCACTGCGCTGTGGCTTTCCGGACGCTACAACGACGTTGTCTACGTCATCTCCACCAGGGACGGCACCCTGCTCAAGACCATCCCGGTCGGCCCGGGCCCGCACGGGCTGTGCGTGTGGCCGCAGCCCGGCCGGTATTCCCTTGGCCACACCGGAATCACCCGCTAGGTCGGTGCCGTCGACTCGCCGAGGTGGTGCAGCGAGTTGGTGAGATGCTCAGGATCGAACGGCGGGAACTGGAGGTACTCCCGGATGGACCGCGGCACCGCCGACCAGTCGTAGGTGAGCGTGACCGCAGTCTCGGACGGACCGAGCGGCGCAAGGTCGTAACGCCGGACCAGCCGCCGAACTCCAGGTGACCGCCGTCCTTCTCATACCCGTCAGCCAGCTCCCCCATGATCCCCCATGGGACGAGCGTACGTCGCCGCAGCGCCCTTGTCCCCGTCGCTCATGGCACGACCCATGTCACGCGATCCCTTCCAAGATCACTGGCAGAGGTCGTGTGACCTGATCAGACTGGGTGCTCCCGGCGCGATTCCGACAGCATCCGCACGGCGAACTGAGGAGCGCCGGGGGCCTCGGGGGTCTGGGGGTCGCTCCCCAGAAGATACGACGAGCGATCTGGTTCGCGCGGTCCGCGAACACAGTTCGCCCCGAGCGAGTGCCCCCGGCGCGATTCGACCAACATCCGCACAACCCCGCACCCGCCGTGAGCTGCTAGTTTCCGCCACAGTAGAGATTCCCCGCCGCCACCGCCGGTCGGCCGGTGATGCCGAGTGACCGCGAGTACCGAGCCGACACGGCCACGTGACCGGACCGACCTGGAGACCTGGGTCCGACGCGGCTGCGCCCTGATCGTCGCCGCAGTAGCTGCCTACTCCTCCTACGAGCACCAGCGCCACTTCGCCTTGGTCGGCGGCGCCGATCCCGCGAACGCTGGCCTGTGGCCGCTATCGGTAGACGGACTGCTCCTGCTGGCCACGGTCGGCCTGGTCAAGCCCGGCCACCAGACCCGCCGGGTGAGGGTGGCGGTGTGGTCGGCATTCCTAGGCTGTATCGCCGTATCGCTGGCCGCGAACATCGCCGCCGCCCCAACCTTGGCCTGGCAGCCTGTCCTGGTCGCTGGCTGGCCTCCGGTGGCGTTGCTGCTGGCCGTGGAACTGCTGGCCCACCGATCCAGCTCTCGCCACGCCGAGACCGAACCCGTCGCATCCACCGTCGAATCGGCCGCCGCGCTCGCGCAGGGCGAGACCGAGACGGACGCCGAGACCGCACCCGTGCTCACTCTCGCAGCAGTCTCGCCGGGCACTGAACAGTCGGGCGAGCCCACGGCGCAGGAGATCATGTGGACGCACTACCTCGCCGAGCAGCAGCAGGGTCGGACCCCGACCGGCGCCGAACTGGACCGCGTCGCCGGCACCAACAACTACGGCCGAACCGTGCTACGCCAGTGGCGCGAACAAGGCCGCATCCCCACCAGCAACGGCACCCGACGCACGAGCGGTGGTGTCGCATGACCACGGACCTTCCTCCGATTCCGCCCGGTCCGGCTGACGTCACGCACCCACGCCGCGCGTTGGCCCGGCTTGCTCTGTCGGCCTCCTACCGCGAAGTGACCGACTTCGCCGCTGGTGGTGTGCCCACCATCAGTGACGAGTACGGCGACTCGTGGGACGACGTGGACCACGCCGCCCGCCTGGTCGCCATGGCCCAAGACGTCCTGGCGCGCGCGGTGGTCCACGCCCGCGAACGCGGCGGCACCTGGGACACCATCGCCGATGCCCTTGATACCACGGCCGAGCAGGCCCACGACCAGTACGCCGACACCGTGAACAGGTGGGACGAGGCGTTGGATCGGCCGTGGGAGCGCTCCGGCCCGTTCCTGGCCAGCCGGATGCCTGATGGCACCAGCGAACCCGACCAGACCATCGCTGACCTCGACCGGTGGTGCCTATGTCACCTGGAGCGCGACCACGGTGCCCGGCACAACGCCCGCCACGACGGCACGGAGGACCGCCTGGTCTCGGCACACCTCCCGACGCACACCCCGATCACCGAAATCGCCAGTCTCACCCGCACCGCGACCTACCTGACCAGGCGCGGCACCGAGACGACCCAGGCAGAACGCGAGGCTTACCAGGCGCGCAAGACCGCCCTGTTGACCCGGCTTGACACCACGGGAGGTTCCGCATGACTCGTCAGGTCCACCCCCAGGTCCACCCCGTCCACCTTGACCGACAACGCAGCAACCGATCGTGGCGGCCAGGCACTGATGCGCGGCGCTCTTCGCGCCTGTCGCGGATGCCCCTATCGCCCGTTTCCTCGTATGGAAGGCCGCTGGCTTGCCACGGCCGCCGGGAACGGCGATGCTCCCGCGGTGAGCAAACGTGACGAGATGCTGTCCCTGCTTGCGAAGCATCCGGAGGGGTTGACCGACGCAGAGTTGGCCCGGATGACTGGTTCGTCGCATCAGACCGTGAATCAGATGTGTCGGAAGTTGGCCGCCGAGCATCTGATTAGGCGGGACGACCTCGGTCGTCCAATCATGAATTTCGATGCCGGTGATCCGCCTCCCGCCGCCCCTGTGTATCCGCCGGCGACCCATCACGACGACTGGTTCTGGGAGGGCAATGTCCAATCTATGGTGGTGCGGCATCTGGCCAGCCGGGACGCCGCGCTGCGCTCGGTCGCGGACACCGCGTCCAAAGCCCGGGGCACTGATGTCGTCGCCACACTCGACGGCCAGATGCTGCATATCGAGGTGAAGGGTTGGCCGTCCAGCAGCTACGCCGATCCGCGTCGGGCTGGCGAGGTGAAAGAACTCAACCGACCGTGCAGGCCAAGCACTGGTACGCCGAAGCCGTGTTGAGCGCGCTGCGGCTACGCGGCAAGCATCCGGAAGACCGGGTGGCGATAGCGTTTCCCGAGTATGCCCGCTACCGCAACCTGGCCGCCGAGACCGCCGCGACCTTGGCCGCGGTCGGCATCGAGATCTGGTTTGTCGCCGAGGCCGGTGAGGTCACCGGCTATGACCGCTGAGTTCGAACGAGCCATGCGCCGGCTCTACACCGAGGCGCTGGAGCAGACCGGCTACCGGGCCGGCTACTTCATCCAGATGGTCAGCGAACTGGGCGGCCTCGGAGCGGCAAAGGCACTGCTCGCACCGGGCCGACCCACGCACGACGGCTTCACCACCCTGTACCTACACGGCCGGCTGGACCTGACTGTCGAGGCGACCGTACTCGCCAACCCAGCATTCGCCGAGCTGTTCACCGAGGACGAGTTGGATACCGCCCATCAGCGACTCGCGCTTCACGGCTACCAGCCACCGTCGTAGTCCAAATTCGGCCCGAAGTATTGGCTGATGAGGATGAACTAACATCCGAGGTTGACACTATCGACGCGATGCATCCACCCTGGCGTCGGCGCCTCGACTCGTTATACCTCACCATCCGCGAGGCGATCCGCTCAACTGCCGTTGCCAGCTTTTCCACCGTTGCCGTCGGCGATGTAGCGGGGTGCCATTGCTTCCATCTGCTCGATCACAAGCCTGATGGCTTCGGGTTGCTTGTCTGGTGGGTACTTGTACTTGACGAGGAGCCGTTTGATGGAGGATCGGAGTTTGGCGCGTACGTCGTCTCGCACTGTCCAGTCGGTCTTGACGTCTCGTCGCATGACGTCCACCAGTTCGCGGGCGATGTGGGCGAGTACGTCGTCGCCTTGAATCTCAACGGCGGACTCGTTGGTGTGGACTGCGTCGTAGAAGGCTAGCTCGTCGTGGGATAGGGGCGGGCTGAAGCGTTGGCCGCGGTTGCCCTCGGCCGCGACTTCCTTAGCCAGTTCGATGAGTTCGGCGATCACTTCGGCCGAGGTGAGCTGCTGGTTGGTGTACTTACGCATCAGCTCGGCGATTTGCTCGGAGAACGCCCGCTGGCGCACGAGGTTGTGCCGCGTCACATGGTCCGACTCCTTGACCAGAAGCGCGCGCAACGCCTCGATCGCGAGGTGCGGGTTGGACGCGGACTGTGTTTTCACCTGGAAGTCGGGGCCGAGATCAGACAACGACGGCTTGGGCATGCCTGCGGCCTCGTAGATATCGACGATCTCACCGGATGCGGTCGAGGTCGCCACGAGTGCTGCGAGCATCCGTTGGATCTCTTCGGGCACGGGCTTGCCTTCGGCCTGCCGCTGTTGGGCGTCGAACTTGCCCATCCATACCCGGACCTCCTCGTAGAACCTCGCCGTGACGCGGAGGTGTTCGAGGGTCTGGTTGCCGGCACACAGCGCCCACGCTCGGGCAAGCTGGTTGGCCAGCTTGCGAAAGCGGTCACCGAGCGTCTCCTCGCCTTCTGGCACCTGGTTGCCGGGAGTGGTGGGCGATCTCAGGTAGTTGGTGAGTCCGTAGGCGGCCTTGACCCAGCTCTTCGGGCCCCCATCGAGCTTGGTTCGCCACGGGTAGCCGGCGCACAGCTCGTCGAGGGAGGCGATGAGGGTGGTGGTGAGGTCGACCGCCTCGTCGATGTTCTTGCCGACCGGCTTCTTGGCCTGGTCGGTGTCGGTGTACTCGGCGAGCGCCCTGTTGAGATTGTCCGCCAAGGGGGCGTAGGCGACGAGCAGCCCGTCTGGCTTGCCACGGAAAGTGCGGTTCACCCTTGCCAGGGTCTGCATCAGCAGCGCGCCCTTGAGGGGGCGGTCGAGGTAGAGCGTGTGCAGCGGAGGCGCATCGAAGCCGGTCAGCATCATGTCCTTGACCAGGACGATCTGAAGCTCGTCGTCAGCGTCGCGGAGCCGCTTCTGGATGACCTTGTTCTGCCCGTCGCGGCGGACGTGTTTGGCCACCGGCATGGTGTCCTGTGCCGAGCCGGAGTAGACCACCTTGATCACGCCCTTATCGACTGCATCGTGATGCCAGTCGGCCCTGAGCTTGACGATCTCCTCGTAGAGCTGTGCGCAGATCTCCCGTGTCGCGCCGACGATGAACGCCTTACCGGGAGAACTGATGAACTTTCGCATCTGTTCCGAGCGAGTCTCCCAGTGCTCGACGATGTCCGCCGCCAGTGCCTCCAGGCGGGCAGGTGCCCCATACACGGCGTTGATCACGGCTACGGACTTCTCGATCTTGGCGCGTTCCACCTCGTCGAGCCCGACGGTGGCCTCGTCTGCGGCCCGGTCGAGATCTCCTTCGCTGACGTCCTTTGTCAGGCCGACCTTGATCAGGCGCGGCTCGAAGTAGACCGGGACGGTGGCGCCGTCGTCGACCGCACGGGTCAGGTCGTAGATGTCGATGTAGGGGCCGAACACTTCGCGGGTGTTGCGGTCTTCGAAGGAGATCGGCGTTCCGGTGAACGCGATCAGCGCGGCATTTGGCAGTGCATCCTTGAGGTGGCGGGCGTAGCCGTCGAGGTCGTCATAATGGCTGCGATGGGCCTCGTCTGCGATGACGATAATGTTGCGACGGTCCGACAGCAGCGGATGCTCCAGTCCGGCGTCCTTCTCGGCTTTGCTGAGACCGAACTTCTGTAGTGTGGTGAAGTAGATGCCGCCCGTAGCGCGATTGGCCAATTCCTCGCGCAGGTGCGCGCGGGTCGTCACCTTGGTCGGCGACTCGCTCAGCAGGCGGGACCGACTGAAGGCTTCGTAGAGTTGCCCGTCGAGCTCCTTGCGGTCGGTCACCACGATGATGGTCGGATTCTTGAGCTTGGGCTGGGTCCCCACCAGGTGGGCGTAGAGCTCCATCTCCATGGACTTGCCGGAGCCCTGAGTGTGCCAAACGACCCCGGCTTTGCCGTTGCTCTCCACGGCGGCGACTGTTTTACCGACCGCTTTGGTAACGGCGAAGTATTGGTGGGGCTTGGCGATCCGCTTCGCGTAACCATCGGCGCCACCATCGAACGCGGTGAAGTTCCGCTGCAACTGGAGGAACCGCTCTGGGTTGAACACGCCCTCGATCAGAAACTCCAACTCGGTGCCGAGGTGCACGTCATCGAGTGCCTCGCCGAGCTTCACCGGTTCGCCGTCGTCATCGACGTTCCACGGCGAGAAGTGGTTCAGCGGCGTAAAAGGCGTACCGTAGCGGGCGGTAATCCCGTCACTGATCACGGTCACCACGGCGAACCGGAACGCCATGGGGAACTCACGAACGTAGGTCGACAACTGAGCATGCGCCGCGTCCAGGTCGGCCTTTGCTGCGCCCGCCTGCTTCAGCTCGAAGATCGCTACCGGCATGCCGTTGAGGTAGAGCACCACATCGAAACGGCGCTCGACCTCCGTCGAGCGGACGCTGACTTGTTTGACCGCAAGCAGCTCGTTGTCACCGACCTGGTGGCTGACCAGCCGGATGGTTGGGTTCTGCTCGACACCATCAGCGTCGATATAGCTGATCCCGCGATAGCCCTGAGTACATATCTGGTGCAGCCGGTAGTTCTCCGCGATCGCGTCCTGCGAGGTTGGCTGGATGATCTCCGCAAGCGCCTGCTCCAAGTACTCCGCCGGCACCTGCGGGTTCAACTCCCGCATTTTTCCCAGCATCCGACCAGGAAGCACGATGTCATCCCACGACATCCGGCTGTTGTCAGCACCGGGCGCGATCGCGGTCCCCGGCAGCGCACGCCATTCCTGCTCGGCGAGCGCCTCCAGCGCGATGCCCTCCCAGTCCGCCTCACTGAACCCGGGCTTTGCCGCCATCACACAACCTCCTCCAGGACCTTCTCCGCATCCCGAACGCGGATCTTGCCCGACATGAGATACGGGAGCAGTCGGTCCCGGGTGTTCTCCAGGCGCAGGTTCTCTTTCTCAGTAGCAAGTGCTCGTTGCCACAGGGTAGACATCAGATCATCAAGCCGATTGACCTGGTCTTGCGCGGGCACAGCCACTGGTTCGTCGAGATGATGACGCTGAATGTGCCCCATGGTCGTCGCCTTGTCGGCGGCGATCGATTTGAACCCTTGCAACTTACTAAGCAAGGCCTGGTTGACTAGCCATAGGGGATGGTCACCTTTCGGAATCACCTTAAATATGTGTTGATTAATGATCGCCTCTTCCCTAAACCATCGAGCCACGGTCAACGACCCAGACCAAGCGAACAATAGATCACCAGGTTGCGCCAGATGCTCTTCTGGAACATCAATGTCGTTGAAAACAGTAGAACTGCCAATACCTGAGTTTAGCTCTACGATGCGTATTACCACACGGCCCGTGCCCGAGGCGTCCCTAGTGAATGCCTTGCCATTTACGAATCGAGCCAACGACGATAGAGGGATGGTGCCCCCATTCTTGCACGCCAGAAGCCATGTGGACTCAGTCAACGCGCCGATCCTGGAGACAATTTGGTCGTTTGCTGCAATCTTGTCGTCGATCGCCTCTAGTATTGCCGCAATTGCCCGCTGCACAGTTTTAGGCGGTAGGGGGATCTCTACGAGAGACAATTCGCTCAGGCTGAGATTTGCTTGCACTGACTGGACCACTCGCTCCAGTGCTCGTTTGACTCGCCCGCGATCGCGTAGGCAATATAGGAGGTAGTTGACTTCTATCAGATTTTGATCGGGCCTTATTATTGCGACAGCTTGATTTGTGTTAGCCGGAAGCAATGTGCGGGTAACGCGCGCAACGCGCCCAATGGTGCCAGCAATTGTGAACAATACATCATCAACCTGCAGCTTGGAACGTTTTAGTAGCTCGTGGGTCTCACTGTCGATGAAGGCGATTTTGTTGTAATCTATGCGACCGTCAATTCTTATCGACTCAACTTTTACAAAAGATACCCCCGCTGTCTCAAATCGACTTCCCAGGGTTGTTGGAGTTGTCCCCTTGGTCACAAGCTTGGCGACATCTTGAATGGTGACCGTTGGCCAGTTTGTCATCGAAGTCGCTCCAACTGTTCGCGGACGAGCTTCTCCGCTCGCGCGGCACTATCGAATGCTGCCAGCAACTCTTTGGTGATTCGCTCAATCTTGTCGTTGATAGGTTCGCCGTCATCCTCAACTTCGGCAGTGCCGACGTAGCGGCCTGGAGTGAGGGCGTAATCGGAGGCCTTGATGTCCGGGAGGTCCATGGACTTGCAGAAACCGGGGATGTCATCGTAGTTCAGCTTCTTCCGGGCGGCGGAGCGGGTGCCGCGCCAGGCGTGGTAGGTGTCGGCGACCTTGGCGATGTCCTCGTTCGACAGTGCGCGTTCGGCGCGGTCGACCATGTGGCCGAGTTCGCGGGCGTCGATGAACAGCACCTGGCCCGAGCGGTCCACCGCACCATATTTGCCCGCCCGTTTGTCCTTGGCGAAGAACCAGACACAGACCGGGATTCCGGTGCTGCGGAACAGTTGTGTCGGCAGTGCGACCATGCAGGAGACGAGGTCGGCCTCGACGATCTCAGCGCGAATGGCGCCCTCACCGTTGGAGTTCGAGGTCATCGAGCCGTTAGCCATCACCACACCGGCGCTGCCGCCGGGGCCGAGCTTGTGCAGGATGTGCTGGATCCAGGCGTAGTTGGCGTTGGTGGCAGGCGGCACGCCGAACTTCCAGCGGGGGTCTTCGGTGTTTCGGGACCAGTGCTTGATGTTGAACGGCGGGTTCGCCATCACGTAGTCCATCTGGACGTCTGCGTGCTGGTCGCGGGCGAACGTGTCGCCCCACCGCGCCCCGAGACCCTTGTTGTCGATGCCGTGGATGGCGAGGTTCATCTTCGCCATCCGCCAAGTCTCCTCCAAGCTTTCCTGGCCGTAGATGGCGATATCCTTCGGGTCGCCGTTGTGTTCGTAGAGGAACTTCTCGGTCTGCACGAACATGCCGCCGGACCCGCAGCACGGGTCGTACACCCGTCCGCGCGAGGGCTCCAGCACCTCGACGATCACCCGCACGACGCTGGGCGGGGTGAAGAACTCACCGCCCCGCTTGCCCTCCGACCGGGCGAAGTTGCCGAGGAAGTACTCGTAGACCTCGCCCATCAGGTCGCGCGCTTGGTGCTCGCCCTGGCGGCTGAACCGGGTGCTGTTGAACAGGTCGATCAACTCGCCGAGGCGCCGTTGGTCGATGTTGTCCTTGTTGTAGAGGCGCGGCAACGTGCCCTGCAACGTTGGGTTCGCCCGCATGACGATGTCCATCGCATTGTCGATCAACCAACCGACTGTTCTGGCTGGTTCAGCGCCGAAGGCGGGCAGGCCCTTGGCGTGTTCGGCCAAGTAGGACCAGCGCGCGGCCTCTGATACGACGAAGACCCCGTACCCCTGGTACTCCTCGGGATCATCGATCAGGTCCTCGATCTGCTCCTCGTCGTAGCTCTCGGCCATCAAGTCGGCGCGGATGGTCTCGCGGCGTTCTTCGTAGGCGTCGGAGACGTACTTGAGGAACACCAGGCCGAGGATGACGTCCTTGTACTGGTTCGCGGACAGCGAGCCGCGGAGCCGGTCGGCGGCCTTCCAGAGGGTGTCTTTCAACTCCTTCATCGTCGACGGGACCGACGGCTCCTGCTTCTTGCGGGGAGGCATACTGCCTGTCCTTCCTACTGCGTTGTCCGCGTTGTGAGAGTCACCGCGCCTGCGGCAACTCCGTCGATCATTGCCGTGACGAGGTCCCGCGTTGCGCCCAGGTGCTGCCGGAGGACCTCCTCGTGATGCGCTGCGGCGACAAGTGCGTCTTCCAGCCGCGCGGCCTCGGCGGTATCGAGGACTGGGAGGTTCCAGGTCTGCCACTCGATGACCTCGTCCGCCAGCCGGTTGATGATCGCCATGACGGTGTGTGGGCCGATCCCGGCTCGCGAGCCGATGCGGAGGATCTTCGATGGCGACGCCACCAGCGAACCCCCATCGTTGTCGATGAACGCGGTCGGACGTGGTCGTTCGGTGAACACCACATCCCCCGGATCGGTTCGGACCGCACGCGGGTACAGCCGCGCTGCGTCGAACGGGTCGAGCCGCACAGTACTGTTCGAGCCGGTCGCGGACAGGACAGCGACGGACCCGGCAGGGTCGTCGTGAGCGGGATCGATCCGGCTGCCGCGGAGCACCCGCACCTGTCCCAGGTCCTTCAACTCGCCCAGCGACCGCCTGCGCAGCAGCATTGCACCCGGAGCGTGCTCGGCCAGCACGTCGAAAGGGCGGATCGGCTGGCTCGTCACCATGGTGGCGGTGTTGACCACAGCGACATGCCGTTCTATCTCTGTCGTGGCGAGCCGCACCGCTCGTACCCCACGAGGCACCACGACAGCGCGGGAACTCAGGATCGGCGGGAGGTCGTGCGGGCGCAGGTAGCGGAAGGCGCGGCCTCCTGCGGCAGCCAACGCGCCAGTCATATCGGAGGCAAGGTCGCCGAGGTCCAGTTCGTCTCGGGTGAACGCGGCCAGGTCGGCGACCAGCGGCCGTAGGGTGAACCCTCCGGCCGCGCAGACCCACAGGCCCAGCGCCTGCCGGTGCGCCTCGCGCCACATGCCCCGAGGAAGACGAAGCGCCACGACGAGGCTCTCCGAGCGCAGTGTCTGCGCTCGGTGTCGCTCGCGCTCTCCCTGTAATTCGTCGCACAGGACGCCAGCCGGGCCGATGACGACCGCGAGTTCCCCTTCGCCGAGGTCGAGCACCAAGTTGTCGACCAGATCGAGTATCTCGTCGGCGTCCCTGCCGATGGCCGACAGCAAGCGGACGTTCGGTACTGCCGCGTCGTCGACCGTCTGGATGCCGCGAATCGCTGCCCTGCGTCTGATGTCCCGCAACTCCGGAGTGTCACCGGACACCATCAGGTGGGCAAAGGTCTCGGCAAGGGCCAATGTCATGCCCGAGGCAGGGCCGACGTGAACCAGTGGTACACCTTCGGGGTCGAGATGGAGTGCGCAGGCGTCGGCGACGGCGTGGATGAGGTCGACCGCGTCGGTGGTGAGGTCGCGAGTGCCTAGTGCCCGCGCCGCCCTGCCTTGTTCCAGCCGATCGAGTGCCTCGCGAGGGCCGTACGACGCCTCGACTAGGTCGTCGACGAACCGCAGAGTGCAGACCGCCGGTATGGACGCTTCGACCTCGCGAAGCAGCACTTGGTCGTCGGGGTCGACGCCGCGTGCCAAGCCCTTGCGTTGTTCCGGTGCCGTCTCCGCCAGTTCCTCCCCTGTCAGGGCCGCGAGACAGAGCCACGTGACGAGCTCGTCCATGGTTACGTCGTCGGGCACGCTCAACGCTGGTGCGTCGAGGTTGGCCTCTGCGTTGTTACCCCGGCCAGTACGCTCCAGCCACTCGACGATGTCTTGCCGACGGAACCGCTCCATGCCGCCCGAGATCTCCACGGGATCGGGGAATGGCAGGTGCTGACCGCGGACACGCGGCCGTTTGCGCCACATGCTCACGACGGGACGGCGAACACGTGCCAGGTCCGCGACGTCTTGCAACGTCAACGTAGGTGCGGTACCGGCCACAGGACACCTCCCTCGGACACCTGGACGATTCGCCCAGCGTACGCACAGTGGCATCCCGCGCCATCTCGGCCGGTGATAAGCCCGGTTATCGGCGTTCAGATTCGGAGGCAATGCGACGCCCGGCCAGTGTTGCACGCACGAGCTGCCGGCCGTCGGCGGCACGAGAGACCGGAGAACCCCGTGACCGACCATCTCAGGCACCCAGTCCACTTCGACGCCGGCGCCTCAGCTGTCGTCATCGAGCGGCTGACCATCCGTGACCGCGAGGTCGCACGCGAGGCTCAGCGGTGGGTTTCCGGGGAGCGTGGCCCGCTCGTGGAGGATCTCGATGCCCTTGCCAGCGCGGATCTGACGAGCTATGTCACCGAGGCGGTACGTATCGGTGCCCATGCGCTCAGCGTGACCGGACAAGCCCAGGAGGCCCAGGCGCTCGAACGGATGCTCAAGGACGTCGGAGACAAGACCGCTGACTCCACTGCCCAGGCGGCTGAGCTCACCGCGCGAGCAATGCGGGAAGCGTCCGAAGCCGTCGTGGCGGCGGCCCGTGACGCCAAGACGGTCATCACGGAGGCGGACACCCAGAGTCGCAAGGAGCTCACCACGGCGGTAATGACGGCGAAGACGGACCTGAATGCCGAGCTGCGTCGGATCTTCGCAGGTGAGAGCCCCGAGCTGGTCGAGCGCCTCCAGCTAGTGCTCGACAAGTTTGGCGCCGACCTCGACGCGAAGGTGCGTGCAGGGACCGCCGACCTGCTGACGAAGGCCGCCAAGCAGTTCGACCCGTCTGACCCGACCTCGCCGATGGCCAAGCACGCCGCGGAGCTCACCGCCCACCAGGAACAGCTCACCCAGCAACTGGCCAGGCAGCACGCCGAGCTGACGAGCAAGATCGAGAGGGTGTCGACGGCCTTGCGTGTCAAGGAGGCCACGACCGCCCTCGCCAGGGTGACGCCTATCAAGGGCGAGTCCTACGCCGGCTCAGTACACGCCGTGCTGGTGGGCATCGCCGCAGGTCTCGGCGACGACTACACCGACACCAGCACGACCACGGGTCGCCTGCCTCGCTGCAAGAAGGGCGACGGCGTGCTGAGCCTGTGCGACGGCGCTGCCAGGGTCGTCATCGAGATGACCGACTCGGCCCGCACCGGCTGGACCGACTACTTTGGCGAGGCCGAGCGCAACCGAGACGCCGTCGCATCGTTGGGACTCGTCCGCACAATCGACCAGAACGGCGGCCATATCCTCCGGGTCATCGGCGCTCACCGGCTTGTGCTGGCCTTCGATCCCGACGAGGACACCCCGGACCTGCTGCGCACCGTGGTCATGCTCCTGCGAACGACTGCCATCGCGACGGCGAGCCGCAAGGGCATCCACCAGGTCGCCACGGCAGAGGAGAAGATCGCCGAAGCACTCAACCATCTGGTGAAGATCGACTCGATCAAGAAGCTGTCCGCCACGATCCAGAAGTCCGCGACGAAGATCGATAGCGATTGCACTGCTCTGGACTCGGCTATCCGGCGTCTACTCGACGAAGCGCTTGTCGCGCTGACCGGAGCTCAGGCGACTGGTCCGGAACTCGTCGTCAACACCGCTGATGCACAGGGCGCCGCATGACCGAGAATTGGGCGATCACACTTCCCTATCCTCGTACGCTTATCAGCGAAGCCCGACGAGAAGAGGTAGCCGGTGCAGCAGAACACCGCCAATGGGGCAATGCTCGGACCTGGCCCATGGTCGCTCGTCCCTCCGGGCAGCGATGACTTCTGGGTCTACGGCGGAGCGGACGCCCTTCGTCGGGCGCAGGAGTGGGCATTGACGCACCAATATCTCCTCTACCGCGGTCCGGCAGAGAAATGCGTACACGGGCTGTACCGGATGGACAGTTGCAGTTTCTCTGTCTGCACGTCGGTAGGGATGGACCATACCCAGATCTGGGTGCAGCATGACGGTCGCAGCGCATTCATCCTGACCCACCCGTACGTGGACGAGATCCCAGCATCACTGCGCACCTACGCCGAGATGCACGGTCTGCGTGTCGACTCCTACCCATTCGACCGCTGGTACGGCGACACAGCATTGCCGATCCGGTTGACGATCCCGGACGACTGGCCGCTGTGGCCGATCGAGCGGGACGCGGCAGTGCTGCTGCACACCCAGCCGATCACCTGGCCCGAGGACAACTGAGGTGGGTGCTCCACCACCGACCAAGCGATGCCCGAGTAAGCACGCCTGCCCGCCGCACCCCAGCAGGTGACCACCCGCGCACTCGAGCAAGCCGCCGCGCACCGTGACCACGCCGGTCAACCAGCGGCCACACTTATGTTTTCTGGTCGTCTGTTCCGACAAGCTCGGTGTCGTTCCACACGATGAAGCAGTCGTACCGGTTGGTGCTGGTCAAACCACTGCAGATTGTTCTTGCGAGCTGTTCGGATCGGGCCTGGTCGCGGTCGCGGTCGCGCACGGTGATGTAGTGAGGGTACTGGGAGAAGTGCAGGGAGCCGGTGTCGACGAGGTCGTGCGATAGGTACAGGTCAACGAAGGCGTCCTTGGTGACCAAGACCTGGCCCTCGCCCCCGTCCGTGTGGTCCTGGGCCTCCGCCCCGAGCACCTTCTCAAGGTCGCTGACGAGGTCGGCGTCAGCGACTTTGGGTTTGACGAAGATGTCGTGGTATGCCGCCATGTCTCCTACCTTACGGCCACACGACGGTGGTGCCATCGCTGAGCCAGATGGTGATCGAGTCGAAGTTTCCCTTTTTGTTTCCCAGGAATCTTTGGATTCCGGCGAGGGCGTCTTCGCGGGAGAGGTTGACGCCTTCAGCGTCGATGAGGATGTCTGGCGCCTGACCGCCTCTCTTGGCGCTCTTGTCGAGGATGTTCTTCACGTTGCCGGAATCCGCTGGCTCGTCCTGCATTGACTTGAACTCGGTCGGCCTGCCATCGACCATCGCGTCCGGGTTGCGACCGGGGCCGAGTTCAGGGACCGAGGTCACGTCGTGCCCGTCGGTGGCCAGGCGGTCGGCAATCTTCCTTTCCGGCGGGCTGAAGCGCCGGGCGGACTCATCGACTTTACCGGGGTCGGCGTTGTCTCCGAGGCTCTTGGCGTCCGTGGTGATCTGGGAGTCGGTGACGACTTGGGGGTCGGTGGGGTTGAGGTCGGGGTTGGGGGTGTTGTTGATGGCGACCTGCATCAGTCCGATGACGCCGCCGACGGCGCCGCCGATGGCGGCGATGCGTGCGGTGACACCGGCGGCGGTGATCACGCCGTCAACGGCGATGACGATCTCGCCGGCTGCTCCGAGGCTTTCGGCGGCGCCGAAGAACGCGCCGAGTCCTTCGGTCAGGGCGGCCAGCAGCAGGGCGAGCAGGATGCCTTCGAAGATGTTGGTGACCACGTCGTTCAGGGCGCGGTCGATGTCGTTGTTGGTGTCGACGATCCAGTTGGCCAGATCATCCAACGCCCGGCCGAGCGCATCGCATGCGTCGCGGATCGCGGTGAGGATGGCGGTGTCGCTGTGGCCGCCGACTCGTTGCCAGAACTCGTCCAGGGCGCGGAGGTCTTCGGAGTCGTTGTGGGCGAACAGTGTGTACAGCGCTCCGAACAGGGCGGAGGTCACCGCATCCAGCACGTCGCGGGAGTCGTAGAAGGCCCGCGCGCCGATCCGCAGCTTGTCCGGGTCGCCGGCTGGGATCTTGGCGTCGAACGGGGGTGGGTAGCGGACAGTGGCGTTGCCGACGATCGGGAACGGGGCGACCTCGGTTGGGATGAACGGGCCGGCCGGGGCGGTGGCCCACGGCGGCTCGCCCGGCTGGGCTCCCGGAACGGCGGCTTGGTCGGCCAGCCAGTGGTTGCGGGCGGCGATGTCGATGCCCTGCTCGATGTCGTAGAGGACGTTGCGGGCGCGTTCGATCCCGGTTTCCAGCTTCAGGTAGGCGTCGGTGAACTGCTGGCCGAACTTGCGCGCTTGGTCGTCGATGCCGGCCCAGCCGGCCGCTGGGCGTAGCCCGTTGCGCAGGTTCTCCCGTAGCTTGCCCAATCCGTCGGCGGCGTCGGAGAACTGCTGCGCCACATGGTGCAGATCCTCCGGGCTGACCTTGACCGGGACGCTTGGTCCATCGTCAGGCGGTCGCACAGCTCAGACCCGCCACATGGAGGTGTTGGCCCGGACCGCACCGGCGTGGTTGTTGTGCGCGGTGATGACGAGGTCTCGTATCCCGGCCAACCGCACCCGCAGGTCCTCGGTGGCGGCGAACCATTCGGCCTGGGTGCGGCGGAACCCGGCGGCCGAGGCTCCCTCCCACAGCTCGGTTAGTGCGGCGACCTTCTTGTCCAGATCGTCCAGCAGGGCCGTCATATTCTCGATGCGCCGATCGATCCCGACAGCTAACGCCCGCAGCGACGCGAAGTCGACGACAAGGCCGTCCATTGATCCCCCTCAACCCCAGACATCCACCCGAACGCAACCACCGATTAGACGGGATTGCCGACCGCGATGGTGCCGTTACAAACGCACACCACCCGAATGGGGCAGTCCGCCAAGACAGTCGGCATTGACGATCATTCGACGGTCACTTCGAAGCCACCGTTGTGGCTGATCCGCACTGCCTTCAGATCAGGTGCGAGCAGGTCGGCGTCCAGGTCGTGGCGTTCGTGCGTGGTTAGCAGGGCCAGGGTGGTGCAGCCGGCGGCGCGGGCGGCGGCGAGGCCGGGGGGTGAGTCTTCGATGGCCAGGCAGGCGGCCGGGGCGAGGTGGAGGCGGTTGGCTGCGGTGCGGTAGGGGTCAGGGTCGGGTTTGCCCGACGAGACGTCTTCGGCGCTGATGAGGACCGGTGGGTCGGGCAGTCCGGCGGCGGCCCAGCGGGCGTGGGTGACGATTTTGGTGCCGGAGGTGACGACGGCCCAGCCGGTCTTGGGGAGTGCGGCGATGGTGTCGGCGGCGCCGGGGAGAAGGTCGACCTGGGCGAAGTCGCGGACGCAGGCATCGATGTAGCGCTGAAATGCCTCATCGGGTGGCACGGGCAGGCGGTCGGCGTAGTGCTCGATGACGTCGCGGGAGCGGCGGCCGTGGACGCGTTGCAGGACGTCGTCGGCCGGCAGGTCGTACCAGCGTGCGAAGGCGCGCCAGGAGTTTTCGACGGCCGCGGTGCTGTCGACCAGCACGCCGTCGTTGTCGAACAGCAGTCCTTGGACGTGCACGGTGCTCACATGATCCCGATTCGTTTGGCGAAGGAGCGCAGTTCCGGTCGGGCGCGGCGCAGTTGGGCGCCGACGATCTCGCGCACGAGGGGGTGTGGGCGCACGTAGTCGGGTGCGAGCTTCTCGGCGGCCAGCAGCGAGGCCAGGGCGTCGTCGTGCTTGCGGGTGTGCTCGTAGGCGCGGGCGAGGTCGATGGCCAGGCGGGCGCGCCGCTCCCGGCCAAGGCCGGCGGCGTTGATCTTGGCGCCGTGGTCGACCGCCCGTTTCGCATCACCCAGCTCGACGGCGACGGCGACCTGGTGGATTGCCACGTTGGTACGGCCGAACATGGTGTCGTAGTGGTTGGCATCGCCACCCAGCCGCCGGGCCGCGTCGGTTGCTTCCCGTAGGTGCGTGGTGGCGTCCTCGCGGTTGCTCCAGTACGCGGCGATCAGCGCGGCTTGCAGGTGCATGGTGCCCCACAGACTCAGGTGACCCGGTGTGGCCGTGCCCAGGGTGTCGGCGAGTTGGTCGATGGTGGCCAGCGCCAGGGCCCGCGCGGGACCGGGCGCGTTGGCCGCCTTGTAGACCTCGATGTGGTTCCAGGCATTGGCGGCGGCCAGCAGGGGATCATCGGTCTGGCGGGCCGCGTGCCCCGCCAGCTCGGCCGCCATCCAGGCCAGGTCCAGGTGGCCGAGTTTCTTGGTCATCGCCCGCGCGTCGTGCATCGCTTCGGCGGCCATGGTGCGTACGGCGTTGCGGTCGGCCTCGCCACCGGCCGCGTCCCGCAGATCATCCAGCAGCGCCGGAAGTGACACGACCAAGTCGGCGAAACGGGCGTCCTGGCGCAGCCGGTTGGCCTGGTTGACGCGTTGCCGCAACTCCTCGATCGTGTGCCGGGGCCCGGCATGTGGCGGGCTGATCGCCGGTGTCGCCCACCGCATCAGGGTTTGCCGCAGTTCACCGACGACAACGGCCCGGCCATGCTCACCAGGAACGGGCAGCGCCTGGCTGCGGCCTTCCAGGACGTTGGCGTCGACCTCCAGGACCTCGGCCAGCTTGAGCAGCACGGACTTTCGGTCCAGGGGTAGCACGCCACGCTCGATCTTGGACATCCAGCTCGGCGACCGGCCCATGAGGCCGGCCAGGGCTTCCTGGCTGACTCCGCGCGCGAAGCGGGCGCGGGCGACCCGTTCGCCGATGGTCAGCTCGGTCGGCAGATCCACCACTCGTGCCTCCCTGCTCGTCGCCCACCGTGTGCACGGTATGCCCCGGCCCCTTCGCCGAACTGGCAGAAAAACTGCCAGTGATCACTCTTGACCCTACCTAGGGTCACTGGCGATGACCAGATGACTACAGGTCGAGACAACCAGCGGAGGATGACAGTGACTGGGGCTGGGCTGGCACCGGTGATCCCGTTGCCGGGAATCGCGAATCGGCTTGCAGCGGCGAGCGGACCGTCGATTCCGGAACCGGTCGCGCTGTACGGCCTGACCGTGCTGGCCATGCTGCTGCATACGCCCACCGGCCAGCCGCAGATGTGCTTGCGGTGTAAGGAGAAGTGGCCGTGTGAGCACCTTCGCCTCGCGTACCGCCTGCGGGAGGGATTCTAGCCATGTCCGGCGCAATCCTCCCCCAAGACCGCGCGCTGATCGAACAGGTTCGCAAGGTCAACAAGACGCTCTCACTGTTCGTCTTCGCCCTCCAAGAACGCAGCAATATCTCTCCCGAAAGCCAGATCGGTATCGCCGACATGCTGGTGGATCTCGCGGACACCGTGCGGGAACGCCCGTCGCCTGGCTCCGTGATTCACCTTGCCGCTCCCCGACAGCATCAAGGTGTACAAGGAAATCCGAGTTCACACAAATAGGAGGTACGGAATGGAGATTCAGTTCGACCAACCGCAGCAGAACGACAGTGCCGGAGAGCCGGTCGGGCTCGTGTCGCTCGGTGACGCCGCCGAGCTGACCCTGGGCCAAGGCGGACGCGGCGGCGAGGACAAGCGCCGCCAGTACAACTAATTCCTCGCTTTCTGTGGCGGCGCCCCTCTTCACGTCGCGCATGGGCGCCGCCACAGAATCCACCCCTGGCAAGAAAGCGCATACACGCAATGTTGTGGTTCGGCGGTTTCAGCGGCTCCGGCCCAGCGCCCCACGCACCAGTGGGCGCCCGGCCGATGTGGCCTGCCATCAAGGACTGCTGGCTGCTCGGCGATTGGCCAGCCCACGAGGTGCGGACCGCGCTCACCGGGTATCGAGGCATCGCGGTGATCGGCCCCTGCGGCGCACCGGCCGGCGCCGTCGCGGCGCTGGCCACACACGGTGTGCCCGATGACGTTCTGTGGCGCTGGTCGGGCAGCTATGTCGTCGTCCAAGTCACCGCATGGGACACCGTGTTGTGGACGGACCTGGGTGGAGCGCTGCCGCTCTACACCCTCGTCACCAGCACCGGCACCTACTGGGCGTCCAGCTCCCGCGCGCTGGCGGCACTTACCAACCACCGGCTCAACGAGCATCTACTGGCTGCGTCGCTGCTGGCTCCCGAAGCGCCGGCCCTGACCGGCACGCGTTCGGCGTTCGCCGACATCTGCCTCGTCCCGGCCGCGCACCGCGCCCACATCCCGGTATCGGGCCAGGTCGACCAGTTGAGAACCTGGCACCCCCAGCCCGTGGAAGCCGACCACGCGGCACGGCTTCGCCAGGAGCTGTGCGCCGCGGTCGCGGTTCGCGTCGTGCCCGCGTCCACGCCGACAGCGGATCTGTCCGGCGGCTATGACTCGACCTCGCTCGCGCTGCTGGCGGCCGAGCGGCTCAACCCGGACCGGTCGATGATCGGCGTGACGGTGCACCCGGACGGAGTCACCGACGGCGGAGACCTCACCTATGCGCGGAGTGCCGCCGCCCACCACCCTGGCGTCGACCACCGGCTGATGCCGCTGACCGCCGATCAGGTGCCGTACTCCGCACTGGACGACCTGCCGGTCACCGACGAGCCGGCCCCGTCCACGGTCGCGCACACCCGGTTCGCCGCCCAGCTTCGCTGGATGCGCGACGAACTGGGGTCGGACTGCCATCTCACCGGCGACGGCGGCGACGGATTGCTCACCGCACCGTCAAGCATGTTCGCCGACCTGGTGGCCCACCGCCGATATCGGCGAGCGCTGCGCGAGACGATCGCCTGGGCACGGCTGCGACGCGTCGCAGCATGGCCGCTGCTGATGGACGCCATCCGCACCGCGCACACCCGACCGGCAAGCGCGCTGCACGCCTGGGTGCAGACTCTGCGCACCGATCCGCAGCGGATCTCCCAGACACCGCCGGCCGGGACCTGGTCATTGCCCACCACGCCGCCACCGGCATGGGCGACCCGGCGAACCCGAGACCTCGCCGCCGACCTGGCCGCCGACATCGCCAACCGAGACACCCGCGCCCGAGGCGACGTCGACACCGCCGTACTGATCGCGGAGGTGATGCACACAGTGGGCCGGACCGCCCGCGCTGACGTCCAACTCGCCGAGCAGCACGGGATCGCCCTGCACAACCCGTTCCTCGACTCCCGCGTGATCGACACCTACCTGGCCGTGCCGCTGGACGCCCGGCCGGGGCCAGCCCACTTCAAACCGATCCTGCGCGCCGCCATGCGGGATCTGTTCCCGCCGATGCTGACCGCGCGCACCACGAAAGGCACCTTCACCTCGGACTACTACGGCGGCATCCGCGCCAACCTGCCGGCGCTGCTCATCCTCGCCAATGGCCACCTCGCCGCGGCCGGCCTGGTCGATCCCGCCGCCTTCCGGCAGACGCTGTCCCTGGCCGCCGCCGGGGTAGCGGATGCGTTCACCACCGTGCAACACGTCGTCGCGACCGAGGCGTGGCTGCGTGCTCTCGACACCGCGACACCCGTGGCCTGGGAACCGGTAGCGCCCAATCAGGAGCAAGGTGGGGCGGCGTGACAGATCTCCGGTATGTCACCGCACCCGATCACGTCGCCGGATGCGACCTCGGACCAGCCACCGTGCTGATCAACTACCGCACCGGTGGCGTGCACACGCTGATCGGCGACTCGGCCCGCTGGTGGGCCGACCTGGCCGCCAGCGGTGACACCAGCACCGCCACCGCGCTTGACCCGCCGACCGCCAGCGTGCTGCTGAAGCAGCTCCGCACAGCAGAGTTGCTCACCGCCACCGACCGGCCGCGTGCCTGGGAACCACCGCGGACCGCCCAACCCTGGCGGCTGGTCTTCGGCACCGAGGAGGCCCCAGAAGCGCACACACCGACCGCCAGAACTTCCGGTTACCTGGTGATCGTCGCTGGAGTCGCCCTTGCGATCACCTTGGCCATCAAGCACGTCGGTCCCGCCGGAACGCGACTGCGCCGACTGCTGCGGCTGGTCGACTGGGCCTGCCGGCGGGCCGCGCATCCGGCCAGCTCCGCACAAGCACTGCACGCCGTCAATGCCGTGCGCCGAGTCGGCCAGTTCGCCCCCGGCCGGGCGGCGTGCCTGGAGGAATCCGTGGGCGCCGTACTCACCCTGGCGGCCCTGCGGCGCAGGGTGACCTGGTGCCACGGAGTGAGGGGTGACCCGATCCGACTGCACGCCTGGATAGAGTCCACCGACGCCGGTCCGGTTGCCGAACCGCCATCAACACGGCACTACACCATCCTCAGAACCATTCCCGAACGTCGTCAAGGAGGCGGTCAACCATGAGCGAATCAACCAGCACGGAAACCCTGCTCTGGCTCACCGGCGACAAGGCCGCACTCGGCCCTTACGACCCCGATCTGGTCGAATCCTATTGGCGATGGGAAAACGACCCGCGCGTCCGAATCGGCTACGGACAACAAACCCCGGAATCGCTCCAAGCACGCACCGAGGGCATCGGCTACCAGGTCAAGAACACCTTCGATCAGGCCCGCTTCACCATCTACGACCTCACCGGCCCGCACCCCGTG
The DNA here is from genome assembly GCA_045806965.1 of Labedaea sp. Lineage (GTDB taxonomy): Bacteria > Actinomycetota > Actinomycetes > Mycobacteriales > Pseudonocardiaceae > DASYTH01. The sequence goes on along the minus strand of JBJMIG010000003.1, from coordinate 73,800 downwards.
CCGGTGGGCACGACTTCGCTGCTCATCGAGCACCGGGTGCGCATCGCCGAGTACTTCATCCTCATCGGCGACGCGGCCCACCGTGGCCAGGGCATCGGCACCGAGGCCACCCAGCTCACCCTCGACTACGGCTTCCACGTCACCAACCTGCGGTGCATCCACCTCGCCGTGCTCGCCCCGAACGCGGGCGCGGTCCTCGCCTACGAGAGGGCCGGCTTCCGCACCATCGGCCAACGCCGCCAGTCCGGCTACTGGCTCGGCGAGCCCTGCGACGAGGTCCTCATGGATGCCATCCCCGCCGACTTTCCCGGCCCCTCGCGCATCAAACAGATGATGAACCCCGGCGCATAAGCCACAGCCAACAACGAGCGCCCGAGTCGTCTTCTCAACAAACGACTCGCGCCTCCGTACGCCCTCAATCCGGTGCCCGACAAGGCGAGAGGAGGTGAACAGCGATGCCCGAAACCGACAACCTGGTGGTCAGCGTCGACAGCCTGCCGGTCGTGCAGGACCGCACCGAGGTGCAGGCGTCCGACGGACAAGACGACGGGGAAACCAAAGACCCGCCACCGCGTGAGCACTGAGTAATTCCCATTTCACGGGGGAGATTCTGCGCCCATCCTCCGCAGAATCTCCCCTACCCATCGACACAGGAGTTGTCATGGATCACCGCCTCGTGGCCGGCATCGAGAAGGCACTCGACTGGACCGGCCCGGACGCGCTGGGCCGCGAGTTCACCCGCGGCGCGCTGCCCGAACGCGACCTCTGCGCGCGACTGCTCACCCCCACGCGGCTGCTCGACCTGGTCATGCGCCGCAGCCTCGCCCCGCACCGTCTGCAAATCCTGGTCGACGGCGAGTTCCTGCACCCGCACCGCTACCTGACCACCGCCACCGCCCGACGCGGCCAGACCCCCATGGCCGACATGCGTCGCCTCGGCGAGCTGCTGCGCTCCGGCTGCACCCTGGTCGTGGACGAGCTCAACACCTACGACCCGACCATGGAAGTGGCCTGCCGCGCGTTGCAGTGGTGGTCGCACGAACTGGTGCAGGTCAACACCTACCTCACCACCGGTGAGGCCGCCGGGTTCAAGCTGCACTGGGATGACCACGACGTGATCATCGTCCAGGCGGCCGGCGAGAAGTCCTGGGAGGTACGCGGCCGCAGCCGTCCGGTGCCGATGTACCGCGACGCCGCACCCAATCTCGACCCGCCCGGCAAGGTGCTGTGGTCCGGCACGCTGCGCGCCGGAGAGGTGATGCACATCCCGCGCGGCTGCTGGCACCAGGCCACCCGTCAGAAACGGGGCAGCGGCTACAGCCTGCACATCACCTTCGGCCTGACCAAACGAACCGGCGTGCACTGGCTGACCTGGCTGGCCGACCACGCCCGCACCAACGAACTGTTCCGCGACGACCTCAACCGCTGGGACGCCCCAAGCGAGCAAGCCGCCACGCAGCGCACCCTCAACCAAGCCACCGCCCTGCTCATCGCCGACAACCCGTGGCCGGACTACCTCCGCATCCGCGACGAACAAACCCCACCAGCACGTCACATCATGACCCGCGGCATCTTCGGCGCGCCCGCCGAGGCTGTGTGCATCACCGAGTTCCCGCCCTACATCCAGCGAACCGACAACGCCGTCAACGTCCGGGCTGCCGGCAAGGAAATCGTCTTCGCCGACTCGGCCTGGCCCGCGCTGCGCCACCTGCTCAGCGGACGCCCGGCGGCGATCGACAAGGTCACCGCCGACACTGGCGTAGACGCCGCATTCCTGACTCAGGTCCTGTTCGACGAGGACATCTGCGCCGAGCTGACCCGCGAACTGGCCACCGGTTACGTCGGGCTGCTCATGCCCGAAGATCGCTGAGTAGCTCGACAGCCGCCGCCTTAGCCGGCTCCAAGTGCGGCCCGGCGTAGTCGGCCGTAGCACCGACAATGCCCGCGCAGACGTAGAGCTGAGCGAGCTTGCCCGACCGGCTGTCCAGCTCAATCCGGCGCTCCCGGCGGACCCGCTCGGCCAGCGCCGGCACCGCCAACGACTCCCGCCACAAGCAGGCCGCGTCATACCCGCGCGGCGCCATCCCCCAGTCCTCCCAATCCAACAGGAAGCAGTCCGGAGCAGTCAGATTCGCCCACGCCAGATCCCCATGCGCAGGCGCCCACTCATCTACCACGGTGCCCACCTGGCCCGGAAACACCCGCTCGATCCGCTCGGTGACCCGTCCCTGCGGCACCGCCAACCGAGTCGTCGCCTGCCCAGCCAATGCGGTCAGCGACGCGTTCAACGTCGCCCACCACGACTCGTCCAGCTCCGGCTCAACGGTCAGGATGCCACCCGGTTTGATCGGCCGATCGGCGATGAACTCCGTCTCATCCGCCCGCCACGCAACACCGCGTTCAGCGTCGACCCACGACAATCCCTGAACCCAGTCCGGCTTCGCGACGCCCCGCAGAACCGCCGCGCACTCCACCCCGTTCCAACCCTGCCCGTCAATTCGCTCCAGACTCCGAACCTCTATCCGCACCCACGTATTACGGTCAGTCTGAAACCCAACAGAGCGACGCTTGCGCACCTCCGTAGCAGGATCAAACTTCGTGTCCAGAGCGGACTGGACACGGGCGATCACCTCGTCGCACGGCTGGCTGCGAAGGTCCGGGGCCACGCCGCAATCCTAGCGACACAGTCACGTCCACGACAGCCAAGCCGACCCGTCAGCACAAGCGCTCGCCGCCCAAGCGGGCCAACTCCCACCCCGTCACCCCAACCACAACATCCCCCGTCCACCCAATCCAATCCCCCCGATTCCAACCTACGACGTCCCATTACACTCACCCACAATCCCCTCTCACCATCCGTCCCACTCCCATTTCCGGTAAGGTATCCCTATCGGGATACTGGAAATGATCTTCGTCGGGAGGGCGAAGAAACGGTGACCGTGGGTATCGGGGGAATTGCGGTTGGCATACGTCACACCGATTTACGGTGGGTCTGTCGCGCAGATCGATTACCGGTTGGGGATCATCCAGCCGGGCCACGGCTGCGGCTCGGATGCCCGGTTCCGGTATCACGTGGATGGGCGGGAGCGGCCGTTGCGGTGGATCGGCCGGGGACTGCCGGTGTTCGGGGTGGACGGCATGGTGGCCGGGGCGGAGTTGACCGCCGACCAGTTCGACCTGGCGCGGGCGATCATGGCCGGGCGGCGCCCGGACAGCGGGGAACAGTTGGTGGCGCCGAAGGTCGCGGTGCCGGCGGATGCGAAGGTCGCGTTGGGACCGCTGGTAGCCGCGGTGAAGGCCGCAGCGGCCGAGCGCGGCATCACCGACCCGGTGGAGTTGTTCACCACGCCCAAGCAGCGCTGCGGGTGGAACACCGCCGTGCGGGCGGTGGCCAACCGTGGGGATGCCGCGCTGCTGCGCGTGGATGACGCGTTGGCGTTGGCGGCGGCGGCCGGGTTGGAAGCCGAGCAGGTCTGGCAGGACATCGACCTGATCGCCGTCTACGGCAACCTGTTCGAGTCGGTGGTGGTGCGCGGCGAGGACGGCAAAGCCGTGTTGGACGCCGAGGGGATGCCCACCTATGAGTTGGTGCCCCGGCGGGTGCCGGTCGGGATCGTGGGGTTCGACATCGGGATCACGTTGCCCAAGTCGGCCAGCCTGTTGCTGGCGTTTCTGCCCGATGAGCTGATCGACCGGGTAGAAGCCGGATACACCGACGCGATCGAGCGCACCTTCGGGTGGGTGGAGGACCGCACCTCCTATGTGCGGCGCGGCAAGCACGGCGACGGGCACACCGCCCGCACGGAGACGACTGCCGGGTTTTCGGGGTGGGTGGTGACCCACCGGGCCGCGCGCCCGGTGGGCGAGGCGGTGGTGGGTGATCCGCACTGGCATGTGCACATCACCATCGCGAACATGGCGCAGGCGCCGGACGGCACCTGGCTCACGGTGGCGGCCGGGGGTCGGGATTTGATGCGCCACGCCCCGGCGATCGACAAGGTCACCCAGGCCCAGGTCCGCGCCAGCCTGCACCGCGAGTTGGGCATCACATTCACCCGCTCCCGACGCACGGGGGTGTGGGAGGTGGCGCAGGTCCCGGACGAGGCGATCGTTTACTTCTCCAAACGCGGTCACCAGGTCACCGAAGTGTTGAAGCAGTTGGGTTACAGCAACGCCGACGTGTCGGCCGCCGAGGCGCGGGTGCTGACCCGCGAGTCCCGCTCCGGCAAGACCGAGACCACCGCCGCGAGCGACGCGACGTTGCGCGGGTTGTGGCGCACCGACGCGCTGCGGGGTGGGTTCGACCCGGACGCGCTCATGGACGCCGTCCTGCCCGCGTACCGCACCGGCACACCCGCACCCGTGGAGGTCAACACCGAGGTGGCGGCGCGGTTCGGGATCAGCCTGGAGGACCTGGTCACCGCGCTGACTGATCCGGAGCGTGGGTTGACTGCGCACGCCCGCCGCTTCTCTCACCTCGACGCGATCGCCGCCGTAGCGGACGCGCTGCCGTACGGCGCCGAGATCGCCGATGTGGAGCGCCTGACCGGGATGGCGCTGGCGCACCCGGCATTCGTCGCGTTGCCTGACGCCGGGACGGAGATGGTGGGCGGGCCGGGCGCGCACACCCAACTGGCGGGGGCGCACCAGATGAGCGGCGGGCAGCTCTACACCACCTACGACGTCATCCAGGTCGAACGGACCATTCTCGGTGCCGCTACCGCCGCGAATGATGCTCAGGATCGGGCTCGGGTGCCGGTGGCCACGGTGGACGGGGCGGTGTCGGTGGTCGAAGCCGCGCAAGGGTTTGCGCTCTCCGCTGAGCAGCGGGCGGTGCTGCGTGCGGTGACGTTGACCGGCCGGGCGGTGCAGGCCGTGGAAGGACCGCCCGGCACCGGCAAGACCACGCTGATGCGCGCCGCTCGGGTGGCGTGGGAAGCGGCCGGGTATCAGGTGGCGGGTGCGGCCACGGCGGTGGTCGCGGCGCAGAACTTGGCGGCCGAGTCCGGCATCAGAGCGCGCACGGTGGCGCAATGGTTGTGGCGCATCGACAACCGCGACGGATTGGCCGGGATCGATGTGTTGGTGGTGGACGAGGCCAACCTGACCAACGACCGGGACCGCGCCCGGCTCTACCAGGCTGCCGCGCTGACCGGGACGAAGATCGTGGAGGTCGGCGACCCGAAACAGTTGCGCGGGGTCGGGGTGGGCTCGATGTTCGGCTATCTGCACCAGGCGCTGGGTGGGCCGCGGATCACCGAGAACCGCCGGCAGCGCCAGGCCGACGAGCGCGCCGCCCTGACCGCGTATCGGGAGGGCCGCTACGTCGAAGCGCTGCACGCCTGGGCGCGGCTCGGCGGCGTGGTGGCCACCGAAACCCCGGACGAGGCGGTGGCCGCGATGGTCGGGACGTGGCTGGGGTTGCGGATGGGCGCACCCGACCCGCACACGCTCACGGCCGGGCTGGTCATGCTCGCGGCGACCAACGACCAGGTGCAGCGGATCAACGACGCCACCCAAGCCGTCCGGGCTGCCCGGGCGGAACTCGGCCCCGACGCCACCTTCCGATTGCCCGCCGGCAAGCAGGTCCGGTTCCATGTCGGGGATCTGGTGTTGATCCGCCGCAACGACCGCCACCAACAAGCCGTCACCGGGGATGTGGTGCTTAACGGCTACCGCGGCGTCATCACCGCCATCACACCGGACGGGGTCGAAGTTGCTTGGCGCGACCCGGCCGCCGAGCGCGACGCACCGCTGTCCACCGCGGTCCTCTCACCCGGCTACATCGCCCAGGGCGGCCTGGAGCTGGGCTACGCGCTCACCGCGCACAAAGCCGAAGGCTTGACCGTGGGCGGCACCTGGCAGCGCCCGGACCGCAGCACCAACCACGGCAGCGTCCTGGTCTACGCCCCTGGTCTGGACAACCCCGGCCTGTACGTGTCTCTGTCGCGGGACAAGGGGCAGGTCATGCTCTTCGGTGCCCGCGCCGAACTGGAAGACGAACGCGAAGAACTCCTCTACGGCCCACCCCGCAACCAACAAGAACTCACCGACCGGGTCATCGCCGCCCTGGCCGAACAGGCCGCCGCCACCGCCACGACCGCCAACGACCTGCCCGTGCTGGTGGATCTCGGACACGCCCCGGCCGATCCCACCGGCACGACCGCCAGCGCCAACCCGGCTCGGCCCGGCCAGCGTCCCCACCACGCGCCACAGCCACAGCCACAGCCACACCGGCAGCGGGACCAGGAGCGGGAGCGGGAGCGGGTGGGGTTCACCGAGGAGCAGCGCCAGCGGTGGCGGGAGTTGCGCGAGCGGGCGGTGGCAGCACTGGCCGCAGGGGACCAGGACGCCTACCGCAGCGTGCAGGCCGAGCGGCGCGCCCTGCGCGAGGAGGTTGATCCTGGTCGCGCCACCCGCCGACCTCGCTCCGAGGTTGGCAACGAGGCGCGGGAGGCAGAGCGGTTGCGGCTGCGGGCGCAGTGGGAAGCCCGCCCGCATGCGCGGCTGAGTAACAACCAGCTCGCCCAGGCCATTGGCGAGGCCGAGCAGAGCCAGGCGCGGGCGGTGGCCGCCGCCGAGCAAGCCCGCCATGAGTTGACCAAGCGCGAACCAGCCGTGACCGCCGGCCATGGTCCCCGCGTCCTGCTGCTGGACACGGAGCTGGACCGGGTGCGCCATCGCGCCGCCCTGCAAGATCAGACCGAGCAGACCGTTCACCGGTGGCGGGCGGCCCGCGACCTGACCGAGCGAGCCGGCCGCCGCGCCGTGGACAGCAAGATCGCCGCTGAGGAGTCCCGGTGGTGGCAGCCCGGTCGGCGGGATCGGCTGCGTGCCGAGGCCGCCGCCGAGCGCGCGGTGGCCGACCGCGCCCACACCGAGGCCGTCGAGTTGGATCGGCTGATCGGCGGCCTGCAAGAGCAACTCGGCGGGCGGGGCTGGGACCGGGCGCGGGAACAGGCGCAGGCGCAGCGCGCCGAAGCCGCCTACCCGCAGGACCGTGACCGCGCGCAACGCGCCGATGAGGCCGAGCTGGGCGGGGTGCGGGATCGGATCAGCAGCCAGCAGAGCATCGCTCTGGATGCCGGTTCCCGCCGCGATGAACTCCTGGCCGAGCAACAGCTTCGCGGGTCGATGCCACAGCCGCAGCGCATCGCCGAGTCCGCCTGGCGCGTCGAGGCCACCCAGGCCGAGCAGCTTGTGCAGCTTCAGCAGGCGGTGCGCCAACTCCAGGCCGAGGCCGCAGCACCCGCACCGCTGGAGGCGGAGGTGGAGGTGGAGCGTGACTATCTCCAGCGCAGCCTCAGCGAGCACGCCTACGAGATCGACCGGGACGGCCCGAGTCTGGGGCTGTGACCGGTTGCCTCTGACCTCTCTGATTGACACTGGTGCACACTCACACCACTCATGCACAGAATTTCGCCGGACTTTGCCGGGTTCCGCGTGTTCAAGTACCGCTTTATCACCTGTCGCGGATGGTGACCGAACTGTCGCACAAAAGACGGGTGACAAAGCGGTGCTACCGTGAAAGTCCAGCGAGTGGCACTGGTCGCGGGAATGGGGATTTCCCGTCTGGGGATTCGTGGTCGGCCACCACGCTGGCGAAGACTACCTGTCTTCGCCGCAGCGTCGGGAATCCGACCACGACACACGCGTGTGCCTGGGTCGGCCCCCGGCGCCGAATCAGAAGGGACACCACGATGGGGGCCGACTCCCAGTCGGACAACCACCCGGACCACCACAACCGGGACACCGACACGGACACGGACACGGACACGGACACGGACACGGACACGGACACGCCGAGCCTGCACGCCGCGCCACAAGCGCAGACCGAGTTCGGCGACACGCCAGACAATACCCCGGGAACCGGCTCTGACCGCCCGGAATGGTGGTATGATCAACACGCTAAACGCGGGAAGCACCGACGGTATCACGGCTACGTCAAACGCATAAACGGTACCGCCGGTGACCGCCTCCGCAGAGAACTTGCAGCCACCATTTACGATCTGCTTGTCTGGGCGAAAGAACAAACCGACACCGAGTCCGTCACGGAATCTGGTGAGGACGGGGCCGATGACCATTCCGAATAACCCACTGTTCAAACCGACCACGCCCGCACTCACCTCTGGTGCAGTGCGGGCGGGGGTCACGGGTCCGTCCGGGCTGTCTGATTACGCCGTCTCCCCGTTCGGGATGCCGGTGGAACTGTCGCAAGGGGAGGTGCGGGTGGCGTTTCTGGGCCGCACCTCCACCGAGGATCAGCAGGACCCGCGCCAGTCGTTGATCCGGCAGTTGGGCAACTGCAAGACACCGCTGCCGGACTCGTGGGTCATCACGGCGCACTTCTACGACGTGGAGTCCGGGCGTATGGAGTTGGAGGCGCGTGGGCAGGGGTCGGACTATGAGCGGTTCGACATCCCGATCGCCCGAGACGGCGGCATCGCCGACCTCCTCGACGAGGCGGCACACCCCAACCGGCGGTTCGACGTGGTCATCTGCGAATCAATCTCCCGCGTGGCCCGCCGCGCCTACGAAGGCTTGTCGATCGAACGCGAGTTGGAGCGTGCGGAGGTGCCGCTGTTCGCCGCGAACGAGCCGATCACCTTGTCCGGGTCGCGGGCGCAGCGGGTGTTGCAGCGGCGGATCAACCAGTCCGTGGCCGAATACGAGGTGCTCAACACCCTGGAGCAGTCCTGGGGTGGGTTGGTCACCCACACCCGCGAGGGCTACAACATCGGCAAACCCCCGTACGGGTACAAGGCCAAGGAGATCCGGCACCCCAACCCGATGAAGGCGGCCAAAGGCCAGACCAAGACCCGGCTGGAGCCCGACGGGCTCCGGGGTGAGACGGTCACCCAGATCGCGTTGTGGCGCTACCACGAGCAGCTTGGCTACGACACCATCGCCGACCGCCTCAACACCGATCTGGCCAAGTACCCGCCGCCGGAGCCGCCCGGCAAGACGCGGGCGCGGGGTGCGTGGAGCAAGACCTCTGTCTTCGAGGTCTTGAAGAACCCCAAGTACACCGGGTTCATGGTGTTCAACCGGCGCGCGTCCCGCTCGCGGTCGGGGAAGGTCAACGACCCGATGAAGTGGGTCTGGTCTGCGGAGCGGACCCACGAACCGTTGATTCCCAAGTGGATGTACGACGAACTGGCCGCCCGCCGGGCGGCCAAACGCGGGTCGCGCGACGGCAACGAACCCAACACCCACCCCGCCACGCGCCGCAAGTATGTGTTGCGGGGGATGGTGTTCCACGGCTGCGGGCGACGCATGTACGGCAACCACCGGCACAACTGCGAGTACTACATGTGCCACCCCATGTCCAACAACCGGGGCCGGCCCGACAAGTACGCCGGACACGAGAAAGCCGCCTACATCCGCGGCGACCTCATTCTCGACGCCGTCTCGGCCTTCTACACCGGCCGAGTATTCGGCAACCAGCGTCGAGACCTGCTCGCCGTCGACCTCGCCACCATGGACGACCGCGAGAGCCGGCAACGAGACACCGACCGACAGCGGCTGCAACGCACTCTCGCCGATCTCGCCCGACGGCAGAACAACCTCATGCGCCAAGCCCAAAACAGCGAACCCGACGACCCGTTCGCCCACGGGCTGCGGCAGACCTACAACGACCTGGAAGCCGAACGCCGCGCCACCCTGGCCGCGCTCGCCGACCTGGACGCCGCCGAACAGGCCGCACCGCACCGACCCACCGCCGAGGACGCCGGCTTGTTAGACGCCCTGCCGTACCTGACGCTCAAACTGGCTGAAGCACCCGAGGCCCTCCTGCGCGCCCTGTTCGAAACGACCCACCTGGAGGTCCGACTGCACCCCGACAACGACGACGTCACCATCAGCATCCGGCTCCCAGCCGACGAGCTACCCCACATCGCCACAGCGGCAGAAAGGATCACCAACACCATGATCACCACACAAGAAACACCTGCTCAGATGGCAGGCGTTGCTTGTGCGGATGTTGTACGTGCCCCCGGCAGGATTCGAACCTGCGACCTACCGCTTAGGAGGCGGGCGCTCTATCCCCTGAGCTACGAGGGCCGTGGGGACAGGGTAGCGGGTGCGATGGGTCGGGTGTGTGGGCTTGACATGTTTAACTGGTGCGTTAAATAGTGTGGGTGTGGTGAAGGATGTGGACGGGGTGATCGCGGCGCTGGGGGATCCGGTGCGGCGGCGGGTCGTGGAGATGTTGGGGAAGGGGCCGCTGCGGGCGGGTGAGTTGGCGAGCGCGATGGGAATGAGCGGGCCGGCGATGAGCCGGCACCTACGAGTGTTGCGGGCCAGCGGGCTGGTCGGCGTCGACGGCATTGTCGGGGACGCACGGGTGCGTGTGTACCAGCTGCGGCAAGAACCGCTCCTCGCCCTGCGGGCCTGGCTGGATCAGGTGGAGGCCTTCTGGGCCGAGCAACTTGGCGCATTCAAACAGCGTGCCGAGGCTCGGCCGGTGGAGCGGACGGCCGACGGGGAGGGGAGCGGGCGTGCGGGATGAGGCCTGCGTGGTCGTCGAGGTCGGGGTTCCGCCGTCGACCGCGTTCGAGGTTTTCACCAGCGAGGCTTCGGCTTGGTGGCAGCGGGACCGGTCGCTGTGGGGGCCGGGCTCGACCGGGGCGGTGCGGTTCGAACCGGGCGTCGGCGGGCGGCTGCTGCTCAACCCCGATCAGTCTACTATGGAGTGTGAGGTCGGCCGGATTTCCGTGTGGGAGCCCGGTCCCCGCCTGGTGTTCAGCTACGGACCGCCGGGCAGCGCCGATCAGCAGCGTACCGAGGTCGAGGTTCGGTTCGAGACCACGGAGTCAGGAACCCGGGTCGTCCTGCACCACCGCGGCTGGACCGAGCACGCCGGCGGCGACTGGGCCGCCGCGCTGGCCGGCTTCGCCCGGCACTCCACCGAGCGGATGTTGCTGGCCCGGCTGGGCGAGTTCCTCGACGCCATCGCCAAGAACGACGTCGCCTTCATCGAGACGAACCTGACCGACGATGCCGTGCTGATCTTCCCAGGCCGGGACAACACCTACACCAAGGCGCAATGCCTTGCCGCAATCGCGAACCACCAGCCGTACACCCAGTACGACCTGGCCGAGTCCCGCATCGTCCGGCTGGATGCGGCGACCGCCGTGCTCACCCACCGCGCCACCGGGTACAACGCCGCGCACCCTCGACCGTTCACGGTCACGGTGAGCAGCGTGCTGGTGCACGACGACGGCGCCTGGCGGCTCGCGCTGCTCCAGTGGACGCCGGCCGACTGACCATACCCAACGAACGAACGGAGCGATCATGCCGGCGGTACTCGGCTACTTCGTGATCAACGTGCCCGATGCGTTGCGCGCCAAGGACTTCTATCACAACACACTGGGCTGGCAGTTCCAACCGGACGACCACGTCGTGGGTTCGTCGCCCACCGGCGGCGTGTTCGGCGCCGCCGCCACGCCACGAATCGACGCCTACTTCGTCGTCGAGGACGCCGCACGCACGGCCGCTCAGGTCCGCGACCTCGGCGGACAAGCCGGCCGCCCGCTGCGCTCCCCCGCCGGCTGGAGCACGCGCTGCACCGACGATCAGGACGGCGAGTTCGCGATCTGGCAACCGGACCAGGCCTACGCGCTGGACGGCCCGCCCAAGCCCGGCATCGGCGACCTCGTCTACTTCGTGCTGCCCGCCGCGGACGACGAGCTGGCCAAACGGTTCTACGGCCCGCTCTTCGACTGGCAGTTCAGCACCGGCAGCCACCCGGGCGGCTGGCACATCACCAATGTCGCGCCGCCCGGCGGGCTGTTCGGCGCCGGCGCCCCCGGCCCGATCTCGGTCTACTTCCAAGTGGACGACATCGAGGCCGCCGCGGACCGGATCCGAGCGGCGGGCGGCACCTGCGGCCCGGCCCAGCCCAACCGGGCGGGCGCCCACGCCGCCTGCCGCGACAACCAGGGACTCGACTTCTTCATCAGTTCGTTGCGCGACTACTGAGCCCGCTTCGGGCAGGATGGCCGGGTGAACGACAGGCGCCTGGTTTTCGATCATTTGTCCAAGCGGTACGGCGACGTGGTGGCGTTGCAGGAGGCGACGTTCGACGTGCGCGCCGGCGAGCTGTTCGGCTTCGTCGGCAGCAACGGCGCCGGCAAGACCACCGCGATGCGGATCGCGCTCGGCGTGCTCGCCGCGGACTCCGGCACGGTGTGGTGGGACGGTGCGCCCATCACCATGGAGACCAGGCGGCACATCGGCTACATGCCGGAGGAGCGCGGCCTCTACCCCAAGATGAAGGTCGGCGAGCAGCTGATCTACCTGGCCAGGCTGCACGGCATGTCCGCGCTGGCGGCCCGGCGCTCGATGACCGAGTGGACCGAACGGCTCGGCGTGGCCCACCGGCGCGACGACGAGGTGCAGAAGCTCAGCCTCGGCAACCAACAGCGGGTCCAACTGGCCGCGGCGCTGATCCACGAGCCGACCATCCTGGTGCTGGACGAGCCGTTCTCCGGTCTTGATCCGGTCGCCGTCGACGTGATGAGCAACGTGCTGCTGGCCAAGGCCGCCCAGGGCATTCCGGTGGTGTTCTCCAGCCACCAGCTCGACCTGGTCGAGCGGCTCTGCCACCGGGTCGGAATCATTCGCAGTGGACAGATGGTCGCCGTGGGCACCGTGGACGAGCTGCGTGCCGGCGCGACCACCCGGCTGGTTGTGGACGCCCCGCACGCCGGCCCGGACTGGGCGGACGCGCTGCAGGGCGTCTCGCTGGTCGGCTGGGAGGGCCACCGGGTGGTGCTCGAGCTGGCCCACGGTGTGGACGACCAGCTTGTGCTGCAGACCGCGCTGTCCACCGGCCCGGTGCGGGAGTTCACCCGGCGCCAGGCCACGCTCACCGAACTCTTCCGCAACGTCGTCAGCACCGAAGAGGAGGCCGCCGCATGACCGCCCCGAACGTCCAGCTGGGATCCGCGCAGGCCGTGATCCTGGTGGCCAGCCGCGAGGTGAGCATCCGGTTGCGTTCCAAGGCGTTCCGCATCTCCACCGCGGTGACGCTGTTGCTGCTGATCGGGTTCGCCGTCGTGATGAAGTTCGTCGGCGGCGGCGTGGACGCGACGGTCGGGTTCACCGGACCGGCCACCGCCCTGCAACAACCGCTCGAGGCCAGCGCCACGGCGATCGACGAGAGCCTGGAGACCAGGACGGTGCCGGACGAGAACACCGGGCGCGCGCAGGTGGCCGATGGGGACCTGGACGCGCTGCTGGTCGGCGACGGCCGCACGATTCGCGTGGTGGTCAAGAAGGAGCTGGACGACCGGCTGCGCGGCGCACTCAACGTGCTGGCCGGCCAGCTCGCGCTGAACCAGGAGATCAGCCGGCTCGGCGGCGATCCGGCGCAGGTCAACGCCACCGTGTCGAACGCGCGGGTCGACGTGGTCTCCCTCGAGGAGCCCTACTCCTACCAGCCGCAGCAACTCGCACTCGGCATCATCGCGGGAATCCTCATCTACATGGCACTTCTGGTGAACGGCCAGTCGGTGGCGCAGGGGGTGGTCGAGGAGAAATCCAGCCGGGTGGTCGAACTGCTGCTGGCCACGATCCGGCCCTGGCAGCTGATGGCCGGCAAGGTGGCCGGCATCGGGCTGGTCGGCCTGATCCAGATGGCGATCATCGGCTCGGTCGGGGTGATCGCCGGTCTGGCCATCGGGGCGCTGACCATCTCGGTCTCGGCCGCGTTCGGCACCGTGGTGTGGTTGGTCATCTGGTTCCTGCTCGGTTTCGTCATGTACTCGCTGGTGTTCGCGGCCCTCGCGGCCCTGGTGTCCCGGCAGGAGGACGTCGGCGGGGTGATCACGCCGGCGTTGATGTTCGTGGTGCTCGGCTACGTGCTGGGCATCTCGATCCTGCCGTCCGACCCGGGCAACCGGCTCTGCGAGGTGCTCTCGATCATCCCGGCGTTCGCGCCTACGCTGATGCCGATGCGGCTGGCGATGGGTGGGGTGCCGGCCTGGGAGGCGGCCTTGGCCGTGGTGCTGGTGTTGGTCACGATTCCGGCGCTGGTCTGGCTGTCCGGGCGGATTTACCGTAATGCCGTGGTCCGCAGCGGCGCTCGCGTCAAAATCGTCGACGCCCTGCGGCCCGCGTAGCCGACAACTACGGAGAGCTACGGGGTAAGATCCCACCGTAGCCAGTCTGTGAGGCTTGGGTGATCAAGGTAATGCTCGCGGACGACGAGGAGCTCGTCCGCTCCGGACTTCGCACGATTCTGTCCAGCGCCGGGGACATCGAGGTCGTCGCCGAATGCGACGACGGGGTCCACGTCGCCGAACTGGCCCGCCAGCACCGGCCGAACGTGGTGCTGCTGGACATCCGCATGCGTACCTCGGACGGACTGTCCGCGCTGCGCCGGCTGCGGGCGCTGCCCGAGCCACCCGCCGTGGCCATGCTGACGACCTTCGACGTCGACGAGTACGTCCAGGAGGCGCTGCGCATCGGGGCCAACGGGTTCCTGCTCAAGGACACCGAGCCAAGCCAGCTGATCAAGGCGGTGCGCGACCTGGCCCGCGGCGGCGCGGTGCTCGACCCGAAGGTCGCCGCCCGGGTGCTGTCCGCGGTGGCCGACGGCGCCCGGGCCGCGGAACCGGCCCAGCGGCTGCTCGCCTCGCTGTCCGAACGGGAACGTGAGGTGGTCACGCTGATCGGGCAGGGTCTGTCCAACGCCGAGATCGGCAACGAGCTGCACCTGTCCGAGGCGACCGTCAAGGGCTACGTGTCCGCGGTACTCGGCAAGATCGGCGCGGTGAACCGGGTGCAGGCCGCGCTGGTGGCCTATCGGGGCGGCCTCATCGCGTGATCGGCGCCCGCCGACGAGGCGCACTACCCGGCCGGCAGTTGGCTGGTTCCGTCCGGCGCCTCGCGCCACTGCTCGAACGGGCGGTCCAGCGACCAGCGCCGGCCGTCGAAGCTGAGCACCCGGTGGTCGCAGTGGTCCGGATTGGACAGTGACTCGAACAGGTCGATGCTCCAGGAGAACATCCGCCGGCAGAGCAGCCGCATGGTCAGCCCGTGGGTGACCACGAGCGCGGTGTCCGGGTGCGAGGGATCGGCCTGCACCCGCAGCTCGAGCTCGGAGAGGAAGCTGGCCACCCGGTCGTCCACGTCGGCGCCGGACTCACCGTGTGCCAGCCGGTAGAAGAAGTGGCCGAACTCGTGCCGGTTCCGCTTCTGCCGCTCCTGTTCGACCGGGTCCTGAAGGTTGCCCCAGTCCTGCTCGCGCAGCCTCGGTTCGGGCACCGTCCACTGCACGAGGCCGCCGAGCTCGAGGAGCTCGAGGGTGCGAACGGTCCGGACATAGGGGCTGACGTACACGGCCACCGGGGCGGCGCCGAGCACCCGGCGCAGCACGGCGCCGGCCGCCCTCGCCTGTTGCTCGCCAAGCCCGGTGAGGGGCAGCGAATGGTCGGGGATGGGGGTGTACGCCAGCTCGTCGACATTGCCGAGGCTCTGCGCGTGCCGGAGCAGGATGATCTGCACCCGCTATATCGTGCCGGTGCACGCTCTCGCCGCCGACAAGGAGTGTCCCGTGATCAAGTACGTCGCCCTGTACCGCACCCCGGGCAACCCGGAGGACTTCGAGCGGAAGTACTTCGCGTCGCACAAGCCGTTGATCGACAACGTGCCCGGGCTGGTCCGCCAGGAGATCGCGAGGGTGACGCGCACCTTCGTGGCCGGCTTCCTCGGCGAGAGTGAGCCGTACCTGATCGCCGAGTTGTACTTCGAGTCCAAGGAGGCGATGAAGGCCGGGTTCGCCTCACCGGAGTGGCAGGCGGCCGGCGCGAACCTCACCGAGATCGGCGGCATGGACCTGGTGGCGATGTTCTCCGCGGAGGTGGTCGAGTGACCGGTGTGACCGTTCGGGAGAGCCGGGAGGAGGACGCCGAGGAGATCTACCGGATCCGCCGGATCGCCTTCGGGGGTCCGCGCGAGCCGGAGGCGCCCGGCGATGCGAACCCGTACTTTCCGGAGGGTTTCGAGGGCTGGTGGGGGCTGGTCGCCGAGGTGGACGGGCGGCCGGCCGGCTTCCTGCGGACCCGCGACTACCGGCAGTTCTTCGGTGGCCGGCCGGTGCCGATGGGCGGCCTGGCCAGCGTCTGCGTCGACCCGTACGCGCGAGGCCGGGGGGTGGCCACCGCGCTGCTCGACCGGGCACTGGCCGGAATGCGCGAGGCCCGCCAGTGCGTGTCGGCGCTGTTCCCGTCCGTGCCGCTGTTGTATCGCGGGCGCGGTTGGGAGCAGACCGGCGTCTACGAGCGGATGATCCTTCCCGTCGACCTGTTCGCCGCGTTGCCGAGGCCCACTGCGGACCGCCCGCTTCGCCCGGCCACCCCGGCGGACCTGCCCGCGTTGCACGCCGCCTACCTGACCTTCGCGTCCACTGTGGACGGGATGCTGGACCGGTCGACGACGGCGCACCGACTCGATGAGCTCCTGAAACTGGACGTCGTGGACCTCGTGCCCGGTGCGGACGGGGTGCGCGGCTACCTGACCGCGGAGCGCCCGGACGGCGAGCGCCTGATCGTCCACGACCTGGTGGCCGAGGACGCGGACACCGCGCGCCGGCTGCTGCGCCAACTGGCCAGCTGGTCGGGCATCCTGGCCGACGTGTCCCTGCGGGTGATCGACTCCGCGGTGCGTGACCTGCTGCTGTCCCAACCGGTGCAGCACGACGTACACAACCATCCGTGGATGCTGCGGGTGGTCGACCTGCCGGCCGCGGTGGCCGCCAGGGGCTGGCCGTTGGCCGCGTTCCTGCGCCCGTTCACGGTCGACGTCGAGGTGGTCGACGAGCACGCGCCGTGGCAGGCCGGCCGGCACCGGATCGGGTTCGACGGCGAAGCGGTGTTCTGCGCACCGGGCGGCACCGGCGCGGTCCGGCTGCACGCCAGGGCACTCGGCCCGTGGTTCGCCGGCTCGGCGGACACCGTGATGCTGCGGCGGGCGGGCCTGCTCGACGGGGACGCGAAGATCGCCGCGCAGCTCGACGCGCTCACCGGGGCACCCCGGCTGGTGCGGATGGCCGACTCGTTCTGACGCCCTCTCAGGCGCGTCTCAGCACGGCGGGTAACACTGACCAGATGCGCATCCTCGTTGTCGACGACGACCGGGCGGTCCGGGAGTCGCTGCGCCGCTCGCTCCAGTTCAACGGCTACCAGGTCGATCTGGCGACCGACGGTCAGCAGGCACTCGACGCGGTGAAGTCGGCGCGGCCGGACGCGATGGTGCTCGACGTGATGATGCCCCGGCTGGACGGGCTGGAGGTGTGCCGGCGGCTCCGCGGTACCGGCGACGACCTGCCGATCCTCGTGCTCACCGCGCGCGACCTGGTGTCCGACCGGGTGGCCGGGCTGGATGCCGGCGCGGACGACTACCTGCCCAAGCCGTTCGCCCTCGAGGAGTTGCTCGCCCGGTTGCGCGCGCTGCTGCGCCGGACGGTCGCCGACGCGTCCGGCGTCGAGCGCACCGATCCGCCGCTGCGCTTCGCCGACCTGGAGATGGACCTCGGCACCAGGGAGGTCCGCCGCGGCGACCGGTTGATCAGCCTGACCCGCACCGAGTTCGCCCTGCTCGAGTTGCTGCTCTCGCACCCGAGGCAGGTGCTCACCCGCACCCGGATCCTGGAAGAGGTCTGGGGCTACGACTTCCCCACCTCGGGCAACGCGCTCGAGGTGTACATCGGCTACCTGCGCCGCAAGACCGAGGCGGCCGGCGAGCTGCGGCTGCTGCACACGGTGCGCGGGGTCGGCTACGTGCTTCGCGAGACGCCCCCGTGATCCAGCCGCATGGTCCGGCCGAGCGCAGGCACCAGCGCATCACCCTGCGAACCCGGGTGGCACTGCTGGCCGCGCTGTGCGTGGCCGGCGCGGTGCTGCTGGTCTCCATTGGCGCCTACGTGATCGTGTACCAGAACCTCTACCAGCAGGTCGACGACAACCTGGGGGCACGGGCCGGGGGCTTGGTCAATGATCCGACCGTGGTGCAGACCGAGGGCTCGACGGTGCCCACCTACTCGTTGCGGCTCTCCGACATCCGCTTCGACATCATCGACGGCAACGGCGTCTCGCAGGTGCTGCGCAGCCCGCCCGGCAGCCGCCCGCCGATTGGCCCCGACGAGCGGGCCGTGGCCCAAGGTCGCCTGCCGCGCTCGATCCGCACCGACGGGGCGGACTACCGGGTGCTCGCGGTGCCCTACCCGTACCGGTCGGGGACCGCGTTGGTCATCGCGCAACCGTTGCACGCCACCGAGGACGCGCTCAGCCGCCTGGCCGTGTTCCTGATCCTCATCGGCGGTTCCGCGATCGTGCTGGTCGCGCTGGCCGGCGTTGCGGTGGCCAGGCGCAGCCTGCGTCCGGTACAGCGGCTCACCGAGGCGACCGAGCGGGTGGCCAGAACCGGCGACCTGCGGCCGATCCCGGTCGCCGGGGACGATGAGCTGGCCAGGCTCACGCAGAGCTTCAACACCATGCTCGACGCGGTCGCGGTGGCCAGGGACCGGCAGCGCCGGCTGGTCGCCGACGCCGGCCACGAGCTGCGTACGCCGCTGACCTCGTTGCGGACCAACCTGGAGCTGCTGCTGGCCGCCGAGGCGCCGAACTCGCCCACGCTGTCCGACCTCGACAAGACCGAGATCCACGAGGATCTGCGCGCCCAACTCGACGAGCTGACCCAGCTCATCGGCGACCTGGTCGAGCTGGCCAGGGAGGATGCCGCGCACACGGTCTGGGAGCCGGTCGAGTTCGGTGAGATCGTCGAGCAGGCGCTGGACCGGGCCAAGCGCAGGTCCGCCAACCTGCACTTCGACGTGCTGGTCCAGCCGTGGCGGCTGATCGGCGACGCGGCGGCGCTCGAACGGGCGGTGCTGAACCTGCTGGACAACGCGATCAAGTTCAGCCCGCCGGGCGGCACGGTCTCGGTGCGGCTCGGTCCGACCGGCGACGGGTTCGCGGTGCTCCAGGTCACCGACGAGGGTCCGGGCATCTCCGATGAGGACCTGCCGCGGGTGTTCGACCGGTTCTACCGCTCCCAGGAGGCGCGCACGCTGCCTGGCTCCGGCCTCGGCTTGGCGATCGTGCAGCAGGCGGCGCTGCGGCACGGCGGGGAGGTGTTGGCCGGCCACTCTCCGGACGGCGGCGCGCTGTTCACCCTGCGGCTGCCCGGCGTGGCCGCCGAATGACGCCGCGGAGAGTGCACAAAATACAGCGTTGAACTGTGTAGTCTTTTGTTCGTGCTCGCTCGGCAGCGTCAGGAACTGATACTCGACGAAATCCGCCGGACCGGTGCCGTGCAGGTGCAGGCGCTGGTCGTCCGGTTGGGTGTCTCCGACATGACCGTACGCCGGGACCTCGACGTGCTCGCCAAGCGCGGTCTGGTGGAGAAGGTGTACGGCGGGGCGACCTCCGTGGTGGGCCGCAGCACCGAGGAGCCGGGTTTCGAGGCCAAGTCGGTGCGCGCGTTGCCACAGAAGGAGGCGATCTGCGCGCGGGCCGCCGGGCTGATCCGGCCGGGCACCGCCATCGGGATCTCCGCCGGCACCACCACCTGGACCTTCGCCCGGTTCCTCGACGACGTGCCGGAGCTCACCGTGGTCACCAACTCCATCCGAGTGGCGGACGCGTTGCAACGGGCCGGCCGCACCGACCGCACGGTCGTGCTCACCGGCGGGGTGCGCACCCCGTCCGACGCGCTGGTCGGGCCGGTCGCCGTGCAGACGCTCCGCGCGCTGCACCTGGACGTGGTTTTCCTCGGCGTCCACGGGATGGCCGACGGCGCCGGGTTCACCACCCCGAACCTGAACGAGAGCGAGACCGACCGGGCGCTGGTCGAGGCCGGCCGCCGGCTGGTCGTGCTGGCCGACCACACCAAGTGGGGCATCGTCGGGATCTCCACGATCGCCGCCCTCGACGAGGCGCACGTACTGGTCACCGACGACGGGATCGCGCCGGACGCGGGGGAGTTGCTGGCCGACCGGGTCGGTGAGCTGATCATCGCCAACGCGATCGGCGAGGCCGCGGTGTGACCCGGCCGCCAACGGGCGGCAAGGACTTCTGGGATTCCTAGGTTGGTCTCAGGCAGATCTCAGCCCGAGGGCGCAAGGTGGTGTCATGACCGAGCACAACCCCGACGGGACCGCTGGCCAGCCGAGCCCGTGGGCCCCAGCCGCCGGCGCGGGCACTCCCACCCCGCAAACCGAGCACTCCGCATGGGACCGGACCGAGACGCCGCCGCCTGCCGAGCCGGAGCCGCCGGCGCAGCCGCGCGGCTGGACGGCCGATCCGGCGGGTCAGGGTTCGTGGGCCGCGGGCCCGAGCGAGCCGCGGCCCCAGTGGAGCGCGGCCCAGCAGGCGGAGCCGGGCGAGCGGGTGCTGTTCGGCTCGGGGGTTCCCGGCGGTTTCGGCCAGTCGGGGCACGATTCCGGTGGGACGCCGCCATTTCAGTCGCCGCAGTATCCGCCGCCGGGTCAGGGGCACGGGCCAGGTCCGCGCGCCGAGCGGCCGGCCGGCCGCGGTCGAGTGGTCGCCGGGCTGACCGCGCTCGCGCTGATCGTCGGCGGTGCGGCCGGTGCGGCGGGCGGCTACCTGGCCGCCGACTCACAGCAGGCGAACAACGGGCCGGTGACCAACGCGCTCAACACGCCGCCGCCGGCGAAACAGACCGCGACCGCGCCGAGCGGCAGCGTCGAGGCGGCCGCGGCGAAGGTGCTGCCGAGCGTCGTGCAACTGCGAGCCCAGAACGGTGAGGGCTCCGGCTTCCTGATCAGCTCGGACGGCATGATCGTGACCAACAACCACGTGGTCGCCGAGGCCGCGCAGGGCGGTCAGCTGGTCGCGGTGTTCCAGAACGGCAAGTCCGCCAAGGTTTCCATCGTCGGCCGGGATCCCGACTCGGACGTGGCCGTGGTCAAGGCGCAGGACGTGAGCGGGCTCACCCCGGTCGAGCTGGGCCGCTCCGACGACCTCAAGGTCGGCCAGGGCGTGGTGGCGATCGGTTCGCCGTTCGACCTGTCCGGCACGGTCACCACGGGCATCGTCAGCTCGCTGCACCGGCCCACCCGGGCCGGCGGCCAGCAGGGCGAGCAGCGGACCGTGATGGACGCCATCCAGACCGACGCGGCGATCAACCCGGGCAACTCCGGCGGCCCGCTGGTCGACCTGCAGGGCCGGGTGATCGGGATCAACTCGGCGATCTACAGCCCGGGCAGTGCGAGCGGCGACGCCGGTTCGGTCGGTATCGGCTTCGCCATCCCCATCGACCAGGCCAGGCGCACCGCGGACGAGATCGCCAAGACCGGCAAGGCGACCCAGACCGTGATCGGTGTCTCGGTGAACGACAACCCACAGGGCGGCGCCAAGATCCAGAGCGTCACGCCGGACGGGCCGGCGGCGAAGGCCGGGCTCCAGCAGGGCGACGTGGTCACCCAGCTCGACGACCGCCGGATCGACACGTCCGACGCGCTGGTCGCCGCGATCCGCGCACACGCCCCGAACGACACGGTCAAATTGGTGCTGAACAACGGTTCGCGCACGGTTGACGTAACTCTTGCTGGACAACCGGTGCCGCCGAACTGACGATTGAAGGCGCTCGGCCGCAGTGCGCGGCCGAGACCAACCCCGGCTCGATGCCCCCGAGCCGGCGAGCTCCGCGAGGGGCTCTGAGGTGGAGTCGCACGCGGGCGGTAGACCCCTCGCCCGCCCGCGTGCGGCTCCTTTGGCGTAGGCACGTCCCGTACCGCTCGCTCAGGGTCGGGCCAGTTCGGTGAACCACCGTCCGCTCTGCTCGCGCACCCATCGGGTGGCCAGACCCGCCGCGCGGGCGGTCCGCTCGACCGCGTCCGCACCGAGCCAGGCCCACTCGAACCAGGCGGCGGGCGCGCTGGCCGGCCCGGCCACCCGCACCTGGTCGCGACGCAGTCCGGTGCCAGGCGCCTCGAGCTCCACCAGCGCGCTGCCGGCGACCCCGAGCAACTCGCGCACCCGGCGCAGCAGCCGCACCGGATCGCCGCCGATGCCGATGTTTCCGTCGGCCAGCAGCACATGTGCCCACCGGCCGGTACCCGGCAGCCGGCCGAAGACGTCGCGTCGGATCGCCGGTGCGCCGCGGGCCAGGGTGAGTCGCACCGCGACGGCCGAGATGTCCACGCCGAGGGCCGCGACGCCCCGCCGGACCAGCGCCACGGTCAGCCGCCCCGGCCCGCACCCCACGTCCAGCGTCGGCCCGCCACATCGGCGCAGCAGTAGCTCGTCGCCCGCCTCCGGGGCCGCCCGCCACCGGTGCACGGGGAGGCTGATCCGCTCCCCACTGGCCAACTCCAGCCAGCACCGGCGCCCGAGCAGCCCCGGCTCGAACGCGGTCCGCGCCGTCACCGCCCCACCTCGGCGGCGAACCGCCCGGTCGGAAATTGGGCGGCCACCGAAACCGCGTCCGTCATCGTGTCCACATCGGACAGTTCGGGGAGCCGCACCACACTGAGTCCCCGCTCGCGCAACGCTGTTCTGGTGAGCGCCCCGGTGTCGGACCGGGACATCGGCACGGTGCGCAGCACCCCGGCCTGGTTCGGGTCGCGCAGTCCGAGTCCCCACCAGCCGCCGTCGCGGGCCGGTCCGAGCACCGCGTCCACGCCCGGCGCGTGCAACGTGTCGATCGACGCACCGAGCAACTCCGGACTGAGCTGCGGCGTATCCATCCCGATCTGGAGCACGGAGCGTCCACTGTGGAGAGTCGCAACGTCCGCGTGCGCGTTCGCCAACCGGGCGGCGAAATCTCTGCCCCGCTGCGGGATGACCGTGCACCGGGCCAGGGACACGGCCAGCTCCGCGCGCCGTTCGGCCAGCGCCAACTTCCCGACCATGGCCACCACCGGCACCACGCCCGGCGTGGCCAGCACCGCGTCCAAGGTGTCCAGCAGCGCCGCCGCCGCCATCCGCGCGGCCGCGTTGGCGCCTACCGCCGGGCTCAGCCGCGTCTTCGACAATCCCGCCACCGGCGCCTTGGCCACGACCAGTAGGCAGGTCATCAGCGCAGCACCCCGGCCATGTCGCGCACGGCGCGCAGCGTGCCGCGCACCGAACCGGAGACCTTGGACCGGGTGCCCTCGGCGCGCGGCCGGTAGGCGACGTCCAACTCGACGACCGACCAACGGGCCCGTGCCGCGCGGACCAGCAACTCGAGCGGGTAGCCGAACCCCCGGTCGGCCACCCCCAACTCGAGCAGATCGGCCCGGCGCGCCGCCCGCATCGGCGCGATGTCCGACACACTCAACCCCCGCCGCCGCAACACCCTTGCCAGCACCCAGTTCCCCGCCCGCGCGTGCCACGGCCAGACCCCACGCCGCACCGGCACCCGCCGGCCGACGGCGAGCCGCGCCGTGCCGTTGCGCACCAGCTCAACCAGGCCGGTCAGGTCCGCAGGGTCCAGCGACCCGTCGGCGTCCAGAAAACACACGATGTCCGCGCCGCTGTGCTCCAGTCCGGCATGGACCGCCGCGCCATACCCCCGCCGCGCCTCGCGGACGACCGTGGCCCCGCACTGGGCCGCCACCGCGGGCGACCCGTCAACCGAGCCGTTGTCCACCACGATTGCCCGGTATCCCGGCGGTATGGCGGCCAACACCCCCGGCAGTGCCGCGGCCTCGTCCAGGCAGGGCAGCACCACATCGACGAGCTCCATACCCGCACGCTAGGGACCGCGGGTGTCCGGGCAGAACCCTTGCTCCGCTTACCAAAGGCTAACGACCGGCAACTTCTTACGAAGCCCTGACGTCGCCGGGCCGCATCCGGCGTGCCCGACCGCCCGCCGCTACCGTCCCAGGGTGCCCATGTCGTCCGGAGCCGACGCCGAGCCGGGAGCGACCAGCACCACGCCGAAGGCGGATGCGGCCGGTACGACTCCAGCCGACCCGAGCGGGGCCCAACCGGGGTTGCGGGCCGATCTCGTCGCGGGCGCGCTGTCCGTCGGTCTGGTCGCGGTGGCGACCGCGGTCGGTTTCTGGTTGCGGGTTCGGCTGTCCGGGCCGCCACACTTTCCTGGCGCCCCTCGGACGTTCGGCGAATGGCCGGTGCTGGGGGAGTGGTTGCCGCACTGGGGGCCGGGGACGCCGCTGGCCCTGCTGATCGCGGCCGCCGCGGTGGGGTGCGGGCCGGGCTTGGCCGCACGGCTGCCCTGGCGCCGGGCCCTGGCCGGCGGGTACCTGCTGGCGGTGGCCTGGGCGTTCGCACTGGCCCTTGTGGACGGTTGGCAGCGCGGGGTGGCCGCTCGGCTCAGCACGCGCGACGAGTATGTGCATGCGGTGCCGGGGATCGGCGACATCCCGGAGTTCCTGCGTACCTTCACTTCGCGGATTCTCGACGGCCAGCCGGATTCGTTGATCACCCATGTGGCCGGGCATCCGCCGGGGGCCACGCTGGTTTTCGTGTGGCTGGACCGGATCGGGTTGGCTGGTGGCGCCTGGGCGGGCGTGGTCTGTGTGCTGGTCGCCGGCGCGGCCGCGGTCGCGGTGCCGGTTACCGTCGCCGCGCTCGGCCGGCCGGACCAGGCCAGGGCGGCGCTGCCGTTCGTCGCGCTGCTTCCGGGTGCGGTGTGGGTCGGCGTGTCGGCGGACGCGTTGTTCGCCGGCGTGACCGCGATCGGGATCGCCCTGCTGGCCCTCGCCGCCCGCCGCGGCCGGGTGGCGCTCGGGGTGGCCGCCGGCCTGGTGCTCGGATTCGGGATCTTCCTGTCCTACGGCCTTGTGCTCCTGGCGCCGATCGCGCTGAGCATGGTCTGGCGGTTGCGGAGCTGGCAAGTGCTGGTGGCGGCGGCGGCCGGGGCGCTCGCCGTGGTGGTCGCCTTCGCGGTGGCCGGGTTCTGGTGGCTGGACGGGTATCACCTGGTGCTGGAGCGGTACCGGCAGAGCGTGGCCGGCGTGCGCCCGTACGGGTACTGGGTGTGGGCGGATCTGGCCTGCCTGGTGCTCGCGGTCGGGCCGGCAGCGGCCGCCGGACTGCGCCGCGCGGTGCCGGCCATGATGGCTACCGCCCTGCGGCCGCGGTCGGCGGTGGCGCTGCTGGTCGGGGCGGCGGCGACGGGTGTGTCGGCCGCGACGTTGTCCGGGTTGTCCAAGGCCGAGGTGGAACGGATCTGGTTGCCGTTCGCGGTGTGGTTGGCGGCCGGGGGTGCCCTGCTGCCGGCATCGACCCGCCGTGGTTGGCTCGCGGCGGGCGCGGTCCTGGCCCTCCTGGTGAACCATGTGTTGTTGACGAACTGGTGATGCCGTGACTCGAGTGCTCGTGGTGGACGACGACCTGACCGTGCGCGACGTGGTCCGGCGTTACCTTGAGCGCGGGGGGCATCAGGTCTCGTTGGCGGACAACGGCGAGGACGCGCTGCGTTGGATCGCGGAGCACGAACCGGACCTGGTGGTGCTCGACCTGATGCTGCCCGGGATGGACGGGCTCGAGGTGTGCCGGCGCCTGCGGCAGCACAGCACGGTGCCGGTGGTGATGCTCACCGCGCTCGGTGAGGAGGAGAACCGGATCGCCGGGCTCGAACTCGGCGCGGACGACTACGTGACCAAGCCGTTCAGCCCTCGGGAGTTGGCCCTGCGGGTGTCCTCGGTACTGCGGCGGTCGAGCGCGGCCCGGGAGCGGTCCGAGCCGCGCGAGTTGACCGACGGCGACCTTACCCTGGACCTGGCCGCACACCGGGCGATCCGGGCCGGGGCGGAGCTGGCGCTCACCGCTCGCGAGTTCGACCTGCTGATGTTCATGATGACGCACCCCGGCGAGGCGTTCACCCGGGAGCAGCTGCTCGAGAAGGTGTGGGGCTGGGATTTCGGCGACCAGTCCACGGTGACCGTCCATGTGCGACGATTGCGCGAGAAGATCGAGTCGGTGCCGGCCAAACCCCGCCGGATCGTCACCGTGTGGGGGGTCGGGTATCGGTATGAGCGCCTGGTCTGAGCCGGCCCAACCGGACGTGATCGGCTCCGGCGAGCCGGTCGGCGACATGCTGAGCCACGCCTGGCACATGCTGCCGGTGGTGCTCGGCTTGACGGTGCCGATCACCGTGCTCGGTGTGTTGCTGCTCTTCTTGCTGCGCAGGGGATCGCTGGCGTCGAACCTGACCGTGCTCGGGCTCATTCCGGTGGCCGGCATGGTGGCCGGCGTGATCGGGGTGAGCGGCTTCATGTTCACCACCACGCTCACCACGATGCTGTTGGTGTGCCTGCTGGTCGCGCTGGTCATCGTGCCGGTGGCGCTGTTGCTCGCCCGCTCGATCGCCCGGCGCACCGTGTGGGAGCGGGAGGCCAGGGACCGGGAGCGCGCCGCCGAGGTGTCCCGGCGCGAGCTGGTCGCCTGGATCAGCCACGACCTGCGCACCCCGCTGGCCGGGATCCAGGCGATGACCGAGGCGCTGGCCGACGGGGTGGTCTTCGCACCACGGGATGTAGCCGGCTACGCCACCCAGATCGGCGCCGAGACCAGGCGGCTCTCCGGCATGGTCGACGACCTGTTCGAGCTGTCCCGGATCACCGCCGGCGCGCTCGAGCTGAGCATGTCCGCGGTCGCGCTCCAGGACGTGGTCGCCGACGCGCTCAGCGCGCAGGTTCCCGTGGCCCAGCGCAAGCGGGTCACCGTGCTGACCAACGCGCTGGCCTGGCCGGTGGTCATCGGCAGCGACCCCGAGCTCGCCAGGATCGTCCGGAACCTGGTGTCCAACGCGATTCGGCACACCCCGCCGGACGGCACCGTCGAGGTGCAGATCGGCGTCGACGGCCAGGACGCCGTGCTCGCGGTCGACGACGGCTGCGGCGGCATCCCCGAGCACGAGCTCGCCAGGGTCTTCGACGTCGCCTTCCGCGGCACCTCGGCCCGCACGCCGGGCCGCGAGGAGCCCGCCGGTGCCGGCCTCGGCCTGGCCATCGCCAAGGGTCTGGTCGAGGCGCACCGGGGCCGGATCGACGCGCACAACCACGGGCCGGGATGCCGGTTCGAGGTGCGCCTTCCGCTGGCCACGGCTTAGCGGCCGAGCACCGCCGGTTCGCGGAGCGGGTCGTTCGCGAACGCCGCCACGCCGTCGGCGAACCGCACCGCGGCCCGGAACCCGAGCAACCGGCGGGCCTTGGCGGGGTCGGCCACCACATGCCGGACGTCGGCCGGACGCGCACCGCCGACGACCCGCGGCGCCGGGCCGCCACACGCACCGGCCAGCGCCTTGGCCAGCTCGCCGACCGTGTGCGGCTCGCCGGAGCAGACGTTGACGGCGACGAGCGCGGCCCCGGCCGCACCCTCCACTGTGGCCGTCTCGGTGCCCTGATCCGTGGCCGTCCGGGCGGCCGAACCGACGGATGTCTGTATTGCCAGCACATTGGCCAGCGCCACATCGGACACGTGCACGAAGTCCCGCCGCTGCCGGCCGTCCTCCAGCACGGTCGGGGGCTCGCCACGCTGTAGCGCCGAGCGGAACAGCGACGCCACCCCGGCGTAGGGAGTGTCGCGCGGCATCCGCGCCCCGTAGACGTTGTGGTACCGCAACGCCCACACCTCGCCGCCGGTCTGCCGCGCCCAGGCCGAGGCCAGATACTCCTGCGCCGCCTTGGTGGCCGCGTAGGTGCTCCTCGGATCAAGTGGCGCGTCCTCGGGCACCAGCCCGGCGTCGAGCTCGGCGCCGCATCGCGGGCACCGAGGCTCGAACCGCCCGGCCGCGAGGTCCCCGGCCGCCCGGACACCGGGGCGCACCACACCATGCTCCGCGCACCGGTACCGGCCCTCGCCGTAGACCACCATCGACGAGGCCAGCACCAGCCGGCGAACTCCGGCCGCGTGCATGGCGGCGAGCAGAACCGCCGTGCCGTAGTCGTTGTGCCGCACGTACTCCGGTGCGTCGGAGGGATCCAGTCCGTGTCCGACCACGGCGGCCTGGTGGCACACCACGTCCGTGCCGCGCAACGCCTTGGCCAGCAGATCGCCGTCGCGGACGTCGCCGAGCAGCAGTTCGTGCCGCTTGGTCCACTCGGGCGGCGCGGCCGAGCCGTGCGCCTTCGGCAGCAGGTTGTCCAGGAGGACCGGCTCCTGCCCGTGGTCGGCCAGAGCGTCGGCGATGTGCGAGCCGACGAAACCGGCGCCGCCGGTGATCAACACACGCATGCGTCCGACGCTAGGGCCGGCCACCTGGCGGCATCGAGCGGTTGCGCTGCCTCGTCACGGAACCGTCAGATTCAGCCGCACCACCCTCCCGCTACGGTGACAGCATGGAACACAGCGCGCAGCGGCTCGGCCGAGCTCTGGTCGTGATCGTGGATGACAAAGTCGCACATGGGGAGCACGAGGACACGGTGGGCTCGCTGGTCGTCGAGTTGCTCGAGGAGGCGGGCTTCATCGTGGACGGCGTGGTCTCCGTCGCCGGTGAGACAGTGGACATTCGCAATGCCCTGAACACCGCGGTGATCGGCGGCGCTGACCTGGTGGTCACCGTCGGTGGCACCGGGGTGTCGCCCCGGGACGTCACCCCCGATGCCACGCTCGGCGTGCTCGACCGTCCAATCCCCGGCATCGCCGAGGCGCTGCGTTCATCCGGCCTCGCCGCGGGTGCCGTGGACGCGGGGATCTCCCGCGGTCTGGTCGGGGTGTCCGGCAGCACGCTCGTGGTCAACCTGGCCGGCTCGCGCTCCGCCGTCCGCGACGGCATGGCCACCCTCTCATCGCTTGTTCCTTACGTGATCGGTGAACTGTCCGGCCTGGAAGGAAACTGACCCGGTGAGCGGCCGGCCCGAGGACCGCCGACCCGACCTGGACGAGATCTTCGGCGAGGTACTTCCGTCAACCACCTCCGACGAGCGTGAGCCGGATCCTGCCGACCGGAACCCGGATGACTGGTACGAGCGCAACCGCCCACCACACCACGACCGGGACGAGACGGCCTGACCGGTGCCCGGTCCGCCTCAGCGCCCCGCGGGCGGTGCGCCCGGCGCCCGGCCGCCGGAGGGCTGCCGCTGCTCCTGGAGCAGGTCGCGGATCTCGATGAGCAGGTCGACCTCGCTCGGCTTGGCTGGCGGGGGCTCGATCCCGCGCTCCCGTAACTCCTCGAGCTTCTTCATCGGCAACACGATGACGAAGTAGACGACGACCGCGATCAGCACAAAGTTGATCAGTGCGGTGACCACGCCGCCGAAGTCGATCACGGTCTTCGGGTTCGACGCGATCAGTTGCACGGCTAAGCCGATCTGGCGGCCGCCGCCGGCCGCGGCGATCAGTGGGTTGATCAGCTTGTCCACGACGGAGGTCACCACCGCGGTGAACGCGGTGCCGATGACGACGGCCACGGCAAGGTCGATGACGTTGCCGCGCATCACGAAATCCTTGAATCCCTTCAGCATCAGCGCAGCGTAACGGTTACCGGCTGGCCGAGTGAGGCCGAAGCCACCCGGGTCGCGGGCTCCGGCGGCATCGCGATCACCACCAGGCGCCCGGACGCACCGGCAGCACCGGAGGCTCGGTCGGGTTCGGCCGGGACCGCGACGATCGTGGCGTTCGACGCCAGCAACGCGCCGCTGGTGCCATGCGGATCGACGGTGATCACGTCCACCCGCGCGCCGGGGGCGAGCAGGTCGGCGACCGCCGGGTCGGCCAGCCGGACCGGCACCGCGACGTCGCCCGAACCGCCGGTGGTCAGCCGGGTGTTCTCCGGGCCAAGTAACCGCCCGCCGGTGATCGCCTCGCCCGCGCCGGCCGGACCGGCCAGTGCCCGACCGGTCACCTCGACCGGCGAGGTGAGCGCCGCCGCCGGCCGCAACGCGTCAGGCGCGACCACCACGCGCACATCGGCGGCGGTCAGCGGAACACCCGGAGCGAGATCGCGCGCCGCGACCAGGAGCTGTCCGGCCGGCCCGCCCCCGGCCGGGGGTGGGCGCAGAGCCAGCACCGCCGCGAGTAACACCAGCGCGCCCGCGGTGAGCCGGCGCAGGGCGAGCACCCGGGGCCAGCCGCGACTGGTCAGCAGTTGACGGAGCCGGTCGGACAGGACCGGCGTGAGACGCCTTGAGGTGGACACGGCGACGACGCTATGCGGACCCGACGACGCGAGGGGTGCGGAAACCGGTTCTGTGGATAACCGGGTGGGCTGTGGACAACCGGGGGTTCAGGAGGCCTTCGCGGCCGGAGTTGTCGTACCCGTGGTGGATGATGAGGGGTTCGTCGACGAGGGCTTCGAACCGCTGGTGGACGAGGACTCGGTCGTGCCGGAGGTGCCCTTGCCCGAACCCGCCTTGTCCGAACCCGCCTTGTCCGACGAGCCCTTGTCCGAACCCGCCTTGTCCGACGAGCCCGTGTCCGCGGTGCTCTTGGTCCGGCTGTCGGTGCGGTAGAAGCCACTGCCCTTGAACACCACGCCGACCGATCCGTACAGCTTGCGCAGTCGCCCGGCACACTCCGGGCACTCGGTCAGGGACGGGTCGGTGAAGGACTGGACCTCTTCGAAGCGGTGGTCACAGGCCGTACAGGCGTATTGATAGGTCGGCACGGTCGGTCTCCATCTCCACGGCTTGGCACTCGAGTCGCTGGAGTGCTAAACCACGATAATAGCCCAGCTCACTCGAATCGGATCAGACCTCGGTTGGGCGCGATCGCCCCGGTCATCGGCACGTCGTGCGGCTCCCGGGGCAGTTCGTCGAACATCTCCTGGTCGCGCACCACCGCCATCAGTGGGGTGCCGGGCGCGACCAGCGGCAACGACTGGTCGTAGTGGCCTTGGCCCTGACCCAGCCGGGTGCCCCGGCGGTCCACGGCCAGCGCCGGGACCAGAACCAGGTCGGCGATCCGCAGCGCCGAGGTGCTGAGCCGTTCCCCGATCGGCTGGAGCAAGCCGTACGGCCCCGGCCGCAGCGAGTCCGGCCCGGCGTACCAGGCCCAGTCCAGCGGTCCGCGCCCGGAGACGACCGGGAGCAGCACCCGCACCCCGTAGTCGGCGATCTCGTCGAGCATCTGCGCCGACCCAGGCTCGGAACCGACCGGCACGTAGCCGCACAGCGTCTGCCCGGGCCGCACGATCCGACCGCTGGTGAGCTGGGCGGCCAGGGCCAGTGCTTCGGCGAATCGCACGCTGGCCGGAACCGCGCGCCGGGCGGCGCGCAGCTCCCTACGCCAGCGCGCCTTGCTCCACGCACGGGTCGCATCGAGATCGCTGCCAAGCGGTGCCACGCAATGAGGTTAGAGTCGCTGTCCATGGCCCCTGTCTTCACCACCGCCATCGTGCCCGCCGCGGGCCTTGGCACCCGGTTCCTACCCGCCACGAAAGCGGTGCCGAAGGAGCTGTTTCCGGTCGTCGACACGCCCGGCATCGAGCTGGTCGCGGCCGAGGCCGCGGAGGCGGGCGCCACCCGGCTGGTGATCGTGACCTCGCCAGGCAAGGACGCGGTGGCCGAGTACTTCCGGCCGCAGCCCGAGCTGGAGGAGACCCTCGCCCGGCGCGACAAGAGCGACCAGCTGGCCAAGGTGCGCAGGGCGGCCGAGCTGCTCGAGGTGGAGACGGCTATCCAGGACCAGGCGCTCGGGCTCGGGCACGCGGTCGGGTGTGCGGAGCCGAACCTGCGCGGCGAGGACGAGGCGGTCGCCGTGCTGCTGCCCGACGATCTGGTGCTTCCCACCGGGGTGCTTGTTCGCATGGCGGAGGTCCGCCGCAAGCACGGCGGCACGGTGCTGTGCGCGTTCGACATCCCGAAGGCGGAGATCTCCGCTTACGGGGTGTTCGACGTCGAGGACACCGCGGACCCGGACGTCAAGCGGCTCAAGGGGATGGTGGAGAAGCCCGACCCGAGGGACGCGCCATCGACGTTCGCAGCCGCCGGCCGGTACCTGCTCGACCGGGCCATCTTCGACGCGCTGAAGCGGATCACCCCGGGCGCGGGCGGCGAGCTGCAGCTCACCGACGCCGTCGCCATGCTGATCGCCGAGGGACACCCGGTGCACGTGGTCGTGCACCGTGGCGGACGTCACGACCTGGGCAATCCCGGGGGTTTCCTGCGTGCCGCCGTGGACTTTGCCCTCCAGCACCCGGAGTATGGGCCCGACCTGCGCCAATGGCTGCGTGATCGGGTACAGGACGGGTAAACGAGGATGAGGTCAGTCGACGAGCAGCTCGGCCGGGCGTTGGCTGCGGCGGTCCGGCCGGCCCCGGTACGCGTGGCGATCGCCGATGCCCAGGGCATGCTGTGCGCCGAGGACGTGGTGGCCGAGCGCGCGTTGCCGGGGTTCGACCAGGCCGCGGTCGACGGGTACGCGGTGCGCAGCGTCGACGTGCAGCTGGCCGGCTCCGAACCGGTGCGGCTGCCGGTGGTCGGCGAGATCGCGACGGGCTCCCGGCAGCCGCGCCGGTTGCAGCCCGGCCAGGCGGTCCGGGTGGTCACCGGGGCGCCGCTGCCCACCCTCGCCGACGCGGTGGTCCCGGTCGGCTTCACCGACGGGCATCCCGCGAGGGTCACCGTGCAGCAGCCGGTGCCGTCCGCCGCGTTCGTCCGGCGCGCCGGTGAGGACGTGCAGACCGGGGACGTCGCGGTGCGGCGCGGCGCGCCGATCGGCCCGGCCCAGGTCGGCCTGCTCGCCGCCGTCGGCAAGGCCAAGGTGCTGGTCTACCCCCGGCCCCGGGTGTCGGTGATCTCGGTCGGCGACGAGTTGGTGGATGTGGACCGCACCCCCGGCCAGGGGCAGGTCTACGACGTCAACTCCTACGCCCTGGCGGCGGCCGCACGCGACGCGGGCGCCGAGGTCAATCGCGTCGGCGTGGTGCCATCGGACGCCCGTAAGCTGCGCGAGATGGTCGAGAGCCGGCTGCTGCTCTCGGAGATCGTGGTGATCGCCGGCGGGGTGGGCGGCGAGCTGTCCGAGGAGATCGCCGCCACGCTCGGCGGGCTCGGCGACGTGGACACCACCAGGGTCGCCATGCACCCCGGCTCGGTGCAGGGTTTCGGCCGGCTCGGGCCGGACGCGGTACCGACCTTTCTGCTGCCCAGCAACCCGATGAGCGCGCTGGTCGTGTTCGAGGTGATGGTTCGCCCGCTGATCAGGGCCGCACAGGGAAAACGCAATCCGCACCGGCGCACTATCGCCGCGCGGTTGCTCTCGCCGGTCACGTCCACGAAAGGACGCAAAGGATTTGTACGTGCCCAGCTGTTGCGGGACGAGAACAACGGGGAGTACCTGGTGCAGCCGCTCGGTATGTCCGGGTCGCATTTACTCGCCGCGCTCGCCGAAGCCAACTGTCTGATCCTGGTGGACGAGGAGACCACCGAGGTGGCGGTTGGCGAGGAGGTTCTGGTGAGCTTCCTGGCCCAGCGTGGGTGAGCGGCAGCTGATGATGGCACCGGCACCGGCCACCGGCCGTCATCCCGGCTGGCCCGCGCGCCTAGGCCCGCTGCGGGTCGCCGCGGGCGTGGTGGAGCTGCGCCGGCCGAAGCTGCGCGACGCCGGGCCGTGGAGCCGGACCCGGCTGGTCGACCGCAGGCACCTGGAGAGCTGGGAGCCGACCGTGCCGGGCAGCTGGGAGGAACGCAACGGCGTGCTGTCCTGGCCGTCGCAGTGGTCCACGCTGCGCGGCCTGGCGCGGCGCGGGATGTCACTACCGTTCGTGATCACCGTGGACGGCCGGTTCGCCGGCCAGATCACCGTGGGCAACGTGGTGCGCGGATCGCTGTGCTCGGCCTGGATCGGGTATTGGGTGGCGAGCACGGTGACCTCCGGCGGAGTGGCCACCGCGTCGGTCGCGCTGGTCGTCGACCATTGCTTCACCCTCGCCGGATTGCACCGGCTGGAGGCTACGGTGCGACCGGAGAACCAGCCCAGCCTGCGCGTGCTGCAAAAGCTGGGTTTCCGGCAGGAGGGCGTGTTCGAACGCTATCTGGACGTGGCCGGAGCGTGGCGGGATCACCTGTGTTTCGCGCTGACTACAGAGGACATTCCGAACGGACTCGTTTCCCGCCTGCTCACCTCCGGCGGGGCGCGTCTCGAATAGGTGTAATTCCCGGCGCGCCTCCGAGCAGCGTGTGACTGTTGTGACTAACGTGGCGCTGGTAAATGGGAGTGTCTGACGGGGGAGGTGTCGAGGCATGCCGAGCTCGCTGATCATTGTCGCGCTCGTCGTGGCGTGGCTCGTCGTCCTCGTCCCGATGATCGTGCGCAAACGTCAGGAGATCGCCAGGACCGCGGACTCGGCGCTGGCCGCCCGGGTGGTTCGCAGCGCCGAGGACGCCGCGGAGGACCCGATGCGCACAGCCGAGCCTGCCGTCGACTCGCTCGACGACTCCGCCGAGTTGGCCGACGGCCAGCCCGAGCCTGAGCGCGAGGACCCCGGCGAGCGCGACTACGACCGCGCCGACGAGCGCGACCACGAGGCGCCGCCGTTCGAAACCGCTCCGCGCGCCTATCGCCCGGGACGCGGCGGTTTCGACCCCGAGACCGCGGCCGTCATCGCGCGTGCGAAGTACGGCTTTCGTCAGCGGATCGTGCTCGCGATGCTGGTCGGCGCCGTGGTCAGCGCGGGGCTCGCCGTCGTCGTGTTCCCGATGCTCTGGTGGCCGCACGGCGTCATAGACCTCACCCTGGTCACCTATCTCGGTTACCTGCGCCGTCAGGTCAGAATCGAGCAGGAGATACGCGAGCGCCGCCTCGCCCGCATGCGCAGCGCCGCCCGCATTCGCGCGTACCAGCGCTCCGCCGAGTCCGAGGCCGGCGCCGCGGGTTCGGAGGAGGCAATCACCCCCACACCGGCACCGTTACCGCCGCCCCGCCCGACCTATCCGGGCGCCACGATCGTGGACGTGGACGACGAGGACCCCGCGTTCGACGAGCTCGACCGGCCCGCCAACCTGCCCTACCGCCGAGCTGCGGGCGAGTGACCAACTGCTATGCTCGCGCAGTCCTTCGGGGCTGTAGCGCAGTTGGTAGCGCGCCTCGTTCGCATCGAGGAGGTCAGGGGTTCGATTCCCCTCAGCTCCACCGGATTAGTCATTGCACGAACCAACTCCTTCGGGGCCGTTTCCGCTGGTAGGGCGGTTGCGGCCCCGGTCGTCGTTGGTGCGGGGTTGGGGGATGCGGAACACCGGGACGAGCCGGTCGGGTCCGGTGATGGTGACCTTGGCGACGAGGGCTTCCACGAGTGCTTTGGTTTGGTTGTGGGTGCCGCTGGTGATGATCTCGGTGATGTGATCGGCCACCCCTGCCAAGGTGACGGGTTCCGGTGCGGTGGGCTCCTCATCGAGGGCGAGGGTGAGTTCGTCGCGGCGGATGCGCAACTGCTTGGTGGTGGTGCGGAGTGCGGTAAGCCGGTCGGCGACGAGGTCCTCGTCCATGGTGCCGCGTTCGAACGCGGCCAGGTACCGGTCAATGGCCTGCACGATCTTCGTCATCTCGGCCTCCACGGTGGCCAGTTCGGCGTGCCGGTTGGCGTGCGCGGCCCGGTGTTGCGCCTGTCCGGCGGCGATGGCGTCGGCGATGAGGTCGTGGCGGGTGCGGTAGAAGGTGGCCAGCGCATCGAGGATCGCCGCGTCCACCGCGTCGGCGTTGAGCCGCTTGAAGTCGCACTTGGTGGCGTCGTAGCGGGCGAGGCTCCAGCAGGTGTAGTAGCGGTAGGTCTTGTTGCGGCCGGTGGCGCGGGTGCCGATCATGGCTTTACCGCACTGGGGCAGCGCAACCGGCCGGTGAGCACGTAGTCGGAGCCGGACGCGGCCCGGTGGGCATGGGATTCGCCCCGCGCGTCGAGGATCGCTTGGGCCTGCGCCCACACGGCGGTGTCGATGATCGGCTGGTGGGTGCCGGTGGTGGTGATCTCGCGGAAGGTCAGCTCTCCCAGGTACACCCGGTTGTTCAGAGCACGGATCACCTGGTAGCCGGACCATCGGCCGCCGGAGCTGGTGCGGTGGCCCCGGTCGTTGAGGATCGTGGCGATAGCGCGAGACCCGAGCCGATCCTTGGTGTACAGGTCGAAGATCAACCGGATGATCACCGCTTCATTCTCGTCGACGATCAGGGTATGGGTGGTCTTGTCGACCTGGTAGCCGAAAGGACGCTTACCGCCCTTCCATTTGCCCTTGGCGGCCTTGCGTTCCATCCCGGCAATCACGCGGTCGATAATGGTGTCGCGCTCGAACTGGGCGAACATGCCAAGCATCTGTACCAGCATGCGGCCCATGGGAGTGGAGGTGTCGAACGGTTCGGTTGCCGACCGGAACACCACCCCAACTTTGTCGAGTTCGTCGAGCAGCATCACCATGTCGCGCAGGTTGCGGGAGAAGCGATCGACCCGGTAGACCAGCAACACGTCGATGATGCCAGCCCGGGCAGCGGCTATGGCCTTGGTCAGTCCGGGCCGGTCTGTGCTGGCTCCGGAGGCGTCGTCGGCGAACCGCTTCACCAGACGCCAGCCGGGTTGGGAGTCGATGTAGGCGCCCAGCCGGGTGTCCTGCGCCTCGATCGAGTACGGCTGGTGCTCGTCATCGGTCGAGCGGCGCACATAGATCCCTACTCGCACGTCATCGCCGAGTGTGGTCATCGCGGCTTTCTTGGTGCGGTGCGCGGTCGTCGCTCGCGCCATTGTCAGACTCCCTTGATCGGTATTCCGTGGGCCCTCTGTGGCCGCTGAAACGGCTACCAGAGGGCGACTTCCCGGCCACTAGCTCACTACTACGGTCTACTTAGAACCGCAGGTCACGCACGGTCCCGCCCAGGGTTCCATTATCGCTCATCATGCGCGGAAGCGAAAGTCGAATTATGCCCTTTTACGCGCATTTCTTGCTGGCTTGGTTCGGGTTTTCCTGGTGGGTGTTCCATTGGGTGATGAGCGCGGCCAGGGTGGCGACGGCGAGGTCGTACTGTTGGATGGTTATCGGCTCGGTGTCGATCCGCTCCACCTGCCAAGTGTCCTGAGCGGATGATCGGGTGGTGCGTAACGGGAGCACCGTGGCGTTCTCGCCGCTGTCGTGCTGCTTGTTGTCGGGTTGGGTGTGGTCGGGCGTGTGCTGCGGCATGGTGCACCTCGGTGCCTGCGAGCCCGCGTGTTGGGCGGGAGATCGCGGGCGGCTGTCGGGCGGTCAGAGGACAACCGTCGATCAGCAGGACCTTCCGGCTTCTGGTCACCTGCACCCCGCAAGCCTCCACGGGGGAGGATTGGTGATGAGGGGTGCTGGCCGCGCCACCACGCGCGATTCAACAACCGGTCGGGTCAGAACTGCTTCAACCAGTGCCGCTTCGACTCCCCGACTGCCGCAGCAACCTCGGGGCCAGCGATCACCTGTTGACTGAACCCGCCACTGTCCACCGAGGCACGCTCCGAGAGCTGTCGAGACCGGTGAGATTGGGCGCGAGACCGTTGTCTCGCTGGTCTCGGTGTCTCGTCTCGGTGTCCCGGTGTAGTCCCGTTGGATCGGGACCACGTGGGCAGCTCGACGTTTCCACGGGTTCAGATTTCCTTGCTGGGTATAGAGCCCGGCCGTGGGCCGGCGGGCCGTGGGTCGTTCCTGCGGGTCACGTCATTCGTCGCTCACCTCCTTCGGCCAACGTGAGCGAAAGCATTGCGGGTGAGGGATTCAAGCGATCCACCGGCTCCGCCGGGGTCGTCGAGGTCGTCGGGTGTCCGGCGGTGTCGGGACGACCGGCAAGCGGTACACATCGTCGTCACCGATGTCGTCATCAGCGTCGTCGACGGTGTCGTCGTAGAGCGTGAGGTCGTCAAGGTCGTCGTCCGGGTTACCTGCCGGTTCCAGGCGTTGAGGCAGGGGTGTGTTGATCAGGCGCAGCATGTCCCGATCGGTGGGGTCGAACGCCGCCTCGTTGAGCGGCTGGTCGGTGTTGGGCGCGTGTTCGACGTGCGGGCCACGTGCTGGCAGTTCGGCCAACCGGTCCCGGCGGGTCACTCGCTCGGTGCCGTGAGGTGTCCACAGGCCCCAGACCGGGCCGGCCGGGCCGTCGAGATGGCCGAAGGAACCGTCGGCGGCGCGGACCGCGGTGGCGATCACGAAACCGGGATCACGCCCGGCCAGGTCACGGCGCAGCGCCTGGCGCAGGGCGATCTCCCGCCGGGTGGAGTGCACCGAGAACAGCAGGATGCCGAAGCGGTCGGTCGGAAAGTCGCGGTAGTCGTCGAGCTTGCGGACGACCGTGGGCAGCGATTCGGTGCCGGTGTCGTGTTCGAGGAAGAACCGCACCGCGCGACCGTTGTCCTCCCAGCAGCCGTAGCCATCCGGCCGCAACTGCTTGGTGTCTCCGCTGTCGTACCGGACGAAGAACCCGATGCAGCGTTTCTCCGACCACCACTGCCTCAGCCCGCTCACCCCACCCACGCGGCCCTCCGCGCCCAGCCGGGCCGGGTTGCGGTGAGCGGCCAGAGCACAGAAGAAGTCGTTCACGCCGAGCTGGTGGGCCAGCTTCGGCCACAGCGCGAGCCGTCCAGGCTCTCCAGGTACGCCTTCGGCGCGGGCGGCTTCTCGGCGCGCTGGGCGGCGATCAACCGCGCCCCCAGGTAACCCAGTGCGTAACGGGTCTGGCTGGTCCCACCGCGCAGGTAGGACTCGCGGAAGGCGAACACCACCCCCAGCTCCCGCAACCGCCGCAGCCGGTCCTGCGCGCGGCGCACCGAGCTGAACTCGATCACGGCGATCTGGTTGGTGGTCAACACCTTGTGCTCGGCCAACAGCACCAACAGCCGCCGGTCCCGATCCACCAGGCGAAACCACAACCCCGCATCCGGCTCGCCGGTCCGCCGACCATCGCGCCCCGCGCGGCCACCGCGATGGAGAAGTAGTTGAGGATCACTCCTCAGTCGGCCTTCCACCCCCGCCCGCCGAAACCACCGCTGAACAGCAGTTTTAGCAGCAGGCGCTTCGGCGTTTGGGCCAGCGGATTCACAACGCCGAGCCTGCGCCGACCCAGACGCGGCACCAGACGCCAACCCAACCGCGCCCACAACACCACGACCACCAGCCGACTTACAAACCGCCACCATGATCACCACCGCCCGTCGTCCGAGAGCGCCGAGGATCCCCGGCACCCCTGAACTCCGGAAATCAGGCCAGATTTCGCCGGCCGTTACCCGAACGTGGCCGAACGGTTATGATCGTCATCCCAAATCGAGTAGTGCCACCCGCCGGTGGATCACATGCGCGGACCTCACCTTGTGACTGGTTGATCGACTGGCCGGCCCAGCTCAGCGAGCAGTTCGTTGAGCTGGCGCGTGACGGCGGCCTCGGTGCCGGGCAGCAGGGTGACCCACGGGGTGCCACCGCTGGACTTGCGGGTGAACAGGTAGCGGCGCTGATGCGTGTCGTAGACGCTGACGACATGCCCGGCCCGGCGGCGCTGCTCGCCGCGTCGGGTGCGGGCGGCGCCGAAGTGTCCGAAGCGGATCACGTTGCCGGCGACATCGGCGATCTTTTGGGCTTCGGCGTGACCCAGCCCCTGGCTAGCCAGGGCGCGGGCCAGCGCGTCGGGGCTGGTCCCGGCCCGCGCGGCGGCGGCGTCCAGCGTTTGGGCGGGCAGGGTGATCGAGGTGCCGGTGCCGGGCGGATGCGCCGGAAGCAGGGCCAGCGCTTCGCGGATAATCCGCTCGGCCGGCACGGTGTGCAGACGCACCCGCGTGGCGTGGCGGATGGCCACGGTCGCGTCGGTGCGGTTCGCGGCGATCAGCGCTCTGGTCTGCGGGCTCCTCGCGTCCAGTTGAATTCGCGCGTCCAACTCCCATTCCGGTTGGGCCAGCATGCGCAGCCGGATGCGCACCCGGTCGTCGACCTGGCCGGGCCAGCCCAATTCGCGCTGCGCCAACGACTCCCACACCTGGTCGGCGAGTTCGGCGCGCTCGTCCAACGTGGCGCCGTGCGAGGCGACGTCGAGGACGGGCGGTGGCGCGCCGAGCCGCAGGTGCTCCCAGAGCACGTCGAACTCCAGCACCGACAACTCAATGCGCGCCCCCACCGCCGCCTTCTCTGCTCGTCGCGGTGTCCTCGCCGGCCGGGGTGTCTTCCTCACCGATCACCGGCGGCGCGACCGGCGGGATGTCATCCCAGAACTCGTCGTGATAGGCGTGCAGATAGTCCGGCGAGTAGTGCTCCTCGTCCTCCTCGCCCCGCGCTCCGGCCCCAGCACCCAACGGACCCATCGCGCCCGAACCCGCCGCGCCACCCCGCATCCCGACGCCGCCTCGGCCACCGGCGATGCGCTCGCCTTCCCCCGGTACCGCGCCACCGACACCGCGCCCACCACGAGCAGGCTCACCATCAGACCGGCCGCCCGCACCCGGCACTCCGCCCGATCCGCGACCGCCCTCAGCGGGGCCAGGGCTGGTCCCCATCGGCCGTCCGGTGGTCGGATGGATCAGTCGGCCGGTCTTCGGATCGACAAGCAGTCCCGTCTTCGGGTCGATCGGCAAGCCGGTTCTCGGGTCGATCGGCAACCCGGTCCTGGGATCCAGCGGAAGCCCGGTGACCGGGTCGAACCCGGCGGCCGGGGGCCCAGTTCCGGGACCGTGCCCGGAATCCTTGGGTGGCCCGTCGTTTGGGGGTAGCGGCGCCGTGCCCGGCAACTCGGTCGATGGGCTCGCTGACCCCGGCGTGGTGGTCTGCACGGGCTGGCTGATCGGTGGTGCGACGCTGCTGCCGGGGTTCGGAGCATTACTGGTATTCGGCACGCGGGGGTCGCTGCCCGGAGCGGGGTTCGGCCCGGCGGTGCCGGATGGCCGGCGACCCGGCACGGCTGGAGGACCGGTGACGATCGTGCTGGAGGTGGAGCTGACCGAACTGTCCGAGGTCTGAGCCGGCGGTACGCCCACCGTGACCCGCTGCGGCGGCACGAACGTGCCCACGCTGGACGCTGCCGAGTCGGCGTTGCGGGAGTAGCCCTGCATCAACTCCACCGCGCGCTGCTTGGCCTGCTGGGCGGCGCGTTCCTGGCGGTCCTGATCGGTCTGCCCGCCGAACAGATGCGTGAACGAGGCCGGGATGCCACCGAAGTCGGAGTTGGCGGTGGAGGTCACCGGCACTGGCTCCGGCATTGCGTTGGAGGTGAACGAGAACGCCTCGCCGACCTGCTGAACGCTGCCGTTGCTGGCCGCGCCGGCGGTGCGGGCATCGTCGGTCCACTGCATCAGGGGTGTCACCCCGGACTGCATCGACTCCGACGCCAGCCCCTGCCAGGACGCACCCGACTCGTTCAGCAACCGCTCGATAGTGCCGCGGGACTGGCCCATCACGTCCGTGAACTCACTCCACGTCTGATCGGCGTCGGTCACCGCGGACGCACCGGT
The DNA here is from genome assembly GCA_045806965.1 of Labedaea sp. GTDB lineage: Bacteria > Actinomycetota > Actinomycetes > Mycobacteriales > Pseudonocardiaceae > DASYTH01. Next base: position 32,514 of record JBJMIG010000003.1, on the reverse strand, counting down.
CGCCTCGGTCTTGACCATGTCGTAGAGCTTCTGGTGCGAGTAGAACGCCCAGTTCTGGCCCAGGATCTTCTTCCAGATATCCATCAGCCACCCCGAACCAATGTGCGCATCGCCGACTCTGCCCACTGGTGCGCGTACTCACATCGCTCCGGCACCTGCGACGCCTTGCTCGGTGTCAGATTCACGTCCGCCCAGAGGTATTGGCCATTCGCCACGTCAACCGCTATGGCGCAGGTATATTTGTCATTGTTCCGTGTGACGGAGATTGCAGGAAAGCCTTCAATTGGCGCAACCTGTTGCGCCGTAGCAGTTCTGCTGCCATCGGTCCATTTGTTGATTCCCTCGGTGACGACCAAGGCTATGCCGAGTCCGAGAACGTTGTTACTGTAGAAACAATCTGGCGATTTGAAAGTTTCATCTTGGCCTGGCTTGCCGGGCTTGTCGATGTAGAACTTCGGCCAGTCCGACTGCGGAACCAGAGCGCACGGGTCCTTGCCGTCCAGTCGCAACTCTTGCGGGCGGGCTGGCGCTGATCCTGAGGTCGAAGAGTTGGAAGAGGGACTCGCGTCCGTTCCATCGGTGGTGCGTCCAGTGGCGGTGGGCAGCGGTTGCCCGGCCGAGGTGTTGGTACATCCGGTGGCGAGCCCGCTGACAAGCAAGATCGATCCAATCACCATGCCAAGTCTTGTTGGCCGACTCATGCCGGCCCCTTGCCGAACTTGTCCGCATTGGACTCCTCGACCAGGCCATACGCCTTAGCGGTCTCGTCCAAGGCGTCAATGATGTTGGACAGTTCATCCACGTAACCCGTTGCGGCATCCAATGCGGCTTGGCCGTTCTGGCTCAGCGCCTCGGCGAGACCTTCACTGCAAGGATCAGTCCCCGGCGGTGGAACGGAACTCAACATTCGGCCCTTATGGTTGATGAACGACCGGATCTTGTCTCGCTCGTCTTCAAGGCCGCGTTTGAGGAAAAGAATCTTGTCGGGCTGAACGATCAACTTTGCGGGCGGTAGACCGGAGCCGATCTCGCCCCCTGGCTCCGCTGGCGCGCCTTCCTGTAGGAACGGCATATGACCCACCCTCTCCCGACCAACCCGATGGACGCACAAATCATGACTGATTGTGCACGCATCACCACGCACTGAGGGCAGCGTAGCGAACCGGTCGAACGGCGCGGAGCGGGTTCGGAGCTAACGGGTAGGACTACTCACGAGCACGTTTCGATCATCACCCGGATGGCGTAAGCGAACGGTGCCGCCGTCAGTGATCAGCGCATGAGGCTAACGACTTCAGCGACCACCTCGCGCAAGGCGAGCATTCGGTCCCGGCGGTAGATGATGTGGATCTCGCCGCGTGGTAGGCGAACGTACAGTTCCATCGGGTCTTGGTACAGCGGAGCGTCTGCCGGGCGGTCGATCCACGCCGACTCGGCGTGAGGTGGGTCGTATGGGCACAGGCCAAGCAGCCGCTCGCCATATACGGCATGGATGCCCGGTACGGCGCAGGCATCGCGGGACTCGGCGGTGCTCAGTAGCATCCGCATCCCGGCACCGTCGATCAGGAGGGCGTAGGTGCCCACCGTGGCCGGGTAGACGGCAACGTGCGCCCGGTCCTCACGGAGATCGAAGATCGTCGTAGCGGTGCCGCCATCCGGCTTGACGCCCTGCACGGCCCTGCGCCAGACGAATCTGGGCGGGCTTGGCGACCATCGCGGGTAGGCCATGGCGGGCTCCTTGGGAGATACGCCTGGTGTTGGGGTGCGGTCGAGTGGCCACGCCGGGTCACGGTCACCGAGAGTGCCTGCCCCGGTCGGTGGGACCGGCGGACGCGGGCGTCTCGGGGGCACTACCCGCGTCCGCCGGAGAACGAGGCCGAATTGGCGGCACGTTGCGCAGGTCGGCAGGCGGGGGAACGGCAGGGCGAAACTGGTGGAAGGCGGCGCGGTAGCCGGCCATGAACGCTTTGTTGGCGCGACGGCGGTGTTGACGGCTGGAGCGGCGTAGCCGCACCCCGATCCGCACCGCAGCGGCCACGGGGCCTGCGCTCGCTAGCCCCCACAGGGCGAGGTCAGTAATTCCGATCACGGTCGGCTCCGGGCCGCGATCAGGACGAGCAGGCCGAGCACGACAAGCGTCAGGATGCAGCCGACCGTCGGCACCCAGACTGTCCAGTTCACAGGTCATCGCCTGCCTTTCGCCGGTTCTCGCCGAACCAGGAGCGTGGCTCCGCCTGATGTGGTCGGTGCCCACCGGAGCCCCGCCCTGGCCGGGCTACCCTGTGGCGGCCCAGCGGCGCGCCCGAGAGGATACCCATGAATATTCTTGAATATCCGTAGCTATCCGGCAAGTGGCCGAACGGGTGCATCCGCGCCTACAGCGCGCGACGACCAATTGATCGAGAAGGAGGATGCGGGCATGGCGATCAGCCCAACCGTGCGCAGGCGACGACTCGGCTCGGAGATCAAGCGGCTCCGGGACGCCGTTCGCATGCCCGGCGGGGTCCTCGCCAAGAAGATCGGCACGTCGCAGCCACAACTCAGCCGGGTGGAGAACGCCCGAGGCGTCCTCACCGTCGCCCAACTCGACAAGCTGATCAAGATCTTGGCCGTGGACGACCAGAAGGCCGAGGAGCTACACATCCTCCGCCGGGACGGCGCGGTCCTTGGCTGGTGGGAAGAGCAGTACTCCGACGTACTACCCGACAACATCGAACTGCTGATCGGGCTGGAAGCCGGCGCCACCTGGGAACGCACCTACCAGGACGCCTTCGTACCCGGCCTGCTGCAAACGCCCGACTACGCCAAGGCCGTCATCAGCTCAGCCGCGCCCTATCTTCGATCAGCCGACATACCTCGCCTGGTCGAACTGCGTACCGCCCGACAAGTACGGCTGACCGCCGACGACTTCCGTCTCACCGCCGTGATCAACGAAGCCGCGCTGCGCCGGCACGTCGGCGGACGAGAGGTCATGCACGCTCAACTCCGCCACCTGCTGGACACCCACCACGCCGCCGACGTGGAGATCCTCGTCCTGCCGTTCGAAGCCGGCGAACACCCAGCACAAGGACAGTCCTTCATCCTGTTGACCTTCCCGGACCCCGAAGACCCCGAGACCGTCTTCCTCGACTACGCCCACTCCTCCGGCTTCCTGGAGAAGCAACACGAGATCAGGCAGCACACCAGCACCTTCGGAGTCGTCGCGACCAAGGCACTCGACGCCGAGCAGTCACGCCAGAAGCTCGAAGAGATCGCCGCCACGCTCGCTTAACAGCGCGCCCCGCGCTGCCCGCGGATGAGATCGTTACCTGCGGGGTTGTCCCCTCGCCGACCAGCGGCGAGGGACACCGCAAGCCCTGACCCAGGGCATCACAGTGATCATGTTCTGGACAACCGAGCAGGAGACAGATGCAAGAACAGCAAGCACGGTATGAAGCCATGCGTACAGCCCGCTACCGCAAGTCGAGCCGGTCCAGCGGAGCGCAAGAGTGTGTGGCGATCGGCCACGCCAACGGATGCACCGGCATCCAGGACACCAAGCAGGCCGCCGGCTCCGAGAGCGAGGGAGTCCTCGCCCTACCGAACCGACCGTTCGACGAGTTCCTGAGCGCGATCAAGAACGGCCGTTACGACCAGTAACCGGAAGGAAGAGCGCCCCGGCCCAACCTTAGTGGGCCGGGGCGCTCTCGTGGGCACCATCACGATCATGCCACGCGGCGGGCCGCCCAACCTCTTCGCCTGCCCGCACCTTGGCGCGGCGGTGAACCGCGGGGGCGACGTAATAAGTTGATCACTTCGGTTTGGGCGCCGGTGTGCCGTTTGGCCATACGCAGGGGGAGTCCGCTCCAAGTGTTAGATCGCCTGCAGGGTTTTCATCAAATGTGATACGGAAGCCATCCTGCTTGTTCTCAACTCGGATCAGATTGACCTGGGGACGCCGGTCCGAGAGAACTGAAAAATTGTGCTGTTTCCACCACGCGAGGACTGCATCGAAGAATTCGGTGTGACCTTCTTTTGGGAGGCCGCGAACCCAATAGGTATTTCCTACCGTGACGCGCCCTTTTGGCCCGTTGTCGGTCGGGTCGTCGCACGCCAGCGAACTGGTGGCTGATAGCACCTCAAGCTGGGCGCCAGCAGGGAGAGCGGCCAGCGTCTGTCGGACGTAGTCCTCAACTCGTTGCTTGGCCTGCTCTTCGGTGATGGTTGTCTGCACGTTGTCCCCGTTTCCACAGCTTGCAAGGATCATCAGAGCCGCCATCGCTGCGCCAATGATCCGCATGCGCTTGGTGATGCTTGGTGTCTGAGTCATCAGTACGTCGGCATTCCAGCGATGATGCGTCCCATGTTCTTGAGTGCATCGTTGTTCTTTTCCCAGTATTCGGAGTGGGCGGCTCCGCTGTATGTGCCACCGAACCCAGGGGTGCCGGGGTCGGACGTGAACACCTGGGCGCCGAACCCACCGCTGGTGGGGTCCGGGCCGTGTGGATCAAACAGGGGATTGCCGGTGTTGGCGAGGTGAATCATGTCGTGCGCGGCCACGCTGGCATGCACGTGATCGGGGGGAAAGTTCAACTGGCTCGCGTTGACGACGCCGACCCCAGGACTGCCGACGAACACCAGCTCGTCCGCGTTGAGCCCCTCATCACGGGCGGCATGCCCGATGACCGTGGAGCCGTAGCTGTGGCCGAGGACGGTGTTGTGCGACGGCGCGCCCTCGTGGGTAGCGCGTAGGCCGTCCTGGAACCGGTCCAGATCCTTCTTGGCTCCATCAGCGAAACTTTCGTAGCCCGCCTCCGGCACGATGTTCTGCGGCGCGTCATAGCCCACCCAAGTGATCACCGACGTCGATGGCGAACCGGCCTCGGCGGCTGCGGCCAGCATGCGGTCCGACCGCTCCAGATCCGCGCCGACCTTGGCGAGGTCAGCGCCGGTACCGGGCACGTAGGTGGCGACGTTGGCGGCGGTGTCGGGGTTGCCGGCCGCGATGATCGCGCGGCCGTTGCCGTTGCCATCGATGGCCAAGAGGAATGCCTCCCTATGGGAGGGATCGATGGTGTTCAACCGCTTCTCGATGTCCTCGATGCCGTGGAGCTTGTCATTGATCTGCTGCAACCATAGGTCCTCGTCATGGGTGCGATGCTTGGCCAGCAGCCGCTGCTGATCGGCGAGGAGTTCGGCATTCTCCTCAGCCAACCGAAATCGGTTGGCACGGTCCCTTGCCAGCGCGGGGACACCATCGAGCGCGCCCAGCTCAGCTGCCCGAGTGAACAGCAGAGACTCCTGCTGCATCGGGGAGAGCGAGTCCCACCACTTCTTCACGTCCGCCGGTGCGGTCCCGCGCGGTGGAATCGCGACCGCTGCGGCGGCCGTGGTGGCATCGCCCGCAGGCGGGGCCAGGCCAACGGCTTCGGCGGTGAGCCTCCGCAACCCAGCGGCGATCTCCGCGTCGGCCTGGTTCGCCTCGGACATCGCCTCGCGGAACACACCCTCGTATTTGCGAATCGCGTCCCGGATGTGGTCCTCTTCGCTGCCATATCGGGTATCGGTGTGCTCGTCGAAGATCCTGCCGTCGTCGGCCACGCTCAGGTTCCAGGACTGAACCTCTCTGGCACCGTCCATAATCTTCGCTTTGGCTGCGCCGATCCGGTCGCCGGCCTGATGGAATAACTGGTACGACTCGTTTAGCGTATCCGCGCTGGCCAGAAAACGACGTTCATGTTCGCGAAAGGTGGCTTTCGCGCCCTCGGCGGCCGACCCGGCCCACCCGTCAAGCTTGTCCAAGACCCGCCGGATCTCGTAACCGTGCTCTTTCAACTGGTTAGACATGTCCAGCCAGGCAGACTCGCCCTCCCGGAACACATACGGATCGATGTCTCGTAGATCCGCGAAGGACACCATGGCTCACCGACCCCCCATCCGCGTGGTGTTCCCCTGCTCAGTGGTCAAGTAGCTGGCCGCGTTGAGATCCAGCGTGTCGCCGTCCACGGCGAGTTTGGCCGCCTGCGTCTGCACCGCTCGTTGCCAGCTCGACTCGCAATCCGCGGCGGCCCGCATCACGTCGAAGCCGCGCGCCTGGTCATTCATAGCGTCCTGAATGCCGCTCAACACCGCGGCGTTGCGGTGCGCATCCTCCGCAATGCCACCCAACTGCATGGCTACGTCCTTCAAGACCTCGGGAGTAACCGCGAACCCGTCTCCTGGTGCCATCTCATCCCCTCGCCCAGCACTCCCAGCAGTCGACAGTGTGACGCACACGAGCACGCTACGGAGCCCAGTCACTACAGAACGGGTAGTCTTACTCAGTCAGTTCTGCCCGCGACGGTATCGAACACGCAGAGTGACCCTTGGGTCGTTCGAGTTCACCCGAGGGGTCGGCATAGTTTGAGTAAGGTCGGTAACGGAAGGCTGACGATGGGCTATACGGGTTAGCAGTGGCAGAGGCGACGCCCAAGCCGTCGAACGCGGGCACCTCCACCCGAGCCACGCTGGATTCGATCGGAGTTGGGGGCCTAACACCGTGATCGAGTGGAGTCAGGAAGTCCCCACCGATGGCAGCATCGAGTTGCCACCGGATCCGAGGGCTTTGGACTCCATCGGCCGAAATCACTCCCTCCAGACAGCGCTCGCGGATCTTGTTGACAACGCGATCGACGCGGAAGCGACTCACGTGTTGATCCGGCTTGTCCGGTCGGGCAGCAGGTTGGCGACGCTCTACGTCGTCGACGACGGGCGAGGCATGGCACCGGACGCGATCGACGTGGCGATGACGATCGGTGGTAGGCGTGAGTACCAAGATGGCGACCTTGGTCATTTCGGGCTCGGTCTGAAAGCGGCATCCTTCAGCCAAGCCCGGAGCCTAACGGTGATGTCGCGTGCCGCCGGTCACCAGGCAGTCGGACGACTCTGGCGTCCGGACGAGGCCATGCGGCGGGGCTTCCACTGCGACATCGTCCCCTCCCAGTTCATCGAGAATGAGTTTGCTCGTGAGTGGCCCTTCTCGTTGCAGGACAAGGGAACAGTGATCCGTTGGGACAAGGTGGTTGCCTTTCCGGCGACGGACAATCTGCGGCGCGTCGAGGAGTACATCGACCTCGCGATCACCACGACGTGCCAGCATCTGGGCATGGTCTTCCACCGGTTCTTGGCAGACGAGCGCCTCATCGTCGACTTCGACGTCCAGGACGTCGACACCTCGTTCATTAGCCCGCCGGTGCCCGTCACGCCGATCGACCCCTTCGGCTACACCCGAACAGGACGGGCCGACTTCCCCAAGGACTTGACGGCGGGGGCTGACGACCGGCGTCTCACCTTCCGTTGCCATCTGTGGCCCGGCCGGTCAAGCACACCCCAATTCCGATTGTCGGGTAACCCGACGGAGCATCAGGGCCTGTACTTCTACCGCCGCGACCGGCTCCTACAGGCCGGCGGCTGGGTCGGCGTACACGCCTCGGACGCCCGGCTCCAGTTGGCCAGGGTCGAGGTGAACATCGATGGTGACGCGAGCGGCCTATTCCACATGAACCCGGAGAAGTCACGCGTCCAGGTCGGCCCCGAGTTCGCCCAGCTCGCGGCGGCTGCTCGTGCCTCGGACGGGACGACGCTCAACAGCTATCTCGACATCGCGGAGCAGGTGTACCGGGACTCCCGGACACGAACAGCCAAACGTACTCCGATGATCCACCCCGGCTCTGGGCTACCACCTCGCGTGCGATCCACGATCGAACGCGAGGTCCCCGGTCTGCGCAGCGAAGACCCCATTGACATCAGATGGGACACGTTCAGCGACGACTCGTTTTTCCGCATCGATCGTGAGACACACACCCTTTGGCTAAACAAGCGCTACCGCACGATGCTGCTCGGCGGCAAGCACGGTGGTCTCAACGATCTGCCGTTGCTTAAGTCAGTCCTGTATCTGTTGGTCGCGAATGTGTTCGAGGGCAACCATCTCGGCCCGAGAGACAAGGACAACATCGATCTGTGGCAGACCATCCTTACCGCGGCAGTGCAGGCCGAACGACAGTGACCGTGAACCCAACCGCCGGTGAGAGGCACCTCTCCCCGGATGGATTCGATCAGTACCTCAATAACCGGGTACCGATGTCGCTCCCGGTGCCCGGCACCCCGGCGGCTGGCATGTTCATCGAGCCGATCACGCCGGAACTGGGACTTCGTATCGAGGTTCGCGCGGGTGTCACAGCTCCGGCGACAGGCTTGCGCAACATCGTCAGCCGTATCACGGCGCGTGACGGCGAACGATACTTCGAAGTTGTCGTCACGGACGCCGCCCTATTCCGCGATGCGTACCCGATTCTGTGTTCGATGGTCGATCGCGTCCAGCTAGCCGGTTTCACGCCGAGCGCGGCCCTGCGGGCGACGCTTAGAAAGCTCTCGTCGCTGCTACGCGCTCCCGGATCAATGTCCCGCGAGCGCGAGGTGGGGCTGTTCGGCGAACTGCTCGTCGTGGGGGGACTCATCAACACGATCGGTCCTCGGAGCGCGATCCAGGCCTGGCGAGGTGGGCAGGCTGAGGAACACGACTTCGGCCTGCCCGAACTGGACCTGGAGGTCAAGACCACGAGTGGAGAACGCCGCACACACTGGATCGAGTCGTTGACCCAACTTGTCCCGACCATGCAGCGGCCCCTTTGGCTGGTCTCACACCAGGTGACGACCGCTGGCGCAGGGGATGGCAAAACCCTCCCCGCCTTGGTTGATCTCCTCCGAGGCAGGCTCGAGATCGGCGAGGTCCGAGACGGATTCGAGAACGGACTTGCCGGCTCAGGTTGGGAGGAGGCTGAGCGGGACCGTTTGGTGACTGTGTGGACACGACGCACGGACAGCACCGCCTTCGCGGTCGTGGACGAGTTCCCTCGTCTGACACCTGACTCACTTCGACAGGACGATGTGCCATTCGAGAGGATTCTTGATGTCAAGTACAGGATCGATCTGAACGGGCTAACGAGTCACCTACCCATACCCGGCGTGATCGCCACCGCTGTCGGGTTCGAAGGATGAACATGACAGGCGCACTTGCTGAGGCGTACACGAACGCTCTGCGTGCTATGGCGGACAACGCCCCGAGAGGCCTCGTTCGGCGTGCACTCGTCGAGGCTGAGGACATCGATCCAGATCTCGACGTGTCAGAGCCACGACTGCGGGAACACCTGGCCACCTCCGGACCGAACGATGTGCTGCGTCGCGCCCTCCACGTCAACCTCGCGAAATGGGACTATGCCCCGATCGAGGGCAACCCATGGACCGGGGACACCCGACCCAACACCAAGCAGCGCCGAGCCTTGGTGGTCGAGGCGCTGCGGCTCGACGAGGAGACCGTGCGGGAGTTCGACAAGCACTTCCCCATCTTTAGCGGCGACGGCACGACGGTCATCGCCGGCGAGTGGGATCCGTGGTACACCGAGGAGATCAGGCGCGAACGGAGCTTCTACTGGAAGGACTACGTCGATTACCTCGATGTGCGCCGTGGGTGGGGCGCTGAAGCGATAGCGGACCTCGACATCGCCACGACGCACATCGTCGAGCGACTGATCGAACCCTCACGGGAGAAAGCAGGGCAAACCAAAGGGCTCGTGGTGGGCTATGTCCAGAGCGGTAAGACCGCGAACTTCACCGGTGTGATCGCCAAGGCTATCGATGCCGGATACCGGTTGATCATCGTGCTGACCGGCACGACGAACCTGCTGCGTGCGCAGACACAACGGCGTCTCGACATGGAATTGGTCGGGCGGGAGAACGTCCTCCGCGGCGCGGACGAGAACGACGAGAGCGCGCGAGAACGCGTCGACTATCTCGATGACGAGGATTGGGTGAAGGGAAAGTTCGTTAGTCACGGCGCGCGCCCATCGGAGATCGGCAAGCCGGACATCTATCGCATGACCACACGCGAACGCGACTATCGCAAGCTCCAGCAAGGGCTCCCCGCACTAGAGTTCGAGCGCCGGGATCGAACTAAGCCGCTGTGGCACCCGGAGAACCTTTTCACCAGCGATGCTCGCTTGAGCATCGTCAAGAAGAATTCCTCGGTGTTGAACAACCTGGTCAAGGATCTCAAGCATAACGCGGACAAGCTGGAGAACATTCCCACGCTCATCATCGACGACGAGTCCGACCAAGCTTCGGTCAACACCACAGATCCAAAGAAGTGGGTTGAGGAGAAGAAGAAGCGCACCGCGATCAACAAGCATATCTCGAGCCTATTGAGCATGCTTCCTCGCGCCCAATACGTCGGATACACGGCGACGCCGTTCGCGAACGTGTTTGTCGACCCCACCGACGACGAGGACATCTTCCCGAAGGACTACCTTATCGCCTTGCAGCGACCGGTTGGCTACATGGGTGCGGAAGACTTCCACGACCTTGACCTTACGATCCCTGAAACGGAGAAGACATACGCCAATTCTAAAGAGAAGGCCCACCTCAGGCTCCTGGGCAAGGATGACGAAGAGGCCGAGTTGCGGTCCGCTCTGGACTCATTCGTGCTGGCCGGAGCTATCAAGCTCTTTCGAGAGAGTCAGAAACCCGAGGAATTCGAGCGGCAATTCAAGCACCACACGATGCTCGTCCACGAAACAATGCGTAAGGACGCGCAGCGAACCCGTGCCGACTCTATCCGCGACCTGTGGCGTTCTGGCGGGTATCTGAGCGGCAGGGCCTTCGGTCGGCTTCGTGATCTTTTCGAACAAGACTTTGGCCCGGTAGCAATCGCACTTGACATGGGCTACCCGTCGCCCGCCTCATTCGACGAGCTCATGCCGCACCTCGGCGCGGTCGCACGGAAGATCGCACCGAATGGCAACCCCGTGCTGGTTGTCAACAGCGACACGGACATCGAACAAGAGGACCTCGACTTCGACAAGCGTTCAGTCTGGCGTGTCCTCGTCGGAGGGAACAAGCTCGCGCGAGGGTTCACGGTCGAAGGGCTGACGGTGACCTATTACTCCCGGAACGTAGGGCACGCCGAGGCGCTGATGCAAATGGGCCGCTGGTTCGGCTTCCGTCCGGGCTATCGGGATCTGGTCCGGCTGTACATCACGCCAGACGTTCGAGACGCGTTCGAAGCCGCCTGCCGGGACGAGGAGGACTTCCGGAACGAGCTACGGCAGTATTCCGTCATGGTAGAGGGACGCCCCGCCGTCACCCCCGAGGAGATCCAGCCGCTGGTTTCACGACGAGGCCTGCGTCCAACCGCCGCGAACAAAATGCGCAATGCCAGGCTGGTGCAGAGAAGAACGCTCGCCAAGGAACCAAGCTCCGGATATCCGAGCATCGACGACGAGGCTGCTCTAGACCACAACATCGACGCTTGTGTTCCCCTTCTCACGGCTGCGGCCAAGGATATGCGACTACTCACGAGCGCCAAAGGCTCGTTTGGCGCATTCATCGGCAGCGTTAGCCAGGCCACGATGGTCGACGTCCTGCGGACGCTGAAGTGGGCAACCTCTGATACCTTCGCTCCCGACTTCGCATGGATCGCGAGCCTTCCCGACGACGTTATCGAGGACTGGAAGGTGATTCTTCCACAACAGAAGAACGGTCGGCGAGTCAACCTCAGGGGAATTGACGAGTTTACGGTCCACGGCAGGAAGGTCGAACGGGCTATCCACATCCGGGGCAACTCCGAAAGCCTGCACCGCGCCGCCGTCGAGGAACTATCGCAAGGTACGGCCCGCACTGGATACATCCTCCTGTACCCGATCATGGACAAGGAGCGGGACAGTGCGACACTCACTACCGATGGCTACCCCAGCGGCATTGTGATGGCCCTACGACTCCAGCTGCCGACGGATGCGATCCCCGGTGACCGGCGCCCGCTGATCTACAAGGTCGCGGTGCCCGGGAAGCCGCTGTACGCGATCGTCGATGAGCAGTAAAGGCTCCCGTACCAGGCAAGACACGAGGGTTGGCCTCCCGCGGACGGGCCACATGGCACGGTAGGATTCGGTCATGCCGGCTGAGCGAACATCGACGCAGCGCACGTCGGTCGAGCTGTTCGCAGGCGGTGGTGGGCTCGCCATGGCGGTTCACCGGTCGGGCTTCCGGCCAGTCCTGCTTAACGAGTACGTCAAGCACGCGTGTGACACCCTTGAGGCCAACGGTGTGATGCTCCGAGGTGAGGAGGAGCGAATCCCGGAGCCAGGCGAGCCGGGACTGCTCGTCCGGGGGGACGTACGCGATTTGAAGATGGCGTACCTAAACGACAAGGTCGACCTTCTGGCAGGCGGTCCGCCTTGTCAGCCCTTCAGTCTTGGCGGTGTCGCGAAAGGCGACGAGGACAAGCGGAACATGTTCCCAGAAATGTTCCGGGCCATACGCGAGATTCAACCCAAGGCTGTGATCTGCGAAAATGTTCGCGGATTGCTGCGCCCCTCCTTCAAGCCCTACTTTGACTATATTATCCGAGAGCTAGAGTTCCCCTTTGTCGAGCGAGACGACGATGTGTCGTGGCTTCACCACAACGCCCTTATCGAGCGTCGAAGGAAGCTCGACAAAACTCATCCTCGCGAACGCTACCGTGTGCACAAGTTCGAGGTGAACGCGGCAGACTATGGCGTGCCCCAGATCAGAAATCGCGTCATCATCGTCGCATTTCGCAGCGACCTGAATATCGACGAATCACTCTTGCGCGAGGCCGTAGGGAAGACACATTCCGAGGGTGCGCTGCTGCGGTCACTGGTTAGCGGGGAGTACTGGGACCGCCACCCGAAGGTTCCCAAGCACGTTCGCAGCCACGTCATGGCCGGACTTCAAAGCGCACTCTCCCTGGGCAACGTCGACCCCAAGCTCAAACCATGGCGAACTCTGCGTGACGCACTCGCGGGGATAGACGAGCGGTCCAAACAATTGCCAGCGATTCCCTGGGACCGGCTTGACCGGACCCAGCACGACGATATGCCCAGGGACCATGTCGGGTGGCCAGACGCGCGGATCTACCCCGGTCATACGCCTAACGTGCTCGACCGTCCAGCGAAGACGGTGAAGGCGGGCGTGCACGGCGTTCCTGGTGGCGAGTCCGTCATTTTGACCGACACCCGCACCGCTGGGCGGAAGGCAGGGGAACAACGGTACCGCCACCGCTACATGACCGTCCGGGAAGCCGCCCGGGTAATGACCTTTCCGGACGATTGGGTGCTGTGCGGCCCTCGCGGCGAGAAGATGCGTCAACTGGGCAACGCGGTCCCGGTGTTGCTGGGCGAAGTCTTCGCGAAGGCTGTGGCGACCGTTCTAGACGACGTTGAGCGGCGTTCGTGACGACCCTTTCCGCCCGCGCCTGGCAGCCACGACCTGGTCGCCCCGCGGCCGCGATCGATGCCGAACAGGACAAGAGTGCGGGCGGACGACACCGACGCGCGGTGCGGCTGGTGAACGGTACAACCGCCCGCGGATCCATTGTGTTGAAACCGATGGCGCGCGGCAACGCGGTTCATGCGTACCTGCGATGGCGAGCCAATGGACGCACGGTGTCGAAATCTCTCGGTCCGGTCGCCCATCCCACACGACGAGCCAACCTAGTTGAGGGATGGGAGGTCGCGCGGGCGAGAGGCTTGGTCCATGACGAGGCACCACCAGAGAATTCCTGGGCATCCTCCCCCGAGGTTCGAGCTTCGATGCAGGGTAACCGTGGACGCGACACCGGCCCGGAGCGCCGGCTACGTGCCCTGCTCTATTCCTACGGCTTGCGGTATCGCGTGTCCATTCGGCCACTTCCGCACCTGCGCCGCTCTGCGGACATCGTCTTCCCGCATGCCCAAGTGGCGGTGTTCGTCGACGGCTGTTACTGGCATGGCTGTCCCGAACACTACCGGCCCGCTACGAAAAACTCGGACTTCTGGACAGTCAAGATCGTCGAAAACAAGCGACGCGACGCCGAAACCAATCGCGCGCTGGCAGACGAAGGTTGGACCGTGGTCCGCTGCTGGGAACATGAAGAGCCAGAGGCCGCTGCCAGCCGTGTCATCGAAGCGCTCGATACTCCCAGTCCATAACCGAGCCCGCCAACAGAAAGTGACCGATGGCTGAGATACCTGTCCCGAAGGATGTGCGGGATGCCGTCATCAGTGAACTCTATCGTCAGGTAGGCTCGCTCGACTGGGAGGATATCTCAGCCCGCGAGAAGACTAAGCACTACACCCGATGGGTGGAGGACCCCACCATCGGCGGGGAACTTGCTGACTACTACACAGCGGAAGGTATGCGCGTCTGGCTCAAAGATGGGCCACTTAAGGAATACGCACGAGCACTCGAGGACTTCGGCTCCTTCGCCAAGTACACCACACAACGGCTTTCCCCCCCGAGTGACTTCATCCGCGAGGTTCTCGGCGAAACCTGGACGATCGTGCCAGGCAGCGTCGGCGAAAAGCCGATGCACTGCCTGGTGACCGATGGCAAAAATCAGCGTTATGTCTGCTGGGGTAAGCCACGCACCTTCCGCGATCTCCTGTGGGCGGCCATCAACAAGGCGTTAACCGCAACGTCACGCCCGATGATGGTGGTATATCTCAGTGAAGGGAAAACCGTCAATGCGGAGCTGAGGCGCGTGCATGAACGTATCGCCGGGCATTGCTCGCTTGATCTGGCCTATGTACATCGGCGATTGGGAAATCGCGAACCGAGCTGAAGCACGACCCCCCAGCCGTGGTAGCTGGTGGCGCGAGCGCACCTGGATGGCGGGCAGTGGGTGGTCATACCGCCCCGCTCGCGTGCTGGTCGCCGGGCCGAGGGATCCGGCCTTGCTCGCGCCACCGGCGCAGCACAGTCCGGCCGTAGTCGGTGGTGGCGACGCGCTCAGTTCCGCGCCGGTTGGCGTCCGGCTGCGAGGCCTGCTCGTGGATGTCCGTACGCCCACATGATCTCTTGAGCGGTCGGCTCGCTCGCTTGTTCGGTGGTGCGCGAGACCTCGGCGAGAGTGAACACCTTCCCGGTCTCGGTGCGAGTCTCGTTGCCTCGCTGGGCCACCGGCGCGGCTGCGGCGGTATCGAGCCACGGCCGGTTGGGTTTGGTGCGCCGCGGGGAGCGGTGGGCGAGCAGTTCGACGGCCAGCAGGAGCGCCACCGGGGGCCAGCCGGCCACCAGGACGGGTTGCCAGTCCAGGCGCGGAGCGGCGGCGATGTTGGCCGCGAGTGACACGGCGATGCAGCCTAGGAAGGCCGACCAGACCGCCACGCGCATGCAGCCGATCCGGTGGCGGCTCAAGGAGTCCGACAGTGGCCAGTAGGAGCAACCCGTCCATGTTGCGCGGTCCGCTCACCGGTGACTAACGGCATCGACGGCATGACCAGCGCCCGAAGTGCACGGCGTCCGGTGGCCGTCGTACTCGGTGAGAAGCCCTGTGTCGGCGAGTCAGTCCGGCACTGGCGCTCGCACCCGGGATGTCGCGGTGGCATGGTCACCCCTCGTGACCGGAAGATGACCTGTGTCACGCCAGCGTCGCAGCATCCGACGACCGTAGTTGCTCGTCCCGGCAACCCGATCCAGCTCCGCTCCGGTCGGCGTTCGCCCTTTCGACCGCTCGGTCACGTAGTACGCCCTCATCCGCTCCTCGGCGGTCGGCCCGGTCGGCGGACGGGACTGCTCCGAGATGGCCGCGAGACGCACCACCGACGCCGTCCCGTCGTCAGTCTCGCTGGTCTCGTCGGTCTCGGTCCCGGCGCGATGCCGCTTCAGCGCGCGGTTCAGCAGCTCGACCGCCAGCAGCAGGGCCAGCGGTGGACACGCCGCGACCGCGACGGCGAACACGCTCAGCTCGGGAGCCGCTGAGATGTTGGCGCATAAGGACAGCACAACCCCGAAGACGAAGGCCAGCCAGGCCGCCCACCGGCCACCGGCATCGCGGCCGTGGCCGGTCTTCCAGAGCTCGACTGTCGCCGTGGTCAACAGGCCATCGACGATCAACGGCCAGATGGCTGCCGTGGTCTCGTCCGCGCCGAACCGCAGGGCGAACTCCCGGCCGTGGCGGTAGGAGGCGTAGGCGGCGCCAACGGCGACCAGTGCGGTGCAGGCGCACTGCACCCACAGCGAGCGGTCCCGAGCTGGCGTGGCAGCGTTCATCGGGGAGCCCCGGTCGGGCGACGCGTGGCGACTGGGCGGATGGTGATCTCAGGGCCTGTGACCAGCACTTCGTGGTTCGTATGCTGATGCGTTAGGCCCACCATGTAGTCCTTGTTCACACCACGCCCGACGAGAGAAATCTCGCCGGGCGTGGTTGTCGGATATACCCTCGGTCAACCGAATCCGGCGATCCGCCCGAGCGAATTGGGAAGCTGTCACACGCGCTATGAAGAAATGCTCAACTGGGCGTGCGACACATCTGCCCCGCCGATCGGCCGGTCGAGCACGACCTTCTCAAGCATCACGGTCAGCGTGAGCGGCGCGTGATCGGCGAACGGCCTGCGCTGGCGCTCCACGCGCATGCTCACCGTCTGTTCGTTGTGGTCAGGTGGACCCGGATGTTGCCCGGCGATCGGCATTCGGTGTGCGTTGGCGCAGAGTTCCGGCTGGCTCAGCGGACATATCTCGCAGAGTTCCCGGATGCCGCCGTGCGCCATGTCGTCGTAAGGCTCGGGGGAGGTCGTTCGCCTAGTAGTTGCGGCTCAAGCGCTGGGGCGTGGCCCGCGGGAGGTCGTCGGCCGGCTCCTCGTAGCGAACGGGTTTCGGCTGCCGGGCGTTGCGGATCGCGGCGGTGACGCACAGGGCCGCGCCGACGAGTGAGCCGGCGACCAGCGCGAGCGGCCACCATACGGACATGTTGAGCGCCAAGTAGACGCTGACGATGGCGGAGCTGAGGTAGGCGGTGGCGAGCAGTAGCCAGCCCGCTCCTGGCTGACGGAGCAGGTCGAGGATCGGGTGGTGCGCTCGGCGACCGAACATTTTCCTTCGCCTTCCGGAGTTGGCTCGGTCCGTTATCGCACCGGCGAGTGTCCGGGTTACGCCGTTGGCGCGGTCGTTCGACGTGCGGCGTTCAGCGCACGGCGAGCGGGAGCGGGAACCGCGGCACCGGCGCGCGAACCGGCTCGGCCGCTGCCCTCGGGACCAGCCCGCGGTGCGAAGTGGACAGATAGGCCCGCAGCAGCGCGACGGAGATCCGGGGCAGGTCAGCGGCCCTGCGATAGGTGAGGTGCAGCCCGGCACGCCTCGGGTGGAACTTGGACTTGTACGCGTGCAGCGACCGGAACCCGTAGCAGGGTTCGAGCAGGGTGCCCAGGCCGTCGATGGCGCGTTGCAGCGGGTGCCCACAGGTGGCCGAGCGGACCAGCGGGGCGCCGGAGAGCGAGACCACGGTGGCGCCTTCGGCCTGGAAGGTCAGCAGCGCCGAGGCGATCAGGAAGTCGACGACCGGGCGGAACGCGTCGGGGCGCCGGCGCATCATGTCCAGCGTGTAGCCGCGCGGCCGGCCGGCGGCGTCCGGGATCGGCAGCCACGAGGTGAATCCGTGGACGACACCGTCCGAGGACAGGGCCAGGCTGACCCGCACGCCGGGGTCCATGGCCTCGGCCAGCCCGCCGAGGGTGAAGCCGAGCTCGGGCATCCGCTTGGCCGCCAGCCAGCCGGCGGACACCTCGCGGAGCTGGGCGAGGATCGCCGGCGGGGCGTCGGCGAGCGCGATCATCCGGTGCTCGACACCTTCCTTCTCCGCTCGGTTTCGCGCGGTCCGCACGTCCTGCCAGCGCTTGCCGCGAAACGCCAGGCCGGTCAGGTCCACCAGGGTGTCCTCGGCCACCTGTAGGTGCCGCCAGCCGAGCGGCCGCACCGTCTCCACCGTCGCCGACCCGACGGAGAAGCCGCACGGGATCAGGCCGGAACGCTCGCAGTGCTCGGCGAACTCGGCCATCGCCCTGGCCTTCCAGGACGGCGTGCCGACCGGGTCGCCGACCGTGATGGCCACCCCGGCGTGCCGGCGGTAGGCCAGGTAGCCGTCCTCGGCGAGCAGGTAGCGGGTGCCCGGCCAGGTGGTCATCCAGGACAGGCTGCCCCCGCCGTACCGGGCGAGCAGCGTGCGGGCCCGATCCGGCGCGTGCCCGGCGTCCTCGGCCGGCCGGCGCAGGAAGGCCCGACCGACGGGCAGCCCGGTCAGCACCGCGACCAGGTGCTCGAGGTCGGCGAGCTGACGAAGCACAAGCAGCGACGTGACGCAGTACGCGAGCAGCCCCACCCGGACGCGCAGCCGCCATGGCCGAGCCAGACTGGCCGAGGCGATCGCGGCCGCGGCCATGGTGCCGGCAGAGATCCCCACGTCGATGCTGTGCTGCCAGGGAGTGTCCAACACCATGATCAGTACCGCGGCGCCGAGCACACCGGTCAGCTGCCCGTAGGCACAGGCGATCATGGTGCGCGCGGTGCCGAGCCGGCGTTCGGTGAACCCGGCGAACAGCGCGAAGCTGCCGAGCAGCGCGACGTAGCACAGCGGGGTCGCCGCGAAGCCCATCCCGGTGATGACCGTCCACAGCTGCCCGTGCCGAAAGGCCGGCAGGCCGTAGGACACGTCGTCGCCCCACGGGTGGTCAGTGAGCCGGGTGAACATCGCGCCGGTCAGCAGACCGATGACCACGAGGACGGCGACCGTGCAGGCGGTGAACGGCGTGCGGCGTAACGACTGCATGAGCCAAGCCTGCTGCCGGTGATGCTTGTTCTCACTGGCGGCAGCACCCGGGTTCGGGGTAGGGCTGGCCCTACCGACCGCACAGGTGGCTAGCTCTCGTACATCAGCTCGACGAACCGGGCCATGGCCGCGTCGACGCCCGCGCGGTCGCCGGTGGCGAGCAGGTCGAGCAGCAGCCCTCGGCTGACGGCCAGCCCGAGTCGGGCGCTGGCCCTGGCCGCATCTTCGGCAAAGCCGTGCCGGACGCCCAGCTCGGTGAGCGGCTCGACCCAGTCCGACACGATGCCGTCCAGCAGCGCCGTGGTGCCGGGCCGGCCCTGCAACGCTTGGCCGTAGATCTCGAAGAACAGCCGTTCGTGCGGCCAGAGCGCCGGGTCGGTGAGCCGGCGCCAGAACGCCCGGCTCAGGTCGGCCAGGGTCGCGCCCGGCTCCAGCTCGAGCTGCGTGAGCGCGTCTCGCTGGCGCTGCTCGACCGCGCGGATCAGCTCGACGAGCAGGCCCTCCTTGGAGCCGAAGTGGTAGATCAGCATCCGGTGGCTGGTGCCGATCGCCGTGGCCAGCCTGCGCAGGCTCAGGTCGCTCATCCCGTTGGCCGCGACGTAGTCGATGGCCGCGGTGAGCAACTTCTCCTTCGGTTCGCTCATGTTGAACCGAATGGTACATGTACCATCTGGTACATGTCGCGCATCCAGATTGACGCCACCGAGCGGACCGCCGCCGGGGCGGCCACCGTCTACGCCCTGCTGCGCACGGGCGCCACCTGGCCGGACTGGAGCCCGATCGACTCCTTCGAGCTGGAACGGGAGGGCGCGGACGAGCCGGAAGGGGTCGGCGCGGTGCGGATCTTCCGCAACGGCCGGATCACCGGGCACGACGAGATCACCGGGCTCACCGAGAACAGGTCGTTTCGCTACGCGCACCGCAGCACGCTGCCCGTCCGGGACTACCGCGGCGAGATCGGCCTGACGCCGGCCGGCGGCGGCGGCACCGTGATCCATTGGCGGGTCTCGTTCCGGCCGAAGATTCCGGGCACCGGTTGGCTGCTGCGCCGGGGACTCACGACGTTTGTCGGCGAGCTGACCCGGGGCCTGGCTCGGCACGCGACGGCGGTCGGAGATCCTTCTGTAGGGTGAACCGGTGGGTGGGCTGGGGTCTGGGTGGGTGAGTCGTACCCGCATACCCGCGACCGCGCTCGTCCTGGCCGCCGCGCTGCTCGCCGTCTCGCTGGTCTGGTGGGCGCTCGGCGCGGGCCTTGGCGTGGACAGCGCGGTGTACCGGGCCGGCGCGCTGAGCCTGTGGCACGGCGACTCGCTCTACGACCCGCTGACGACCGAACCGGCCTGGGCGCCGCCCCTGCCGTTCGCCTATCCGCCGGTCGCCGCGGTCCTGTTCCTCCCGCTGGTGCTGCTGCCCGCACAGGTCTGCTGGGGACTGATCGCGGCGCTGTCCGTGCTCGCCATCGGCGGCGTGCTCCGGGTCACCATGCCGAACGCGCCGCGCGCCGCGGTGCCGGTCACGCTGCTCGCCGTGCTGGTCCTCGAACCGGTCTGGCGCACCCTGGCGCTCGGCCAGCTCAACCTGGTGCTGATGGCCATGGTCGTGCTGGACGTGCTGGTGCTCAAGGGCCGGCCGGCATCCGGGGTGTTGATCGGCGTGGCCGCCGCGATCAAGCTCACCCCATTGATCTTCGTGCTGCACCTGGCCGTCACCGGACGCCGGGCCGACGCGCTGCGGGCGCTCGGCACCTTCCTCGCGCTCAACACGGTCGCGGTGCTGGTACTGCCATCGGACACGGTGCGGTTCTGGACGGTGGCGCTGCTCGACGGCAACGACGCGGCCACCAACTCCTGGATCGGCAACCAGTCGCTGAACGGGATCCTGCAACGGCTCGCCGGGCAGGGGCCGGCCACCCTGGCCCTGGTCGGCGTGCTCAGCCTGCTCTGCCTCGCGGTCTCCGCGCTCGTCGTGCGGCGGCTGCACGGCCGGGGTGACCAACTCGGCGCGCTGCTGGTCACCGCGTTCTGCGGGCTGCTGGTCAGCCCGGTCTCCTGGACCCACCACTGGGTCTGGATGGTGCCGCTGGTCGCGTTCCTGGTGCCGAGGGCGTTGCGCGGCGCCGCCTGGGCGCGGGTGGCACTGGTCGCGATCCCGCTGGTCGGCAGCGGCTGGGAGTTCTTCGTCGTGCCGAGCGGTGCGCATGTGGAGCTGCACTGGTCGCTGCTCGAAGCACTCCCCGGCAACGCCTATGTGCTCGCCGCGCTCTCCCTGGCCGTGTTCGTCCTGGTGCGGCTGCGCCGGTCCGGAATGATGGCCGTGTGACGAGCGAAGCGGTGGATGTTGTCGTGATCGGGCTCGGCCCCGGCGGCGAGGCGAGCGCGACGGGCCTGGCCAGGGCCGGGCTCTCGGTGGTCGGGGTGGACGTCCGGCTGGTCGGTGGCGAGTGTCCGTACTACGCCTGCGTGCCGACCAAGATGATGATCAGGGCCGCGGACGCGCTCGGCGAGGCCCGCCGGGTCGGGACGTTCGCCGGCTCGGCCGAGGTACACCCGGACTGGGCGCCGGTGGCCGCGCGGATCCGGGACGAGGCCACCGACAACTGGGACGATCGGGTCGCGGTCGAGCGGCTCGAGGCGGCGGGCGTCCGGTTCGTCCGGGGCCGCGGCCGGATCGTCGCGCCCGGCCAGGTCACCGTGTCTACTTCGGACGGTGAGCGGGAGTTCACGGCCGGCCGGGGAATCGTGCTCAACCCGGGTACCGAGCCGGCGGTGCCGCCGGTCGACGGCCTAGCCGGCACGCCGTTCTGGACGAACCGGGAGGCGGTCCGCGCGACCACCGTGCCGGCCAGTCTGATCGTGCTCGGCGGCGGCCCGGTCGGTTGCGAGTTCGCCCAGATCTTCGCCCGGTTCGGCGCCAAGGTCACGTTGGTGCACACCAGGGATCGGCTGCTGCCGCCGGTCGAGCCGGAGGCGAGCGAGGTGCTGGCGCGCCGCTTCGCCGAGGAGGGCATCGACGTACGGACCGGGGCAAAGGTCACCGAGGTCGGCCACGACGGCGCGTTCGCCGTTTCGCTGGCCGGCGGCGAGTCGCTCACCGCGGACAGCCTGCTGGTCGCCACCGGACGGCGCACCGACCTGGCCGCGCTCGGCGTCGGTGCGTTCGGCCTCGACGAGGACGCAAGGGGCATCACGGTCGACGAGCGGATGCGCGCCGCACCCGGGCTGTGGGCGATCGGCGACATCACCGGCAAGGGTGCGTTCACCCACATGTCCATGTACCAGAGCGAGATCGCCACGGCGGACATCCTGGGTAGCGAACACCCGCCGGCCGACTACCGCGCCGTGCCGAGCGTGACGTTCACCGACCCGGAGGTCGGCAGCGTCGGGCTCACCGAGGCGGCCGCGCGCGAGCGCGGGCTCGCCGTGCGAACCGGGATGACCGCCCTGGCCGCCACCACCCGCGGCTTCATCCACGGCGCCGGCAACGACGGCCTGATCAAGGTGGTCGAGGACGCCGGGCGCGGCGTGCTGGTCGGCGCCACGTCGGTCGGCCCGTCGGGTGGCGAGGTGCTCGGGGCGCTCGCCGTCGCCGTGCACGCCGAGGTGCCGGTCTCCCAACTGCGCGGCCTGATCGGCGCCTACCCGACGTTCCACCGTGGCATCTCCGCCGCGCTGGCGGATCTGTCATGACCGAGTTGGACGAGTGGCTGCGCCGGGGTGTGGCCGCGGTCGACGCCTGGCGTGACTCCTTCGGCGGCTATCAGTCGCACCCGGTGCAGCAGGTCGACCCGGAGCGGTTCGCCGCGGCGTTCGATGAGTTCACCGCGCGGCTCGCGGACAACTATCCGTACTTCCACCCGGACTACGTCGGGCAGATGCTCAAGCCGCCGCATCCGGTCGCGGTGGCCGGTTACCTGACCGCGATGCTGATCAACCCGAACAACCACGCGCAGGACAGCGGCCCGGCCACCGCGCGGATGGAGCGCGAGGTGGTGGCCGCGCTGGCCGGGATGTTCGGCCTCGGCTCCCATCTCGGCCATCTGACCAGTAGCGGCACCATCGCCAACCTCGAGGCGCTCTACGTCGCGCGGGAGTCGCACCCGGACCGGGGCGTGGCGTTCAGCGCGGAGAGCCACTACACGCACGGGCGAATGTGCGGGGTGCTCGGCGTCGAGGCCACCACGGTCGCGGTCGACGGGCGCGGCCGGATGGATCTGGACGCGCTGGAGAAGGTGCTGGCCACCGGCCGGATCGGGACCGTGGTGCTGACCGCCGGAACCACCGGGCTCGGCGCGGTCGACCCGATCGACGAGGCGCTGGAGCTGAAGGCGCGCTTTGGTGTCCGGTTGCACGTCGACGCGGCCTATGGTGGATTCTTCGCATTGCTGGCGAAGGAGAACTCCCCCGAGCCGATCGCGCCGGAGCCGTGGCGGGCGATCGCCGGATGCGACTCGGTCGTGATCGATCCGCACAAGCACGGCCTGCAGCCATACGGTTGCGGTGCGGTGCTGTTCGCCGACCCGTCGGTGGCCCGGTTCTTCCTGCACGACTCGCCCTACACCTACTTCACCGACGCGGAGTTCCACCTCGGCGAGATCAGCCTGGAGTGCTCGCGAGCCGGGGCGGCGGCCGCCGCGCTCTGGCTGACCCTGCGGGTGCTGCCGCTGGAGCCGGACGGGCTCGGGGCGTTCCTCGCCGCCAGCCGGCGGGCGGCGCGCGACTGGGCGGAGCTGATCACCGCGTCGCCGCACTTGGCGCTGTACCAGGAGCCGGAGCTGGATATCGTCACGTACTTCCCGAAGGCCGCGACGCTGTCGGCGATCGACACCGCGTCGGCGAGGGTGCTGTCCGACGGCATGAGGTCCGCCCGCGAGCCGGTTTTCCTCAGCGCGCTGCGGATCGGCGCGGAGGCGTTCGCGCGGCGGCACCCGGCCGTGCGGGCGGATGCCGGCGCGGCCCGGGTGCTGCGCAGTGTGTTGATCAAGCCGGAGGCCGAGACGCATCCGGACCGGTTGCGCCGGATCGAGACGCTGGCCGCCCGTGCCGGGTGACCGGGCGGTGCGCGCGGTGCTGAACGACGTCCTGCCCTACCTGGCCTGCCCGGCCTGCCGGCTGGAACTGTCCATGTCCGGCTCGGCGGTGCGCTGCCCGAGGGCGCACACCTTCGACATCGCCAGGCAGGGCTACCTGAACCTGGTCACGCCGGACTCTTCCGGGATATCCGGTGACACCCCGGCCATGGTCGAGGCGCGGACCAGGTTCCTCGCCGCCGGGCACTTCGCGCCGATCGAGCGGGCGGTCGTGACCGCGTCGCAGCGCGCCATGGCCGACCGGCCGCCCGGCTGCGTGATCGACGTCGGGGCCGGAATCGGGCACTACCTCGCTGCCGTGCTGGACTCCCTGCCTGGCCGGGCGGGGCTCGCCCTCGACGTGTCCAAGGCGGCGCTGCGCCGGGCCGCCCGGGCGCACCCGAGGGCCGGTGCGATCGGCTGCGACACCTGGCACGGCCTGCCGGTGCGGGCCGGGGCGGCCGCGCTGGCGCTGAGCATCTTCGCGCCGCGCAACCCGGCCGAGATGCACCGGGTGCTGGCCAACGGCGGGGTGCTGATCGTGGTGACGCCGACCGCGCGGCACCTGGTGGAGCTGGTGTGGCAACTGGATCTGCTCAAGGTGGAACCGGAGAAGCGGGACCGGATCGAGGCGACCATCGGGCCGTACTGCCGGCTGGCAAGTGAGGACGATTGGGAGTTCACCATGTCCTTGTCGCACAGCGACATCGAGGCCGCGGTGGCGATGGGTCCGAGCTCCTGGCACACCAACCCGGGGCTGTTGCGGGACCGGGTGCGGGCCCTCGACGAGCCGTTGCAGGTCACCGCGTCGGTGATCGTGTCCACCTACCGGCGCCGGGCCGAGCCGGCCACGTGATCCCTCGCGAGTCTCGCGCTCCAGCAAGTGAGTCTCGCGCTCCAGCAACTCGTGTTGCCAGAGCGCGTCACTCAGTTGCCTGAGCGCGAGACTCGGGGGGTTCAGGCGGGCCAGGGAATCTGGGGGGAGTGGTAGAAGTCGATGGCCTGGGCGGTCCATCGGGGGCCCTGGGCGGCGAGCCGCTGCCGGAAGTCGGGCCAGTTGTGGGTCACGGCCGGCGACCAGCCAAGCTCAGCGTAGGCCGCCAGCCGCGGGAAGGCCATGAACTCGATGTCGTCGCTGGTCACGATCGTCTCTGTCCATAGTGGAGCTTCGACGCCGCGGATCGCACTCTCCGGCACGTTTTGCAGGTAGTTGCCCGGATCCCAGTCATAGGCGTCGCGGACCTCGATCAGCGCGGCCCAGTCCTGACCGATCGGGGTGGCCTCGGTGTACTTCATGTCCAGGTAGGCCTTGTTCGCCGGGGACATCACGATCTTGTTGCCCCGGGCCGCCGCGGCCGCCACGTCCTGGTCCACGTTCTCCGTGCCCCAGAACTGGGGCACCGCACTGGCCGGCGGGTTGGCCTTGACGAACTGGTGCCAGCCGGTGACCGTCTTGCCGTACTTGGCCACGATCGGCAGGACCCGGTTGATGAACGTGAGGTAGTCCGCCGGTGTGGTGGCGTGCGCTTCGTCCGTGCCGATGTGCAGGTACGTGCCGGGAGTCATGGCGGACAACTCGCGCAGCACGTCGTCGAGGAACCGGTAGGTGACCTCCTTGTTCACGCACAGCGAGCTGAACCCGACGTCGGTGCCGGTGTAGAGCGGCGGCGCGACGCCGTCGCAGTTCAGCTCGGCGTAGGAGGCGAGGGCCGCGTTGGTGTGCCCGGGCATGTCGATCTCGGGGATGATCGTGATGTGCCGGGCGGCCGCGTAGGCCACCAGGTCGCGGTACTGCTGCTGGGTGTAGAAGCCGCCGGGACCGCCACCGACCTGCGTGCTGCCGCCGACCGTGGTCAGCCGCGGCCAACTCTTGATCTCGATGCGCCAGCCCTGGTCGTCGGCCAGGTGCAGGTGGAACACGTTGATCTTGTACAGGGCGATCTGGTCGATGTAGTGCTTGACCTGATCAACCGTGAAGAAGTGGCGCGCGACGTCGAGCATCGCGCCGCGGTGGACGAAGCGCGGGAAGTCGATGATCCGGCCGCCGGAGACGATCCATGGACCTGCCTGCCGGGTG
Organism: Labedaea sp.; assembly: GCA_045806965.1. GTDB lineage: Bacteria > Actinomycetota > Actinomycetes > Mycobacteriales > Pseudonocardiaceae > DASYTH01. The sequence goes on along the minus strand of JBJMIG010000003.1, from coordinate 6,765 downwards.
GGGCTTTCCACCCTGGCCGGCAGGAGTTGGCGCAGGGTCTGCACGCCGGCGAACAGGCCGTCGGCGGTGTTGGCCCGCAGGGTGACGCCGTCGCGCCGCACGGTCAGTTCGTAGCCCTCGGTGCCGACCTGCCGGTCGGCACCGAGCACCAGCGAGATGCCGCCGCGACCGCCGGAACCGGACACCGGCAGCGGGAACCCGGTTGCCGGGCGGAGCACGCCGGCCAGGTAGCGGCCGACCGCTCTGGCTTCGCTCGACCGGGCCAGGATCCTGGTCTGCCCGGTGATTTCGAAGTTGTCGCGCGGCTCCGCGCGCACCGCGACCGGTGCCGGCACGACCAGGGGGATCCGGGAAGCCTGCCGCTCCGTTTGGGCGGTGGCGGATCCGGGGGCGCCCGCGAGCACGGCGGCCCACGTGGCAGTCGCCGTGAGCCCGGCGAGCAACCGGAGACGTGGGGTGCGGGAAGAGTTCTTCACGGGTCCTCCTCGGCTGGAGCCCGAACGGCAGGGCTCCTCATGGGTATAGACCAATTTGTCCGTGGGGTCCAGTGCCGAGGGAGCCGTCCGCGTCGCGGGGTCAGTCGCCGCGCAGGATCGGGCGCAGCGCGTCGAGCACCGCCGGATCCTCGATGGTGGACGGCACCGCCTCATCCCGGCCGTCGGCGATGTTCCGCATGGTCTTGCGCAGGATCTTGCCGGACCTCGTCTTCGGCAGACCGTCCACAACGGACACGTCGCGGAACGCGGCGACCGGACCGATATCCCGCCGCACCGCGGCGACCAACTCCTCGCGCAGGGTCGTCGGGTCGATCGTGGCACCGGCCTTGAGCACGACGAAACCCCGGGGTAGCTGGCCTTTGAGCGGATCCCGCACGCCGATCACGGCGCACTCGGCGACCGAGGGGTGCGCGGCGAGCACCGCCTCCATGGCGCCGGTGGACAGCCGGTGTCCGGCCACATTGATCACGTCGTCGGTTCGGCCCATCACGAACAGATAGCCGTCCTCGTCGAAGAACCCGCCGTCGCCGGTGAGGTAGTAGCCGGGGTAGCGGGACAGGTAGGCGTCCACGTACCGCTCGTCGTCGCCCCACAGGGTGGGCAGGGTGCCGGGCGGGAGCGGCAGCTTGATCGCGATGGCGCCCTCCCGGCCGGCCGGCAGTTCGGTGCCCGCCGCGTCGAGGACCCGCACGTCGTAGCCGGGTACCGGGACGCTCGGCGAGCCGGGCTTGAGCGGCAACGGCTCCAGCCCACGTGGCGCGGCGCAGATCGGCCAACCGGTCTCGGTCTGCCACCAGTGGTCGATCACGGGAACGCCGAGCTTCGCACTCGCCCAGTGGTAGGTCTCCGGGTCCAGTCGCTCGCCGGCCAGGAACAGCGCCCGGAACGCGCCGAGGTCGTACTTGGCGAGCAGGGCGGCGTCCGGATCGGCGCGCTTGATCGCGCGGAACGCGGTCGGCGCGGTGAACAGCGCCTTCGCCCGATGCTCGGCGAGCACCCGCCAGAACGCCCCGGCGTCCGGCGTGCCGACCGGTTTTCCCTCGTACAGCACGGTGGTCGCGCCCACCAGCAGCGGTGCGTACACGATGTAGGAGTGACCGACGACCCAGCCGACGTCGGAGGCGGTCCAGAACACCTCACCGGCATGCACATCGTATACGTTATGTAAGGACCAGCTCAGCGCCACCGCGTGCCCGCCGTTGTCCCGCACCACGCCCTTCGGCTTCCCGGAGGTGCCGGACGTGTACAGGATGTAGAGCGGATCGGTGGCCGCCACCGGCACGCAACCGGCCGGCGCGGCGTCCCGCATCGCCTCGTCCCAGTCGATCTCGCCGGCCATTCGCGAGGTGCCGGTGGCCCCGCGCGGACGCTCGCGTTCCAGTACGACCACGTGCTCCGGCCTGTGCATCGTATACGATATTGCCTCGGTGATGATCGGCCGATACTCGATCACCCGGGTCGGCTCGATCCCGTGCGAGGCCGTCACGATCACCCGGGGCCGCGCGTCGTCGATCCGCGTCGCCAACTCGCGCGGCGCGAACCCGCCGAACACCACGGAGTGCACGGCGCCGAGCCGGGCGCAGGCCAGCATCGCCACCACCGCGTGCGGCACCATCGGCAGGTAGATGATCACCCGGTCGCCGGCCGACACCCCGAGCCCGGCCAGCACTCCGGCGAACCGCGCCACGAGATCCCGCAGCTCACGGTAGGTATAACGGGCCGTGACTCCGGTCAGCGGCGAGTCGTAGATCAGCGCGGTCTGCTCGCCCCGCCCGGCCGCGACGTGCCGGTCCAACGCGTTGTGGCAGGTGTTCAGCTCCGCGTCCGGGAACCACCGGTAGAACGGGGCCGAGGAGTCGTCAAGGGCCCGGCTCGGCGCCCGCGTCCAGTCGATCGCGGTGGCCGCCTCGAGCCAGAAATCCTCCGGGTGCTCCAGGCTGCGCGCATAGGTCTCGCGGTAACTGCCCATAGGTCAGATCATGCCGCGCCGGTGCAACCTTGCCCCCCGCTGACACGTCATTCGCCTAGTCTGGCGGGGAAGGGGGAGAGGAGCGGCGGCCGTGGACGTACTCGTGCAGATCGCGGGTTCGTTGCTTTCCCTTGCTCACCGCATCTTCGGTCCCGGCGTCTGCCCAGGTGACTGGGTGTGGGCGACCGCGACCGCCGGCGGCCTGATCGCGCTGTTCCCGATGATCGGCGCGCTGTTCGTGGCGCTGGCTCGCAAAGGCATCGGCAACCAGTACAACGCGGTGACGTTGACCTTGTTCGGCGTGGTCGGGTTGCTGTTCGCGTTCCTGCTGCCGTGGTTGCTCGCCATCGGCATGTCCGAGGTGTTCCGCGGCGCCTTCCACGGCGACCCAACCGTGGGCCTGACCGCGGCCGACCGCAGGACCCTGGACGACGCCTACTGCTGGACCGGCGTGCAGCAGGACTATCTCGGCGGCGGCCCCACGGTCTACGAGGTGTTGTTCCACCCGTTCGAGGGCCCGACCAAGCAGGTGCTGCACCTTGGCGCGCTGGTCCTGGTGCCGGGCCTGTGTCTGCTCTTCGTCTGGCTGCAGGCCCGCGCGGCCCTGCGCCGGGGGCCGAAGTGGCCGGCCCGGCTGTTCTGGCTGCCGTTCCTGATGCTGATCCTGCTGAGCGCCCCGCTGGCCGCCAAGGTGGCCATCTACCTGTGGCTGGGCTTCCTGCCGGCGGCCATCCTCGGCCTGCTGCCGGTGTTGGTGGTGGGCCCGCCGAGCTGGTCGGTGGTGGAACGTGCCTACCAGCGCCCGGAACCACCGGTACGGCAGCAGCCACCGCCCCCGGCCTACCGCCCGCCACCGCCCGCGGTGCACCCCCCGGCACCTCCCCCGATGCGCCCGCCGGTCCGGGAACCGGAGCCGGACCGGGCCGCACTGGCCAAGCTGGCCGCCGATCCCGGCCCGTTGCCGTTCGCCCAGCGCAAGACCGGCACGTCGACCATGTGGACGCAGACCGGCGGCCGGTTCCGCAAGATCCGCCCGCTTGGCCATGGCGGCTTCGGCACCGTGTGGCTGGCCATGGACACCCAGCTGGACCGCACGGTCGCGGTGAAGATCGCGCACGCGCCGGACGCCGAGACCGAGGAGCGGATGCTGCGCGAGGCGCGGGCGCTGGCCGCGGTGCACCACCCGAACTGTGTCCGGGTCTACGACATCGTGTCCGATGTGGACGGTCTTGGCCTGATCATGGAGTACATCGAGGGGCGGCAGCTCGCCGATCTGGTCACCGAGCACGGCCCGATCGCCGACGTGGCCGCCGCTCGGCTCTGGATGACCATGGCCGGCGCGCTCTCCGCCGCGCACACCAAGGGCGTGCTGCACCGGGACGTGAAGCCGGCCAACGTGATCATCGACCCGGACGGCAACCCGCACCTGCTCGACTTCGGCATCGCCCGCTCCCGTGGCGACTCGACGTTGACCGCCACCGGGATGATGGTCGGCACTCCGGACTTCCTCGCCCCCGAGACCGCCGCCGGGGCGGCGGCCACCCCGGCATCGGACGCCTGGCAGTTGGCCGCGACGGTGAGCTTCGCACTGTCCGGCAGGCCACCGCGCGGCGTCCGGGACAACGCCATGGCCGCGTTGATGGCCGCCGCCAAGGCGGAGCCGTTGATCGCGTTGCCCCGGCACACCGGGCACCGCAAGCTCCTGGTCGCCTCGCTCGACCCGGATCCGGGCCGCCGGCCGACCCTCGCCGCCGTCTCCCGGCAGATGGGCGGGTGGCTGGCCCGCGCCGGGCACGAGGCGGACGGCCCGGTCACCAAGATCGTCGACCCGGAGCGCACCCGACCGGTGCGCTGAGCCCTGCTGGTCAGCGGCGGTTCGCGGTCAACGCCAGGAGGGCAGCCACAGCTCGGCCTGCCAGCGCCACTCCGGAATCGAGTCGCCGTTCAGGATCGGCCACAGCCAGACGAAGTTGGCCACCACGAGGCCGACGTAGAGGGCGACGACGAGCAGACCGGTGCCCCGGCGCTCGGCGCCTTCCTTGGCCCGGCCGAGGATGTGGCCGAGCCCGAGGACGATGCCGAGCACCAGGAACGCGGCTATCGGCGTGACGTAGAAGAAGTACATCTGCCGGTCGAGGTCGCGGAACCAGGGCAGCAGCCCGGCCAGGTAGGCCACCACGACCGCGGCGTAGCGCCAGTCGAACCTGGCGATCATTCGCCACAGCCCCCAGGCCAGCATCGGCAGCGCCAGCCACCACAGCGCCGGCGTGCCGATCAGCATGGTCGCGCTGACACAGTGGGACTCGCCGCACTTCAGGGTGCCGCCGTCGTAGTAGTAGAGCATCGGCCGCAGACCCATCGGCCAGGTCCACGGCTTGGACTCCCACGGGTGCTGGCCGGTCGTCGGGGTGTGCAGTTGCTCGTGGAAGTCGAACACGTTCCACGAGTACTGCCAGAGCGAGCGCAGCGCCTGGGGAAACACGTCGTACCAGCCGGTGTGGTAGCCGGAGGCCGCCGCCTGCTCGGCCAGGCGCCGGTCGATCGCGGTCTCGCTCGCGAACCAGCCCCACCAGGTGGCCAGGTAGGTGAGGGTGGGCAACACGGCGAACGCCCACACCACGGGCAGCAGGTCCCGGCGCAGCGCCCCGGCGAACGGCCGGCGCACGCCGGCCGCGCGGCGCGCGCCCACGTCCCAGCACAGGGTCAGCAAGCCGAACGCGATCAGCCAGTAGAGCCCGGACCACTTGACCCCGCAGGCCAGGCCGATGGCGAGCCCGCCGGCGAAGCGCCACCAGCGGAACCCCAGTCTCGGGCCGTACGGCGACTCGGCGGCCCAGCCCTCCTCGACGGCGATCGCCATCCTGGCCCGCACCTGGTCGCGGTCGAGCAGCAGGCAGCCGAACGCGACCAGCACGAAGAACGCCAGGAAGATGTCGAGCATCCCCATCCGGCCCTGCACGTGGCTGACCCCGTCACAGATCAGCAGCACGCCGGCGATGCCGCCGAGCAGTGTGGACCGGGTGAGCCGGCGGCCGATCCGCACGATCAGCAGGATCATCAGCGACGCGCACAGCGCCGCGGTGAACCGCCAGCCCCACCCGGTGTAGCCGAAGAGCCACTCGCCGATCGCGATCAGCTGCTTGCCAAGCGGCGGGTGCACGGTCAGCTCGTAGGCCGGGTTGTCCTCGACGCCGCCATTGCGCAGCATCTCCCAGGCCTGCGGCACGTAGTGCTTCTCGTCGAACACCGGCGTGCCCTGATCGGTCGGGAAGCCGAGGTTCTGGAACCGGATGAAGCCGCCGATCAGCGTCAGGAACGCGGTGACCAGCCAGCCGCGCAGCCGGTCCTCCGGCATCGGCGGGCTGACCAGCCGCGCGCGGACCACCTCGGCGTCCGACGGCGGGCGGCCGGCGTCAACGCGCGGGGTTGCCTCGTCGGTGGCGAGCGCGGTCACGAGGAACGATCGTAGGGCTCCCGGTGTTCGGCCCGTGTCGGGACTCAACAGATTGGTCCGGTGCGCGCGTCTTATGGTCGTGGACTTCGACGAGTTCCTGCGCGAGCAACTCGGGCCGCTGGTGCGCTTCGCGGGCGTGCTCACCGCCGATTCGCACCTGGCTCAGGACCTGACCCAGGACGCGCTGGTGCGGGCGCACGCCAGGTGGACGCGGATCGGCCGGCTGGACCGGCCGGACCTCTACCTCCGGCGCATGATCACCAACGGGTACCTGTCCTGGCGCCGGCTGGCCTCGGTGCGCACCACCCGTCCGGTCGCCGACGCGGCCCAGCTCAGCCGGGTCACCGTGCCGGACCCGGCCGTGCGGCTCGCCGATGCGGACCTGGTGGGCTCGTTGCTGGCCACCCTCAGCCGCAAACAGCGGGCGGTGCTGGTGCTCCGGTTCTACGAGGGACGCACCGACGAGGAGATCGCGGCCATCCTCGGCTGCGCTCCCGGCACCGTGCGCAGCCACGTCTCCCGCGCGCTCGCCGGCCTGCGCGAGCGGGTCGGCGACCAACGACCGATGGAGGTTTCATGATCGACGACGAGACCGTCCGGGCGGCCCTCACCACGCTTGAGCGGTGTGCCCCGGACGAGGCCGAGGTGCTGGCCGGGCTGCGCAGCGGGATTGCCGGCCGGCGCCGGCGGCGGCAGGCCGCGAGCGTGCTCGGGGTGGCCGCGGCGGCGGTGCTGGTCGGGGTCGGCGTGGTGCTGGTGGCGCCGAACCGGGGCGCCGACCAGTCCGCCGCGCCACCTGGCCGGCCGCAGGCGAGCCCGAGCGCCCCGGCCCGGCCGGGGCCCGG
>JBJMIG010000002.1:0-24067 GCA_045806965.1 Labedaea sp. | reverse complement strand
GGCTACCGCGGCGGTCCCGGTGGTGGCGGCGGCGGTGCCGCGCCGGCCGCCGGTGGCGGTGGTTTCCGTGGCGGTGGTGGCGGTGGTCGTCCCGGCTCCGGTGGTGGTCGCGGTGGCGCGGCGGGCGCGTTCGGCCGGCCCGGCGGGCCGTCCCGGCGCGGGCGCAAGTCGAAGCGGCAGAAGCGCCAGGAGTACATGGAGAACATGCAGGCGCCGAGCGTCGGTGGCGTGCGGCTGCCCAAGGGCAGCGGCGAGACCATCCGGCTGCCGCGCGGCGCCTCGCTGACCGACTTCGCCGACAAGATCAACGCCAACCCGGCCTCGCTGGTGCAGGTGCTGTTCCACCTCGGTGAGATGGTCACGGCCACCCAGTCGGTCTCGGACGAGATCCTGGAGCTGCTCGGCTCCGAGATGAACTACAACGTCCAGGTGGTCAGCCCGGAGGAGGAGGACCGCGAGCTGCTCGGGTCCTTCGACATCACCTACGGCGAGGACGCCGGCGAGGAGGAGGACCTCCAGGCCCGGCCGCCGGTGGTGACCGTCATGGGTCACGTCGACCACGGTAAGACCCGCCTGCTGGACACCATCCGCAAGGCCAACGTGCACGAGGGCGAGGCAGGCGGCATCACGCAGCACATCGGCGCCTACCAGGTGGCCACCGAGCTCGAAGGCAACGAGCGACTGGTCACCTTCATCGACACCCCCGGTCACGAGGCGTTCACCGCCATGCGTGCCCGAGGGGCGCAGGCCACCGACATCGCGGTGATCGTGGTCGCCGCCGACGACGGTGTGATGCCCCAGACGGTGGAGGCGATCAACCACGCCCAGGCGGCCCAGGTGCCGATCGTGGTCGCGGTCAACAAGATCGACAAGGAGGGGGCCAACCCCGCCAAGATCCGTCAGCAGCTCACCGAGTACGGGCTGGTCGCCGAGGAGTACGGCGGCGACACCATGTTCGTGGACATCTCGGCGAAGCAGGGGATCAACATCGACGGGCTGCTCGAGGCGGTCCTGCTCACCGCGGACGCGGCGCTTGACCTGCGGGCCAACCCGGACATGGAGGCCCAGGGCGTGGCCATCGAGGCACACCTGGACCGTGGCCGTGGCCCGGTGGCCACCGTGCTGGTGCAGCGCGGCTCGCTGCACGTCGGTGACTCGATCGTGGCCGGGGACGCCTACGGCCGCGTGCGTCGCATGGTGGACGAGTACAACGAGGACATCGCCGTGGCGCTGCCCTCCCGGCCGGTGCAGGTCATCGGGTTCACCTCGGTGCCCGGCGCCGGGGACACGTTCCTGGTGGTCGACGAGGACCGGGTCGCGCGGCAGATCGCCGAGCGGCGTTCGGCCCGCAACCGCAACGCGCTCAACGCGCAGCGGCGGACCCGGGTCAGCCTGGAGAACCTGGACGCGGCGCTGCGGGAGACCAGCCAGCTCAACTTGATCATCAAGGGCGACAACTCGGGTACCGTCGAGGCACTCGAGGACGCGCTCACGAAGATCGACGTGGGTGACGAGGTCGAGCTGCGGGTCACCCACCGCGGCGTCGGCAGCATCACCGAGAGCGACATCAACCTGGCGATCGCCGACAACGTCATCGTGATCGGGTTCAACGTCCGGGCGGAGGGCAAGGCCACCGAACTGGCCAACCGCGAGGGCATCGACGTTCGCTACTACACGGTGATCTACCAGGCGATCGACGAGATCGAGCAGGCCCTCAAGGGCATGCTCAAGCCGATCTACGAGGAGGTGGGTCTCGGCCGTGCCGAGGTCCGCGAGGTGTTCAAGTCCTCCAAGGTCGGCACGATCGCCGGGTGCCTGGTGGTGTCCGGTGAGATCAGGCGGAACACCAAGGCCCGCCTGATCCGCGACGGCAACGTGGTCGTGGAGAACCTGGCGGTCGGCACCTTGCGTCGGTTCAAGGACGACGTGACGGAGGTCCGCGAGGGTTTCGAGTGCGGCATGACGCTCGGCAACTACAGCGACATCAAGGTCGACGACCTGGTCGAGACGTATGAGCTGCGCGAGAAGCCCCGTACCTGAGCCACAAGGAAACCTCGTTGTACGTGGGTGCACTCGAGTTGGATGTGCTCTTCGGTGACATCCACTCGTTGAAGGAGAAGCGCTCGGCGGTCCGTCCGGTGATCGCCGAGCTGCGCCGCAGGTTCGAGGTGAGTGTGGCCGAGGCCGGCCACCTCGGCCTGCACCGGCGTGCGCTGATCGGCGTCGCCGCGGTCGCTCCGGACGCCGCGCACGTCCGGGATCTGCTCGACGCCTGTGAACGCCTGGTGGCCGGCCGGCCGGAGCTGGAACTGCTGTCCGCCCGGCGCCGGCTGCTCGGCCCGGACGACGACTCCTAGGCCGACTACCAGGCGACTACCAGGCCGACTAATAGAAAGACGACCACTAGAAATAGGCAGGGAAGCACAGTGCCTGACGCACCACGCGCCCGCAGGCTCGCCAAGCGCATCGCGAAGATCGTCGCGTCCGCGCTCGAGCACGAGGTCAAGGACCCGCGCCTGGCCAGGATCACCGTCACCGACGCCAAGGTGACCGCGGACCTTCGTGAGGCGACCGTGTACTACACGGTCCTCGGCGACAAGCTGGACTCGGCGCCGGATGCGGCCGGTGCCGCGGCCGCGCTGGACAGCGCCAAGGGCGTGCTCCGCACGCTGGTCGGCCAGGGCACCGGGGTCCGCTTCACGCCGAGCCTGGCCTTCGTCGCGGACACCGTGCCGGACGACGCCCGCTACATCGACGACCTGCTGGCCAAGGCGAAGGAAGCCGACGCCGAGGTGGCCCGCCTGGCCAACGGCGCACGGCCCGCCGGAGATCCCGACCCCTACAAGCAGCCCCGCGAGGAAGAGGACGCCTGAGTACCGGGCCAAGGCAGCGGCCAACCCCTCCTCGTTCCCTACCGGCTATTGGTTGAACCGCCGCATGCGGCCTCATTGCTGGCGGGATCCCGCCACGCTCGGTCGGCTCGTCACCACGCGGCAACATGCACGCCGACATTTGAGGCTCTGACTCACCGGACTGGGCTTTTTCTGGGCATCATGCTTCACTCGATACATGCCCAGAAAAAGCCCAGTAGAGGAAGAGGTGGTCGCCGCGGTCGGGCGGCTGCTGCGGCGCGGGCTGCCGGTCACCCCGGACACTGCGGACGCGGCGCTGCTCGACCTGCGCGGGATCGTCGCCAGGGCGGTCGACCCGGCTGACGAGGCCAGCCGCACCGCGGCGCTCAACGGCACCCTGCGGGGCCTGCTGGCCCGATTCCCGGACACCCGCTATGCCTCGGCGGCGCGGGCGTTGTTCGGACTGCCGCCGGCCGAGCCGGGCCAGAACCTGACCGTTCGCCGGAACCTGGCGGCCGAGCAGGCCGGACGCGAGAGCCATCACTTCCGCAAGCGCGTCGAGCCCAAGCTGATTGAGAAGATCGCCTGGGAACTGCTGGCCGACGCCGAGCGATTCACCCGCTCGGTGATGATCGCGCCCCGGCTGGCCGCGGCCACCGGGCGGCAACCAGTTCAGCCGGATCCGTTTGCCTGGGAAGTCGCCGAACATGAGGAGCAGTTCAGCAGGCTGTGGTCGGCGATCTACGCCGCCCGCGCCGAACTGCTCGCCGTCGAACGGCTGATCAGCCTACGGGCCGACCGGATGGACATCGTGCGCACGGCGATGACCGCTGCCTGGCGATGGGCCGTGGCCCGCGCCGAAGCGATCAGCTACACCACTGCGTTCGCCCCAAACCTGGAATCCTCAGCGGAAGAACTGGTCGCCCTGGCCGGCTGGACCCCGGCTCTGACCTCGGCGCAGGCATCGCGGCTGACCGAGGCCGCCACCGGCGGAGCCAGTCGGGAGCAGTTCGTCGCCGCCCTGCACGGCGAAACCGGGCTTGGCAACGCCTGGACCCACGGCTTCCTCGCCCGCCCTGCGTCTCCCGAGAACACCCTCGATGAGCAGAAAGGACAACTGCCGTGACCACCGCCAACCCGGTCTTGGCCGCCGCCCTGAAGGCGGCGTCGACCGGCGACCCGCGCCGCTACGTCATCACCGGCGGTCCCTCCTCCGGCAAGGACGACCTGATCGAAGCGGTCCACGCCGCCGGAATCCCCTGCATGGCCGAGGAACCCGGCCGAGAGATCTACCGCAAGCACCGCGAACGACTGGGCCGGCACCTGCTGAAGGAGGACCGCCGCGACTACTCTCTCGAGGTCCTCGACGCGTTCATCACGGAATACACCACACACACAGACGGAATTCGCTTCTATAACAGGGGAATCCCGGACGGCTACGGCTGGGAAGGGTTTTTCGGGTTGCGACCGACCCCACAACTGGAGGAAGCCACCCAGCGCTATCGCTACGACGCGATCTTCATGCTCGACCCGCTGGACACCTTCGAGGACCCTGACGACATCGTCTGGGCCAAAGACCGCGAGATCCGCCGTGTCCACGAACTGATCGTGCAGGGCTACTACGACGCTGATTATGAGCCGGTATTCGTCGCCCCCGACTCGGCTGCCGCGCGGCTGGACTTCATCTGCGCCAACCTGCGCTTGCCCAAACCCGGCCGAGGAGCGTGATCTTGTTGAGCCGCAACGGGAAACCGTCGTTGCTGATCTCGCCTAACAGCGTGCTGGCCAACGCACTGCTGCGTTCGATCGACATCCTGCGGCCCCGAATCCTGGCCACGCGGCCCTCGCGGATCGAGTTCGTGGTCGGCACCCAAATCAACGGCGCACCGCACCTGGGCACCAATCTGGTCCAGACCGCGGCCTTCCTGCTTGCCAAGCTAGCCCGGCGGGAGTTCTCCATCGACACCCGCGTCCGGTTCGGCGCCCTCGACAACGCGCCCCACGAAGTGGTGCTCGACCCGGAGACACACACCGCCTACCAGCAGACCTACTACCACGCACTGGGCAAGGACAAGATCAGTGAGCTGATCGACGGCTACTACCAGGCGTTCTTCACCTCACTGTCGCAGGCCACCGACACTGACTACGCGGTAGAGACCTACACCGACCAGCAAGCCACCCCCGGCTTCCGGGCCGAGTTCCTACGCACCCTGGAACGCCTGGAGAACATCCGCTGGTGGATGGCACCCTCTCACGGCGTCATCCACGTCCGCCTCCCCTGCCCGAACTGCGGCTGGGCGGAGAAACGTGCTGACCGCACCAAACTCGCCCACCTCGACGAGGACGGCGCCACCTTCACCGCGGTATGCCTCGACCACGGCAGCTACGAGACGCACATCGACCCCGAGGACGACCAGCCGTATCTCGACCTTGCCACCCTCTACCGCAACCTGGTCAAGGAACGCGCACTCGGCCGCGATCCAGGCACACTGCACGTGATGATGAAGGGCGGCGACTGGACCTTCGGCTGTCAACTCGTCGACGGCGCGCTCGGTGCGCTGAATACCCCGTCCACGCATATGCCGATCCGGGTGTTCACACCACAGGTGCTCGCCCCGACCGGGGCGAAGCTGTCCAAGTCTTTGCTGCGCGAGCAAGGAAAGGGCGCCCTGCCCGCCGATGTCGAACCCTGGATGCTCGATACCACCGCCTGGCCCGGCTCGATCGACAACTACGTCGACTCGCTGGTCTGGATGGTCAGTGAGCTGCTGACCGACCCCAAGCACTTCTTCCGCTCGTTCACCGTCAAGGAACTCGGCCGACTCATGACGCAACGCCCCGCGGAACCCGTCGTCCGCGCCCACGAGATGGGCATCTACAAACGCTACTTCGACCTCATCACCACCGGCCGCAAGACCACCGAGATCCGCGTCAACGACTCCAGCCGCCGCAAGATCAAGGAAGGCTCACTGATCCGGTTTCGCTGCCAAGGCGACCAGGTCCTCACCCGTGTCACCCGGGTCGCTCGCTACGACACGTTCGACGAGATGTTCGATCACGAGGAAGTCGCCTCCGTCAACCCGCTGGCCACGCGCGACGAGCAACTCGCGAACGTCCGCCAGATCTATCCCCCCGAACGCGAAGCCCTCGGCGTCGTCGCCCTGGGCATCGAACTGGTCGACCCACCCCGCACCGCGTGAACCATGATTGAACGCGGTGGTGCCTCCGAACATCCGATCGGCAAGCCCTCATGCCGCGCAAGTGGCTACTGGGGACCGGGCAAAGGGGCAGGATCCGCTTCGCGGAACCCCCGCAACCGCGAGCGACGCTCGCGTGGAGAGTCGGAGCGCGCAACTCAGTTGCCGGAGCGCGTGACTCGCGGGCCGGAGCACAGATTCGGACGTGCGCGTCCGATCCGGCCCAGCCTTGGGTAACCTTTCCGTGACCTTGTCCGGGGGAGTGCTGGACTGGTGGTGTTCTGTGGCGTCTCCGAAAGGTATGACGCGGCGCGGCCTGCTGCGAAGCGGGCTCGGAATGGGGGCGGCTGTCCTCGGTGGGTGCGCCACACCCAAGAACGCGGCGGTGTCCGAGTCGACGAGAGTCGACGCGGAGTCGCTCGCCGCGCCCACGACCAAGACGGTCGATCCGGTGACCACCGAGCAGGTGCATTCACCGGCCCGCAACACCACGGTGCAGCTGGTCACGATCCGGCCACGGGGATTTGAGGGCAAGCTCCAGGTCTGCCTCGCACTGCACGGGCGCGGTGCGACCGCGCAGGTCTACCTCGATCTCGGGGTGCCGGCCATGCTCGACGCCGTGGTGGCCGCCGGCGTGCCGCCGTTCGCCGTGGTCGCGATGGACGGCGGGTCGGACAGCTACTGGGTGGCCAAGGACAAGTCGGACGACCCGCAGCGGATGCTCACCGAGGACCTGCCGACCTGGCTCGGCAACCGTGGTTTCGCCACGCTCCCGTTCGCCGCGCTCGGCATCTCCATGGGGAGCTACGGTGCGTTGAACTACGCGCGCAACCCTGGCCTGTCCTCGGTCGCGGCGATCAGTTCGGCACTGTTCGAGAGCTGGACCGATGCCAAGTCCCGCAACGTTTTCGCCGACGAGGCCACCTGGGAGGCGACCGAGCCGCTGCGCCACATCGACGAGATCAGGCCGGTGCAGCTCGGCGTCTGGTGCGGCTTGTCGGACCCGTTCATCAACCAGTCCCGGCAGTTGGTCGACCGCGCCCGCCCGCGAATCGCGGCGATCGGTACCGGCGCGCACGACGACGCCTACTGGCGCCGGGTGTTGCCCGAGGCGCTCCGGTTCGTCGGTGAGACCCTGCCGTAGCGGTTGGGGCGCCCTGGAGGTGCCCGCCGTGGTGCGCCATGGCCGGGGTCGCTCGGGTTCGGGTCGCGCTCGACAATCGCGTGCTTATCTGAACCGATCGTGGTGTTACTCCATCCGGTGCTCTAGATTGTGCTTGCTTACCGGATCCGCACCGGTCAGGCGTGCAGCGCGTGGGCGAGGCAGCCCTACGAGGAGGACTAGACCAATGGCGACCGTGACCTTCGATGGTGCGACCCGCTTCTATACCGGCAACGACAAACCGGCCGTGGACAATCTCGATCTAGAGGTCGCGGACGGCGAGTTTCTCGTGCTGGTGGGCCCGTCCGGTTGCGGCAAGTCCACGACGCTGCGCATGCTCGCCGGCCTGGAGGGCGTCGACCAGGGCAGCGTCCTGATCGGCGAGCGGGACGTGACCAACCTGCCGCCCAAGGACCGGGACATCGCCATGGTGTTCCAGAACTACGCGCTCTACCCGCACATGACCGTCGCGGAGAACATCGGCTTCCACCTCAAGATCAAGAAGGTGCCGAAGGCCGAGCGAATGGAGCGGGTCAAGGAGGCGGCCGCGCTGCTCGACCTCGAGCCGTACCTGGAGCGCAAGCCCGCCAAGCTCTCCGGTGGCCAGCGTCAGCGCGTCGCCATGGGCCGGGCCATCGTCCGCCGTCCGCAGGTGTTCTGCATGGACGAGCCGCTGTCGAACCTCGACGCCAAGCTGCGCGTGCAGACCCGCACCCAGATCGCCTCGCTCCAGCGCCGGCTCGGCGTCACCACCATCTACGTCACGCACGACCAGGTCGAGGCCATGACCATGGGCGACCGGGTCGCCGTGCTCAAGGACGGCATCCTGCAGCAGTGCGACACCCCGATCGGGCTGTTCGGCAAGCCGAAGAACCTGTTCGTCGCCGGCTTCATCGGCTCGCCCGCGATGAACCTGATCCCGGCCACGATCAGCGGTGACGTCGCGGAGATCGGCGGCCAGCCCATCGAGCTGACCCCGAGCCAGCGCTCGGCGCTCACCGGTTCCGGAGTCGTGGTCGGCATCCGCCCGGAGGGCTGGGACATCAAGCCCGCCGGTCAGGGCGTCAACGCCACCGTCGAGGTGGTCGAGGAGTTGGGCAGCGACCAGTTCCTGTACTGCACGGCGAATACTCAGATCATCTCCGCCGATCAGACCGTCGACGAGCTCGAGGCGCCGCACGCGATCACCGTGCGCGCCGCCGGCATGTCGCACTGGCAGCGCGGCGAGAAGATCGGCCTGGTTCCGCAGCCGGGTGCGGTGCACCTGTTCGACGCGGAGACCGGGGATCGGCTGCCCGACTGAGGTGAGCCACCTCACCGAGGAGATCGCGACCCAACCCGCCTGCTGGCGCCGCGCCGCCGCGCTCATCGGGTCCGCGCCGCGTGCGTCCGGTCTTCCGGTCGCGGGGGAGCGGGTGGCGGTGCTCGGCTGCGGCACGTCGTACTACGTCGGTCAGGCCTACGCCGCGCTGCGGGAACGGGCCGGGCTTGGGGAGACGGACGCCTTCCCGGCCTCGGAGTTCCCCGCGGCGCGGCGCTATGACCGGGTGCTCGCGTTGTCCCGGTCCGGCACCACCACCGAGGTGCTGACCGCGCTCGGCCGGGTCGCGCCGGGCACCCCCACCGTCGCGATCACCGCGGATCCGGCCACGCCGGTCGGCGGTGCCGCGGGCGCGGTGCTCACGCTCGATTTCGCCGACGAGCGTTCGGTGGTGCAGACCCGGTTCGCCACGACGGCGCTGGCCCTGTTGCGGGCGCACCTCGGCGCCGACGTCGGGGTGCTCGCCGAGCAGGCCGAGGCGGCGCTGGCCGAGCCGCTGCCCGCCGTGCTGACCGGGGCCGAGCAGTGGTCCTTCCTCGGCACCGGCTGGACGGTCGGCCTGGCCAACGAGGCGGCGTTGAAGCTGCGCGAGGCCGCGCAGGCCTGGACCGAGTCCTACGTCGCCATGGAGTACCGGCACGGCCCGATCTCGATCGCCGCGCCGGGGCGGGTCGTGTGGATCTTCGGCGATGCGCCGGACGGCCTGGTCGGGCAGATCCGCGGTACCGGGGCGCACGTCGAGACCTGGGCCGGCGATCCGCTGGCCGATCTGGTCCGGGCGCACCGCCTGGCCGATGCACTGGCCACGGTGCGCGGCCTCGACCCGGACCGGCCGAGGCATCTCGACCGGTCAGTCGTGCTGACCTGACGGGTCGACGTAGCGCGGCCCGGGGAGCGGCCGCACCTCGCGGGCCGAGCCCAACTCGTGGCCATCCGCGCAGACCAGCGCCACGTGCACCGGCTGGCCGCACTCCTTGTGGGTCAGCGTGACCGAAGGGCCCTCGTCCGGCGCGAGATACTTGTCGCCCCACTCCAGCAGGCTCATCAGGACCGGGTAGAGGTCGAGGCCCTTGCGGGTGAGCCGGTACTCGTAGCGCTGCCGCTGCCCCGGCTCCTGGTAGGGCATCCGGCGCAGGATGCCGTTGTCCACCAGGTGGGCCAACCGGGCACTGAGCATCTGGCGGGGCGCGCCGGTGTTCTGCTGGATGTCGTCGAAGCGTCGAACCCCGTTGAACGCTTCGCGCAGCACCAGGACCGTCCAGCGCTCACCGAGCAGCTCCATCGAGCGCGCGATGGAACAGTCCGCCGGCCGGTATCGAATCCCCGTCAGTTCCGCTGTTCGCTCCGCCATGGGATCCATGCTAAGTCTAGTTGACAGACCCAGCAATGGGGAGCAGTCTGAGTGCGTGATCCAGACCCAGGTGTGCGTCCGGGCGGCCGAGGCGGCCGACGCGGAGGCGGTGCGGACGTTCCTCGCCGCCCTCTCCGCCGATGCGCAGTATCAGCGCTTCTTCACCGGACTCGGCACCGTGTCGCCGAGCCTGGTCCGTGAACTGGTCGCGGCCAACCCGCGCCAGCGCAACGCCGTCGCGGTGCTCGGCGGCGAGGTCATCGGGCACGCGATGGCGGCGAGCAACGCCGATGGCGCGGTCGAGTTGGGGGTGGTGGTCGCCAACGACCACCGCCGCCGCGGCGTGGCCACCCGGCTGGTTCGCACCCTGCTCGAGCAGGCGGCCCTGGCCGGCTTCGACCGGCTGCGGATGGACGTGCTGTGCGAGAACCGCCTCGTACTCGACTGGATCCGCCGCGATCTGCCGGACACCGAGTTCGAGCGGGACGGCTACACGCTGACCGGCCAGGTGTCCCTGTCGAGAGTCCCGGTGTCGGTCCCGGTGTCCAGAGTGTCCGCCGCCTGATCCCGGCTCACAACTTTCTTCTCGTACCTGTCGAATTGGAGTCCCGCCGCTCGACGCGTGGATGAGCACCGGCCTTCCGGCCGGCACCACGAGGGACGACGGGGAGAACGACATGTACGACAAGCCATCCTGGCGCAGGCGCAGCGTGGCCGTGATCGCCGCGCTGGCACTCGCGCTGATCGGGTTGGGTCTCGGCCCGGCCGGCTCCGCGGCCGCGACGGCGAGTACCGACTCGACGCTGCGGCCGGTCCGGCACTGCGCCGATCTCGTCGGGGGCTTTCACATTCCGGGTGCGCCGACTCAGGTGACCTCGGCCCGCGAGCTGGGCGGTGCGGGCACCACCGAGCCACGGCACTGTCTGGTGGTCGGCCACGTCGAGCCGGCCGTCGAGTTCCAGCTCAAGCTTCCGCTGGACACCTACACCGGGCGTTACCTCCAGTACGGCTGCGGGGGCCTGTGCGGTGCCTACCTCCAGACCAACTTCCCCGCGTCGTGCGGGCCGAAGGGCGGGGACTTCGCGGTCGCCGCCACCAACGACGGGCACGTCGGGCAGGACGTGTTCAGCCCGCCGGGGCAGGGGCCGAACCCGTTCTTCCAGATCACCGACGGCACCTGGGCGGCGGCCGACCAAGCCGCCAGGGACGCCTACTTCTACCGGGCACCGCACGTGGTCTCGCAGGCCGCCAAGCGGATCATCACCCACTTCTACGGCGCGCCGCCGCGCAACTCCTACTTCGACGGCTGCTCGACCGGTGGCCGTGAGGCGCTGCTGCTGGCCCAGCGCTACCCGACCGACTTCGACGGGATCGTCGCCGGCGCCTCGGCCAACTACATGGGCCCGCTGTTCGGCGTCTACTTCACGTTCCTGTCTCGCACGCTGACCGACCCCACCGGCGCTCCGGTGTTCGACGCGGACCGGCTGACCGTGCTGCACAACGCCGTGGTGGCCGCGTGCGACGGCCTTGACGGGCTGGTCGACCGGCAGATCGAGGACCCGAGGGCGTGCGGCTACGACCCGGCCGGGGTGGCCTGCCCGGCCGGCACCGACGCACCGACCTGCCTGACCCCGACTCAGGTGGAGCGGGCCCGCACGCTCTACCGCGGCCCGGTGGACCCGCAGGGCCGGCGGCTCTACCCGGGTTGGGAGTCGCGCGGTTCGGAGCCGGCCTGGGCCGGCCTGGCCTTCCTGGCACCGCTGCCGGACAACTACCTGCGCTACGTCGGCTACCCGATCGGCACCCCGCACTCCTCGCTGGCCCAGTTCCAGTTCACCGTGGACGAGCTGAACCGGCTCACCGCCGAGGGCGTCAAGGGCAACGCGCTCGACCTCGACCTGTCCGCGTTCCGGCGGGCCGGCGGCAAGCTGATCATGTTCCACGGCTGGGACGACCAGTCCATCCCGGCCATCGGCACGCTCGACTACTACGCCCGGCTGGTGCGGGCCGGCGGCGGCCTGCGGGAGACCCAGAAGTGGGCCAGGGCGTTCCTGGTCCCGACCATGTACCACTGTTTCACCGGCGGTTACCAGCTCACCGAGTTCGACCCGCTGCCCGAGTTGGTCGACTGGGTGGAGCGCGGGCGGCCCGTGGACCGGGTGGTCGCGACCGGGCGCGACCCGCAGACTCAGGCGGTCACCCGTACCCGCCCGGTCTTCCCGTACCCGTTGCGCGCCAAGTACGACGGCAGCGGCAGCGTCGACGACGCGGCCAACTTCGGGCCCGGCGAGCCGGTCGTCTCGCCGGCGCACGACGTCATCGACTGGGCCGGCAGCTACCTGCACGAGATCCCCGGACCGGTGGCCCGCTAGGTTCGGGCCCGATTTCACTCGAGAAGGAGTATGACGATGCGGTACCTGACCATGGTGAAGGGCCCGGAGAGCGCCGGCATGCCGCCGCAGGCGCTGATGGAGGCGATCGCGCGGCTCGGTGACGAGGCCATGAAGGCCGGTGTGCTGGTGGAGACCGGTGGCCTGATGCCCAGCGCGATGGGCGCTCGGGTGCGGCTGGGCGGTGGCCGGGTCACCGTCACCGACGGACCGTTCAGCGAGACCAAGGAGCTGATCGGCGGGTACGCGGTGTATGAGGTGAAGTCCAAGGAGGAGGCCGTCGAGTGGTGCCGGCGCTTCATGGAGGCGCACCGGGAGAACTGGCCGGGGTGGGAGGGCGAGACCGAGATCCGGCAGGTGTTCGGTCCCGACGACTTCCCTCAGTGATCTCGCCTGGCCACCGTCCATTCGCGATTGCTCGACCAACAGACGCCCCGGGAACTCCCGGGGCGTCTGGCGTTGGCGGCCGGCGAAACTCGTTGCGGAAAGTTCGGCCGGGGTGTCGATTCGCGGGGTGGCCCGATCGACGCGTATGTGCCGGGCGGGAACAGCCCGGACAACCAGGACAACGAAGGAGCAAGCGATGCGATACCTGACTCTGGTGAAGGGCTCGGAGCACGCCGGACCGCCGCCGCAGGCGCTGATCGAGGCGATCGGTCGGCTCGGCGCGGAGGCGGCCGAGGCCGGCGTGCTGGTGGAGACCGGCGGCCTCGGCCCCAGCGCCCTTGGTGCCCGCATCGAGATCACCGGCACCAGCACCAACGTCGTCGACGGGCCGTTCAGCGAGACCAAGGAGCTGATCGGCGGGTACGCGGTGTACGAGGTGGACAGCAAGGCGGAGGTGCTCGCCTGGAGCAGCCGCTTCGCCGACCTGCACACCAAGCACTGGCCGGGCTGGGCCGGCGAGGTCGAGATCCGGGAGGTCGTCTTCCGCCAGTAACCCACGCGAGCACTTCCGCGAGTCTCGCGCTCGGGCAACTGAGTGCTGCGCCCAGGCAACTGAGTGCTGCGCTCGGGCAACGGGGGAGTTGCCGGAGCGCGAGACTCGCGTGCTGGAGCGCGCGACTCGCGGGGGAGGAGTCAGCGGAGCCGGGTGAACGGGTCGGGGAAGTGGGCGGTGCCAATCGTGCCGTCGCTGGCCCGGATCTCGGCGAGCAGCGCTTCCCGGGTGGCGGCGGCCCGCTCGGCGTCGTCGTCGTAGCGGTAGCGCACCCCTGGGTTGGCCAACTGGACCGGGTGCAGCACCAGGTCCCCGGTCAGCGTGAGGTCACCGACCCGGACCACCTGATGCCCCGGCGTGTGCCCGGGCGTGTGGATCACCCGGATGCCGGGCAGCACCTCGGCATCGCCGTCCACCGTGTGCAACTGCTCGCCGAGCGGCCCGAGCACCCGCTCCCTGGTGGGCGCCGCTGCCCAGGCCACGTCGGCCCGCTGGAGCACGTACCGCGCGTTCGGAAACGCCGGCAGTCCATCCGCCACCGCCCCGCCGCAATGATCGCTGTGCAGGTGGGTGATGATCACCACGTCCACGCCGGTGGGTGTGACACCGGCCTCGGCGAGTTCCTCGGGCAGCCGGCCCGGCACCGGCGCCCAACTCGCGGCGAGCGAGTCCGGGCCGCCGATCCCGGTGTCCACCAGGACGGTGCGCCCGGCGGAGTCGCGCAGCAGGTAACAGCGGAAGTGCAGGACCCAGTCCGTGGTGTCCAGGCCGGCCCAGTCCGCCTCCGCCGCGTTGGGGAAGATCTCGGGCAGTGGCCGGCGCAGCGACGGACCCATCGGTCCGATCGCGTCGCACAACGGGATCACCTCGACCCCGGCCACGTTCTTCGGCGCATAACGCATTCCGCGATCATGGCAGGTGCTGCTACGGTGTAGTTGGGCAGCGAGCACGTATGGCTCGGCCACGTGCGATCCGCGCCCCTCATCCGAACACCGCCCGCACTCGCCGGCAGGTGTTCTCGCACACCCCTGCTGGGGAGGAAAACCATGCCAGAATCCATACACTTCTCGGACTCCAACAGTCCACATCAGACGGCCGGCGGCCTGCTCGACGTCCGTGACAAGACCGCATACCTGCGACGCGCCGACTACCTGCCCGGCCCGGCGGACATCCGGGTACCGCTCGCCAAGGTGCACCAGCACGGCCTGCGGCCCGGCGACCACGTGCTGGGCACCGCCGGGCTCGCCGAGGTGATCTCGGTCAACGGCACCGCGAAGTGGCGCTCCCGCCCGCGGTTCGCCGATCTCACCCCGATTCATCCTCGGGAGCGGCTTCGGCTGGAGACCGGCTCGCCGACCACCCGGGTGATCGACCTCTTCGCACCCATCGGCAAGGGCCAGCGCGGCCTCATCGTCGCTCCGCCCAAGGCCGGCAAAACCCTTGTGCTGCAAGATATCGCGGCGGCCATCTCGGCCAACCACCCGGAGTGCGCGCTGATGGTGGTGCTGGTGGGGGAGCGGCCCGAGGAGGTCACCGAGATGCGTGAGTCGATCAGCGGCGAGGTCGCCGCGTCCACCTTCGACCGATCGGACCGGGACCACACGGCGGTGGCCGAACTCGCCGTTGAGCGGGCCAAGCGACTGGTCGAGCAGGGCCGGGACGTGGTGCTGCTGCTCGACTCGCTGACCCGGCTTGGCCGCGCGTACAACAACATCGCGCCGAACGGCGGCCGGATCCTGGCCGGGGGCATCGACGCCGCCGCGCTGCTGCCGCCGCGCCGGTTCTTCGGCGCCGCCCGCATGGTCCGCGAGGGCGGTTCGCTCACCATCCTGGCCACCGCGCTGGTGGAGAACGGTTCCCGAATGGACGACAACCTGTTCGAGGAGTTCAAGGGCACCGGCAACATGGAGCTGCGGCTGTCCCGGGCGCTCGCCGACAAGCGCGTCTACCCGGCCATCGACCTGGACGCGTCCAGCACCCGCCGCGAAGAGATCCTGCTCGACCCGCGCGAGCGGGCGCTGGTCTGGCAGTTGCGCCGCACGCTCGGCGGCCTCGACCGGCAGCAGGCCGTCGAGCTACTGCTGGACAAGATCCGCCAGACTCCGTCCAACGCCGCCTTCCTCGGCGAGCTCCGCGCCGCCTGAGCGCACCCGGCGCCGCCGCGGCCCGGTACGGCGGAAGGTGACATCGCCGCGCTTCTCGCCGCGCAAGGTGACATCGCGCCGAATCGGTGGCGTGCGACGCGGAGCCCGGTCAGTCCTTCTTGCGGGAGCGGAACGCGGCGACGTGTACCCGGTTGGCGCACCGGGGTGAGCAGAACCGCTTCGCGCGGTTCGTTGAGGTGTCGAGGAAGTAGTTGCCGCAGTCGTCCGCCGCGCAGTGGCCCCAGCGACTGAGGCCGTGCAACACGATGCCCTGCGCGATCCCCCAGCACGCGGCCGCGGCCACTTCGGTCGCCGGCGGCTCGTACGGGTCCGCCACGTGCACGTGCCAGTCTGGACCGGACTCCTCGTGCCCGCCGGAGAGTCGGGGCCGCACCGGATGCGCGGCCAGCAGCACGTTGACCTCCCGCTCGACCTCCGCCGGGTCGGCGGCCACCGCGGCGGCCAGGGCCCTGCGGAGCCCGGCGGCCACCGGACGCAGCGCGCGGACGTCCCGCTCGGTCACCCGCTCCGACCACCACGGCTCCTCGTGCAGCGCGGCCCGGGTCTCCTCGATGCCGGTGAGCTCCGCGTTCGCCAACCGGAGCGCGACATCGAGGTAAGAGGCATTGTCCATCTGCGGTCCTTACGACTAGGCTCCCTGCTGTCAGGGGTGCTAGATAGTTTCGTACCTTACCGGAGGGGTCATGGCAGTGGATCAGGCGCGGCGCGTCCCGGTGCGCCAGATCATGGGCCTGGCCGTGCCGGCGCTGGGCGTGCTGGCCGCCGAGCCACTGTATGTGCTGGTGGACACGGCCGTGGTCGGTCACCTCGGGGCGGTGCCGCTCGCCGCACTCTCGGTCGGCGGAACGCTGCTCGCCCAGGTCTCCTCGATGCTGACGTTCTTCTCCTTCGGCACCACCGCCCGCACCGCGCGGCTGCACGGCGCCGGCCGGCGGGCCGACGCGGTGGCCGAGGGCGCGCAGGCCACCTGGCTGGCCGTGCTGGCCGGTGTGCTGCTGCTCCTGCTCGGCCAGTTGTTCGCCGAGCCGCTCGCCCGCCTGCTGGCCGGGCCGGGGGCGGTCGCCGACGGGGCGGTGGGCTGGCTGCGGATCGCGCTGCTCGGCACCCCGCTCATCCTGATCACGATGGCCGGCAACGGCTGGATGCGCGGCGTGCAGGACACCAGACGGCCACTGCGCTACGTGTTGGCGGGCAACGGAATCTCCGCGGTGCTCTGCCCGGTGCTGGTGTACGGCCTCGACTTCGGGTTGGCCGGTTCGGCGATCGCCAACGTGGTCGCGCAGGTGATCTCGGCCGGGTTGTTCCTGCGGGCACTGGTCGTCGAGCGGGCCCCGCTGCGCCCGGTGCCGGCCGTCATGCGCGCCCAACTCGGCGTCGGCCGCGATCTCATGCTGCGCACACTGGCGTTCCAGTCCTGCTATTTCTCGGCCACCGCGGTCGCCGCGCACACCTCGGCCGCTTCGGTCGCCGCACACCAGGTCGTCATGCAACTGTGGATGTTCGTGGCGCTGGTGCTCGACGCGCTGGCGGTCGCGGCCCAGTCGCTGATCGGCGCCGCGCTCGGTGCCGGCGACGGGCGGGGCGCGCGCGAGCTCGCGGTCCGAATCACCCGCTACGGCCTGGTGTTCGGGGCACTGCTCGGGCTGGCGTTCGCCGCGGTGACGCCGGTGTTACCGGCTGTGTTCACTTCGGACGGTTCGGTACTCCGCGAGATCCCCGGCGCCTGGTGGTTCTTCGTTGTGCTGCAACCGGTCGGCGGCGTGGTGTTCGCTCTGGACGGGGTGCTGCTCGGTGCGGGCGATGCGGCGTTCATGCGCAACTCGACGGTCGGGTCGGCCGTTTTCGGTTGCCTGCCGGTGGTGTGGGCGGCCGCGGCGTTCGGCTGGGGCCTGTCCGGCATCTGGGCCGGAGTGACGGTGTTTCTGTTGTTCCGGTTGGTCACGGTGCTCCGCCGGCTGCGCTCGGGGCGCTGGGCGGTGACCGGCGCGCTGCTGGTTCGTGACCGAGCACACGCTTAGTTTTGCTAACGATCCTGGTCGGGCTGCCGCTATACCTGGGGAAGAACAAACCCCGAAGGGAGCGCGTTGGCTGCCGCCCGGTCCAGTCGCCAGGCCTTGGTGATCTGGTCGATCGCCGTCGTGGTCTACATCGCCGCGGTGTTCCACCGCACCTCGCTCGGCGTGGCAAGTCTCGATGCGGCGCAACGGTTCCACGTCGGACCGGCGGCCCTCGCCACGTTCACCGTGTTGCAGATCGGGCTGTACGCGCTGATGCAGGTGCCAACCGGGCTGCTGGTGGACCGCTTCGGACCGCGCCGGATCCTCACCATCGCCGCCGTCCTCATGGGACTCGGCCAGGTGCTGTTCGCCGTCGCCGCGTCCTACCCGCTCGGCCTGCTGGCACGGGCGGTGCTCGGCGTCGGCGACGCGATGACCTTCATTAGCGTGCTTCGCCTTGTGGCCAGCCAGTTTCCGGCCCGCCGCTTCGCCGGGATGGCCGCGCTGACCGCGGCGCTCGGCACCGTTGGCAACCTGGTTGCCACCGTGCCGCTCACCCTGTTGCTCGGCGGTGTGGGTTGGACGGTCACCTTCGCCGTCGCCGGTGCCGCCACCGTGGTCTACGCCGTCGTGGTGGCCATGCGGCTGCCCGGCGTGCCCGCCTCGGCCGCGCCGGTACCGCTGCGCGAGGTGCCCGCCGAGGTTGGGGGGTCCTGGCGAGTGCCCGGCACCCGGTTGGGTTTCTGGGTGCACTTCTCCACCATGTTCGCGCCCGCCGTGCTCGGTCTGCTCTGGGGCTTCCCGTACCTGGTGCAGGCGCAGGGCCTGCCGGCGAGCGCGGCCGGCTCGCTGCTCGGCGTGTTGGTGCTCGGCGCGCTGGCCGGCGGGCCGTCGCTCGGTCTGCTGATCAGCCGCCGGCCGGAGTGGCGGATGCCGGTGGTGATCGGCTACCTGGCCGGGGCGGTCGCGGTCTGGGCCGGGCTGCTCGGCTGGCCGGGCGGGCGGGTGCCGGTGGCCGTGCTGGTGATCGCGTTCGGCTGGCTCTCGCTCGGTGGTCCGGCGTCCAGCATCGCCTTCGTGCTGGCCAGGGACTACAACCCGATGCGCCGGGTGGGCACCGCCACCGGCGTGGTCAACGTCGGCGGGTTCGTGGCGATCACCGTCGCCGCCCTCGGTGTTGGCCTGCTGCTCGACCTGTCCGGCTCGTTCCGGGTCGCGCTGCTGGTCGTGGTCGCGCTGCTGTTGCTCGGCACCTGGCGCACCGTGGTCTGGTGGCGCCGGGCGCGGGCCGTGGTGTTCGCCGCCGAGGCGCGCGGCGAGGATGTCCCGGTCCGGTTGCGGTACCGCCGTTGGGACGCGGAACTGGCCGCGGCCTAACCTGTCGATCTGTGCAACCGGGTCTGGTAGTGATCGACAAGCCGGCCGGGATGACCTCACATGACGTGGTCGCCCGGGTTCGGCGCATTCTTGGCACCCGCAAGGTGGGGCATGCGGGCACGCTCGACCCGATGGCCACCGGCGTCCTGGTCCTCGGCATCGAGCGGGCCACCAAGCTGCTCGGCCACCTGGCCCTTGACCGCAAGGCCTACCTGGCCACCGTCCGGCTCGGCTCGTCGACCACCACCGACGACGCCGAGGGCGATCCGGTGTCCAGTGTGGACGATGATCGGCTGGACCCGGTTGGGGACCAGGACATCCTGACTCGGATCGCGGCGCTGACCGGTCCGCTGGAACAGGTGCCGAGCGCGGTCAGCGCGGTCAAGATCGACGGCAAACGGGCCTACGCCCGGGTACGCGCCGGCGAACAGGTGATCATCCCGCCGCGTCCGGTCCAGGTGTACCGGTTCGATCTGCTGCACCTGCGCCGCGAGCCCGGCGCGATCGACCTGGACGTGCTGGTGGAGTGCTCGTCGGGCACCTACGTGCGGGCGCTGGCCCGGGATCTGGGCGCGGCTCTCGGCGTCGGCGGCCACCTCACGGCCTTGCGCCGCACCATGGTCGGCCCGTTCGGGTTGACCCAGGCCAGCACCCTGGCCGGCCTGGAGCAGGACCCGGTGCTCTCCCTCGACCTGGACGCCGCGGTGGCCGCCGCGTTCCCGCGCCGCGACGTCGACCAGGGTCTGGCCAAGGCGCTCTGCCACGGGCAGCGGCTGCCGGCCGCCGGGATCGCCGGCACCTACGGCGTGTTCGACGCCGATGGCCACGCGGTCGCCCTCGCCGTGGACGACGGCCAGTTGGCCCGGCCCCTGGTCGTGCTCACCCCGGCCGGATGACCGTAGGCTGCGGGAGTGCAGCGGTGGCGTGGACTGGAGAGCCTGCCAGGGGGCTGGGGACGCTGTGTGGTGACCGTCGGCGTGTTCGACGGAGTGCACCTCGGTCACCAGGAGTTGATCCACCGCGCCGTCTCGATGGCCCGTGATCGGGGGCTGCCGAGCGTGCTGCTCACCTTCGACCCGCACCCGTCCGAAGTGGTCCGGCCGGGCAGCCACCCGGCGCAGCTGACCACGTTGCGGCGTAAGGCGGAGCTGGTCGAGGCGCTGGGCATCGACGTGTTCTGCGTGCTGCCGTTCACGCCAGAGCTGTCCAAACTGCCCGCCGACGAGTTCGTGCACGAAGTGCTGATCGAGAAGCTGCACGTGGCCGCCGTCGTGGTCGGGGAGAACTTCGCGTTCGGCCACCGTGCCGTGGGCAACGTGGCGCTGTTGAGCCAACTTGGGCACCGGTTCGGCTTCGTGACGGAGGGTGCCAAGCTGGTCACCGTGCCCAGCGCCCAGCCGGGCGACGAGATCACCTTCTCCTCCACCTACATCCGGGCCTGCATCGACGCCGGTGACGTCGGCGCCGCCCGGGCCGCGCTCGGCCGGCCGCACCGGCTGGAAGGAATCGTGGTGCGCGGCGACCGGCGCGGCCACGAGTTGGGCTTCCCCACCGCCAACCTGTCCACCCCCCGGTTCGCCGCGGTTCCCGCCGACGGGGTGTACGCCTGCGAGTTCTCGCTGTCCAGCGCGCCGGGTAGCGGGCCGCTGAAGGCCGCGGTCTCGGTCGGCACGAACCCGACGTTCTCCGGCCGGGAGCGCCGGGTCGAGGCGTTCGTGCTCGACGTCGAGGCCGACTACTACGGCCAGCGCGTCGCCATCGACTTCGTTCAGCGGCTGCGCGACATGGAACGGTTCCCCTCCAGCGAGGCACTCGTCGAGCAGATGCACCGCGACGTCGCGCGCACCAGGGAGGTCCTCACCACCGAACCGCCATCGGTTTAATGGACCATGCCCATTGCGCCGACTGTCCGAATTCCCCACGCCCGCGTTGGCGGGCTGGCAAGATGCAGGGGACTGACCTGCGATGAGGGCGTTCAGGGGAGAGGCGAGCGTGGAGGACCACAAAGTCGTCCAGCGGAACCTCGCGTTACAGCGCGAGTGGTATGGCGAACCGCTGGGCGACCGGGCGCGCCGGCTCGTGGTCGCTTTCGACATCTCCCAGGCCACCCTCGCCGACGTGCTCGGGATCAGCGCGCCGATGCTCAGCCAGGTGATGAGCGGCCGGCGGGCCAAGATCGGCAACCCGGCGGTGCTGGCTCGATTGATCATGCTCGAGCGCACCGTGCTCATCCCCGACGTGGCGGCCGGCAAGCGCGAAGCCATGCAGCGGGCGCTGGACGAGGTTCGTGCCTCCAAGCCGTCGGTGACCAGGGACAACCTCCCGGTCGACGCCGGCCGCAACGACCGGGTGGCGGTCGCCGCGCTGCGCCGGATCGCCGACGCGGCCGATCTGTCCGCGGCCGCCGACCTGCTCACCGGCAAGTTCCCCGATCTCGCCGACCTGCTCCGCCGGGCGGGTCGGCACTGAGTCCGCTGCTGGTTGGGTGGCGCTGACGTTGCCTCGACTCTTCTCCTCGGTCGAACTGCCCGAGTTCGTGGCGGCAGACCTCAGCACGCGTCTGGACAAGGTGCGTCCCGACGCCGACGCATTGCGGTGGATGGCTCCGGACAGCTGGCACATCACGCTCGGCTTCTACGGCAACCGCGAGCACGCCGACCGGCGGGGCGCCTGGTTACGCCGCCGGGCGGGCGGCCTGGTCGCGCCGCGGATCCGGCTGGCCTCGGCAGGTGGTTTCCCCGGCGTCCTCTGGATCGGGGTCGACGCCGCCGACAGCGCGGCCGAGCGCGCCGTGCTCGCCGTCGCCACCGCGGCCCAACCGGAGGAAGGCGCCGGGGAGGAGTTCCGGCCGCATGTCACCGTGGCCCGCTGGCGCCGTGGCCCGGACCGCAACCCGATGGCCGAACGCGCCGCGCAGGCGCTCGACGACTATCTCGGGCCCTGGTGGATGCCGCGCGAACTGGTGCTGTTCTCCAGCCGGCCGCGACCGGAGGGCTCGGTCTACACCGCGGTCGAGCGGATCCCTCTCAAGATCACTTGACGGCCGGCGGCCGGCGCGCCCGGTACGCGACCGGTGTTTACCACCTGGTAACGTTTGCGGATGGGTCCGGCTGCAGTCCGTGGCGGCCGTGACCGTCTCACCCCGTTGACCTGCGGGGCCGCACGGTACAGCTACATCCGAGGAGTTGACGAGTGGCGCTGTCCACTGACCAGAAGAAGACGATTCTCGGCGAGTACGGATTGCACTCGACCGACACCGGCTCGCCCGAGGCCCAGGTCGCGATGTTGACCAAGCGCATCAGCGACCTGACCGAGCACCTCAAGGTGCACAAGCACGATCACCACTCCCGCCGCGGTCTGCTGCTGCTGGTCGGCCGTCGCCGCCGGTTGCTGAACTACGTGACCAAGGTGGACATCGAACGCTACCGGTCGCTGATCCAGCGGCTCGGGCTGCGCCGATAGCCGTGTTAGGAGGGGAGTGATCGAGACGATCACTCCCCTCGCCACATAACCGAACGAAAGATCGCAAGCGCGCCGCGCAGGGGACCAGATCGCCGGTCCTCGGTAGTGGTCCCCGGGTTATCCACCCCGGGGACTTCGATCGAAGACCGGCCTCGTCTTCGGGCAGGAACCCCGGCGCACAACGCCGGCGGTGCCGCGCCATTGGGGAGCGCGCGCCTTGCGGGAGAGACGAGGAGATAGATGACCGACTTCAGCGAGCCTGGCGTGCACGAGACCGTCGCCGTGATCGACAACGGCACCTACGGCAAGCGCACGATCAGGTTCGAAACCGGCCGGCTGGCCCGCCAGGCCGCCGGCAGTGTCGTTGCCTACCTGGACGACGACACCATGATGCTGTCCGCCACCACGGCGTCCAAGCAGCCCAAGGAGCACTTCGACTTCTTCCCACTGACCGTGGACGTCGAGGAGCGGATGTATTCGGTCGGCCGCATCCCGGGCGCGTTCTTCCGCCGCGAGGGCCGGCCGTCCACCGACGCGGTCCTGGCCTGCCGGCTGATCGACCGTCCGCTGCGTCCGTCCTTCGCCGACGGTCTGCGCAACGAGATCCAGGTCGTGGTCACGGTGATGAGCCTGAACCCGGCCGACCTCTACGACGTGGTGGCGATCAACGCCGCGTCCGCCTCGACCCAGCTCGCCGGCCTGCCGTTCTCCGGCCCGGTTGGCGCCGTGCGGGTGGCGCTGATCGACGGCCAGTGGGTGGCGTTCCCGACCCACGAGCAGATCGCGTCCGCGGTGTTCGACATGGTCGTGGCCGGCCGGGTGGTCAGCCAGGGCGACGGTTCGGACGCCGACGTGGCGATCATGATGGTCGAGGCCGAGGCCACCGAGCGCGTGATCGACCTGATCGCCGGTGGCGCGCAGGCGCCGACCGAGGAGACCGTGGCATCCGGGCTGGAGGCCGCGAAGCCGTTCATCCGGACGCTGTGCGAGGCCCAGCAGCAGCTGGCCGGCGCCGCGGCCAAGGATACCGCGGCCTTCCCGCGCTTCCCGGCCTACCAGGAGGACGTCTTCCAGGCGGTCGAGCGGGTGGTGGCGGACGACCTGGCCCAGGCGCTGACCATCGCCGGCAAGCAGGAGCGGGAGAGCCGGCTCGACACGCTCAAGCAGACCGTGCTCGACCAGCTCGCCAAGGACGAGGCGTTCGCCGGCCGGGAGAAGGAGTTCGGCGCGGCGTTCCGCTCGCTGAACAAGAAGCTGGTCCGGCAGCGCATCCTGCGGGACAAGGTGCGCATCGACGGCCGCGGGCTGACCGACATCCGGCAGCTCGGCGCGGAGGTCGCGGTGGTGCCGAGGGCGCACGGCTCGGCGCTGTTCGAGCGCGGCGAGACCCAGATCATGGGGGTCACCACGCTGAACATGCTGCGCATGGAGCAGCAGATCGACTCGCTGTCGCCGGAGACGCACAAGCGCTACCTGCACCACTACAACTTCCCGCCCTACTCCACCGGTGAGACCGGCCGGGTCGGCTCGCCCAAGCGGCGCGAGATCGGCCACGGCGCGCTCGCCGAGCGGGCCATCGCGCCGGTGCTGCCCAAGCGCGAGGAGTTCCCCTATGCCATCCGCCAGGTCTCGGAGGCGTTGGGCTCCAACGGATCCACCTCGATGGGCTCGGTCTGCGCAGCCACCCTGTCGCTGCTCAACGCCGGTGTGCCGCTGAAGGCTCCGGTGGCCGGCATCGCGATGGGCCTGGTCTCCGACACCATCGACACCGGGTCCGGTCCGAAGACGGAGTACGTGGCGCTGACCGACATCCTCGGCGCCGAGGACGCGTTCGGTGACATGGACTTCAAGGT
>JBJMIG010000001.1:0-109980 GCA_045806965.1 Labedaea sp. | reverse complement strand
GACCGGGGCTGCGCGTTTCCCGGATGCCACCTACCCGCCCGCTGGACAGACGCACATCACATCCATCACTGGGTGGACGGCGGCACAACTGATCTGTCAAATATGGTTCTCCTCTGCCGCCGACACCACCGAACACTG
This sequence comes from Labedaea sp., assembly GCA_045806965.1. GTDB lineage: Bacteria > Actinomycetota > Actinomycetes > Mycobacteriales > Pseudonocardiaceae > DASYTH01. The sequence goes on along the minus strand of JBJMIG010000001.1, from coordinate 109,842 downwards.
CACAACACCCCATGGACCATCCACGTAATACGTGGTATCCCCTACTTCACACCACCAAAATGGGTGGACCCCCAACAGAAACCCATGCGCAACGTGCTCCGGCACTGAACGGAGACATTCGTCTGGTCATCCGGTCAGTTTGGCCACGCTCCAGCGGGAAGTATTGAGATAGGACAGGCCAGTGGGGTCGTGGTAGGTGCGGGCGGCGGTTCTCGTGCCGGCGGTCGCGTCGTTGACCTGAAGGTCGAAACCCACCAGGGAGCCGGGGTGGGCGTGAATGGTGTCCAGCTCGATCGAGGCCTCGACGACGTATCCGCCCGGGACCAGCCGAGTTGCGCTGCGCAGGTTGTCGGCGATGGCGAACGCGTCGAAATTGCTCGAGAGGGTCTGCCGGTTGGTGAAGCTGATCCGGTACTGACCGTCGTCGTCGTTGTAGCCGGCGTTCTTGGAATTGTCCGGATCGACGAAGATCTCGATGGAGTCCTGCTCGAAGGTGTTCTGGCTGGACTCGTCGAGGTTCGGGTCGGTCACCGTGGCCAGCACGTACAGGTGGCCGGCGTCCCACATCAGCTTGGCCACCGCGCGGGCCCCGGCGGTGCCGATCACCTGCACGTCGGTGGCCACCGAACGGGCCCGCGACCACGAGCGGTCCGCGACACCGTCGATCACCGGCGTGCCCCGAACGGCTTCGACCGGTGCCACGGACGGCACCAGGGTCAGGGTGCCCCACCGCGAGGTGTCGCTGTCCTGCCCCGACAGATTGTCGTTCCACGAAATCGGCGACCGCCTGCCGTCCCGCAACCGGAGATCAAACCCGACGGCTCGGTCCGTGGCGCCGGACGGCCGCAGCGGGATCGCCGCCTCCACGCGGTAGCCGTTCGGTACCTCCCGGGTCTCCGCCCGGAAGCCGAGCCCGTGCAGGCCGAACCGGGACACCCGGTACCGGGCGTCGTCCGCCTGGTACGCCGGGCTCTTTCCATTGTTCTGGTCCACGAAGATCTCCACCGCATCCCCGAGATCACGATGCCGGTCGGTCACCTCCACGTCCACGAACAACGTGTGCGCATCCCAACGCACTCCGAAGTTGGCCCCGACCCCCGAAGCCGAGTTGACATCCGTGCCGGGCAGCAGCTCCCACTCCTGCTCGCGCTGGCCGTCGACCCTCACCTGCCCGTTCGGCACGGGCAGCTGCCGGTTGAGCGCGGGCAGCCGGGACGGGTCGACCAGTCCCCAGTAAGCCGGTTTTGACTGGAGCTGCTCATCGAACAGCAGCGGCAGATCAAGGCGTGGGAACGGGAAGTTCTTGAGCCACGTACCATCGTCGGCCACGCCCCACACGGTCACCGAGTTGAGCTCGCGGGTGTGCCGGCGGAACATGTCGAACAGATCGCGGTAGCGATAACCCTGCAACGCCAACGTCTCCGCCGGCACGGTGGTAACCGACTCGACGAAGTTGGTGTACGTGCTGATGTCCAGCTCGGTCACCTGCTGCTCGACGCCGAGCGTGGCGAACTGGACGATGCTCTGCTCAATTTCACCGATCCGCTGCCGCTCGACGTTCACATGCAGCTGATGGCCGATGCCGTCCACCGGCACGCCCTCCGCGCGCAGCCGGCGGACCAGGTCGAACACCGCGGCGCGCTTGCGCGGGTACTCGGTGTTGAAGTCGTTGAGGTACAACTTCGCCTGCGGGGCCACCTGGCGCGCCACCTGGAACGCCACTCGAATGTAGTCCAGCCCCGCGATCTCGAAGAACCTGCTGCGCCGCAAGCCATCCGGCTGCGCCTCGTCGACCACCTCATTGACCACGTCCCAGGCGTAGATCTGCCCGGCATAGCGCCCGGCAACCCCGCGGATGTGGTTGGTGATCCGTTGCAGCAGCAACGCCTTGTCCGCCGGACTACTTGTCAGGTCGGTGCCGTCGGGGTGCTGGAACACCCAGGCCGGGACCTGGCTGTGCCAGACCAGCGTGTGCCCGCGCAGCCCGATGTGCTGTGCCGAGGCGAAGTTCGCGACAGCGTCCGCGTCACCGAAGTTGAACTGGTCCTCGGCCGGCTCGGTCGCGTCCCACTTCATCGCGTTGCCCGGTGTCATCGAGTTGAAGTGCTTCTCGATCAGTTCGGCGTGCACGCCAAGGGTGTTGCTCGGCGTCACCGCGGTGCCGATCTTGAAGTCGTCGGCGAACACGTCCTTGAGCGACGGGATGTCCTGCTCGATCGGCTTGGGCCGGACGAACGTGCGAGCGAAGTCGTCGAGGTAGAACGAGGCGGTGCCGTTCGCGGTCTCCACGTATACGGTGAGGAAGTCGACATCCACCCCGAGCGTGAACGAGCCGGCCAGCCGCACCCAGGCGGCCGAGGTCACCCCGGCGGCACTGGCCACCGTCTGGAACGAGGGAGTGCCCGCGGTCCTCCGCTCGATGCTCATCCGCAGGTCGGACGCGGGCTGGTCGGGTAGCAGCTTCACCCAGACCGAGAAGTTGTACTGCTTTCCCTTGGTGACCCGGCCGAGCAGGTTGCGCGCCGGCCCGTAGAACGTCCCGGCGCGACCGGTCGTGGCCAGGCTGTGGGTGCCGCCGTGCGCGTCGGCGGTGCTGACCGCGAGCGTCTCCGAGCCGATCCGCGGCACCCAACCCTGCGCGGTGTCGTCCTCGAAGTCGCTGGCGATGTCGGCCTCGTCCGGCGGGCCGCCCGGCGGCGGCGCGGTGAGCGTCACGGTTACGTCGTCCAGGTCGAAGCCCGCGGTCTCGTTCGCCGTCTCCACATACAGCTGCAACTGCGAGGACTCCGTTGGCACCGTGTAACTTCCGCGCAGCTCCACCCAGGCGGCATCGGTCACCGCCCCATTGGTCACGAAGTCGAACGCGGTCGCTCCGCCGCCGACCGGCTGCCGCTGCACGGTCAGTTGCAGGGTGGACGCCGCCGTGCCGGTGATCAGTCGCGTATGGACGGACACGGCATAGGTGGCGCCGGTTTGCAGCTTCGCCGCCAGTTCGACGCTCGGTCCGTTCCAACTCGCGGTGCGGCCGGTGGTGCGCAGCGCGTGCGTGCCGCCGTTGGCCGACTCCGTGGTGGCGGTCACGGCCGCGCTCCCCCGGCCGAACCAGCCCTGGGTGGTGCCGTCCTCGAAGTCGTAGCCGGCGACGACGGCATTGTCCGCACTTGCGGTGGGCGCGAGCGGGGCGCCGGGCACGAGCAGCCCGGACAGCGCCAAGCCGGCGATCCACACGCGGGTCGGGGTCCGCATGGGATGTCCTTCGAAAGTTTCGGAATGGAAACCGGTATTCTCGGGACACGAGCCTATGTGCCATGGGTCACACCAGGCAAGACCGCTTATGCACCAACAGCGTTTGCGGGAGACATGCCGAAACTTTCGATCAGACTCCGGGCAACCGGCGCGGTCCGAGGAACGCCGCGACCGCGACGAGCACGTAGCCGACCGCCGGGCCGTACGCGCCGACCCCCAGCTCCGCCGATGAACCCTTCACGAGGTCGACCACGGCCCAGATGTGTAAACCGGCCAGCCCGAGCAGGATCAGCCCGGCCATCCGGCGGAACATGGACAGCGCGGTCTTCAGCATGAAGATGACCACGACCAGCGCGGCAACGGCGATCACCGCCGTGGTGAGCTCCAGCCTGGTGAAGTTCAACTCCTTGTCCCCGACCACCACCCCGGCGAACGGCCCCAGCCCGAAGCGCAGCACCAGCACACCCAGCCCGATCACGGTCAGGCCGCCCCAGAGCACCTTGAGCACGACCGAGTCGAGCACCGTGGCCAGGGCAAGCACGATGCCGAGGGCGGCCAGCGGGTAACTGAACAGCACCACGTACCAGGCGCCGAAGCCGTGCGCGCCGAAGTCCTTGGCCGCGTCGAACAGGTTCGGCATCGACAACGACACGGGCGACGCCGCGTCGTAGCGCACCCAGGGCAACACGAACAGGCTCAGCACCTGCACGACCAGGCTCAACCCGGTGAGCACCAGGCCGAGCCCCGGGATCCGCCGCGGTCCGGCGGCCGGTCGGGGCACCGGGCGTGGTTCGCCCGGCGGGCGGGCCGCGGGGGGTCGGGCGGCCGGCTGCCGGTACTGCCGCGCCTCCTCATACCGCCTCGGTGGTTGGTGTCCCTGCGGCTCGTTGTCCAGCGGCTCGTCGTACCACGGCGTTTCCGGGCGCCGGGGCGCCTCGTATCGCGGCGCCTCGTACCGCTGCCCCTCATACCGTTGCCCCTGCCCCTGGTACGGCCGCGGCCGCTGGTAAGGCTGCTGCGGCCGGCGGGGCTGCTGCGGCCCGCGGTACGGGTCACCCGGTTGCGACATGGGCGCACGGTACCTGAACCTCGACGGGTTTCGGCCGGATCGGAACGAACCGGGACACCCGTGCGTCTGCTCTCTCGGCAACCCTGTGCCGTCCGGCCACCCTGTGGGGGTTCGATGTCCTGGTACGGAGATCCCGACGAGCTCGACCGGATCGCCGGACAGCTTGAACAGCGGGCCGAGCAGGTGCGCGGGCGGGCCAACGAACTGGACACCAGGGCCGGGGCGATGCGGTGGAAGTCGGTGGCCGCCGACCGCTGCCGCGAGACCGTGCACGGTGACCGCCGAGACCTCGACGACGTGGCCGGCCGCATCGACGAGGCGGCCGCGCTGCTGCGCAAGCACGCCCAGGAGGTCCGCGAGACGATCGCGTTGATCGGCCGGATCGAGGACGCGGTGGTCGGCTGGTTCAACTCCGCCATCGACCGGTTCAATCAGGCGGTGGACAGTTTCAAGCACGCGGTCGGGCAGGTCGTGGACACGGTCGGCAACGTGCTCGGCATCGGCGGCGACCCGTCGGGGCCACCCGAGCCACCCTGGCAGAACTGGCCGCACCAGCCGGGCAACCTGCCGCCAACCGGCGACAAGGCCTGGCTGGACGTCGGGACCTTCATGCGGGCCGAGGGGGTGCTGAAGTGACCTCGCGGACCACCCCACCCACCACCGCCCCGCACCGGCTGACGCTGTCCGCCGCGGAGTACGCCTACCTCGCCGGCCGGTTGGCGCTGCGCATGCCACCCGGCTGGGAACCGGAGCCGAACGCCGAAGCCGGCGCGGTGCCGGCCGAACTGGCTGAACGCGGCGTGTTGCGCGGCGACGGGGACCTGCTCGCCGTTCATCCCTCGGTGGCGATGAACCTCCAGATCCTGGCCCGCCCGCAGGTCATGCTGGACACCACCACGACGATCGGCACCGAGGGCCGACACGGCCTGCACGCGCTGGCCGGCCCGCTCGGGGCGTCGCTGTTCGCCTTGGCGGACGGCGGGGTCGAACTCTCCCTGTTCGCCGCGACCGACCTCGGCCGGGAGCTGGCCCGCGCGGTCGTGTCCGCAGAGGACACCGGCATTCTCGCGATCCTCGGCCACGGCGAGGCGGCCGAACCGCCGGCCGGCACCGTCCCGCTTGCCGCGCTGCACGAGCTCGGCGTGGCGGAGCTGTTGCGGGACGCCGATCCGGACGCGTCGGCCGAGGTGCTCGCCGGGCTGGCCCTCTCGCCCGAGGAAGCCGCGCTGGCGAAGCGGGTGACCGAGCGGACAGACGGCGGGCTGGTCTGCCTGGTCACCGTCCGGATGGCGGACGGTTTGCCCGACAGCTTGTCCGACGGCTTGTCCGACGCAGACACCGTGCGGGCCGCGCGGGTGACCTGGCTGCACACCGACGCCGGCTGGTCCGGCATCCGGCCCGAACCCGACCCGGCCGGGCGCCGGCTGGTGCGCCTGGAACCCGTCGACCGCACCGATCTGGGCGTTTGGGTCGCTCCCTATGTCGCGGAGGCGTTGAGCAATGGCTGACGGCACCGGACCCGGCGTGACGAACCTGCGGGTCAGCGGCGGCGCGGCCGGTGTGGAGGCCCGACTCGAGGACCTGGCCGCGATGGGCGACCTGACCGACGACGTGTCCGCCGAGCTGCTCGGCGTGTCCGCGGGCTGCCAGCGCTTTCTGGCCGACCCCAACGTGATCGCCTCGGCGCTGCTGGATCCGGCCGGCGCGGCGCGGTTCGAGGCGGCGCTGCTCGGCGCGCTGGACGGGCCAACCGGACTGACCGTGAGATCAGCCGCCGTTGGCCTGCGCGGCGTCACCCTGCGCGCCACTTCCGCCGCGTACCACCAGGTTGACCAGCTCAACGCGAAGGCGATCGACGCCGTGCGGTGGATGGAGGGCGCGGCGGTCACGTCCAGCCCGGCCACGGCCGCGTTGACCGCACTCGGCGCGGGCGGACCCATCGCCGCGGACGTCTACCTGAACTACGACGGCGACTGGCAGCGCTACCTGGTCGAGCACCCGGGCATGGTGGACCAGCTGATCGGGATGTCCCCCGGCATGTTGAGCTCGCTCGGGCTGCCGATGGACCTTGCCGCCCTGATGGACATCACGGCCGCGGCCTACCCGGACGGCGAGCCGAGCGTGGCCGACAACGGGATCGACCCGACCGGCGCCACGCCGCCGCACGGGCTCGGCGACGTCATGGACGGTCTGGGCCACCGCAACGGCACGGAGAGCAACATCGACGTGCGCAAGGTGGTCGGCGCGGACGGCCGGGTCGCCTACATCGTGGACATCCCGGGGACGAGGGTATGGAACCTGCCCGGCCGGGACGGCGGCAGCGCCAACGACTTCGGCACCAATGTGGACGCCATGGCGGGCAACGAGACGGTGCTCCAGAAGGGGCTCGAGGACGCCATGCGGCGGGCCGGCATCGGGCCGAACGACCCGGTGATGCTGGTCGGGCACAGCCAGGGCGGCATGGTCGCGGCCAGAGCCGCCAACGACTTCGTGACCAGCGGAGAGTTCCACGTGACGCACGTGATGACCGCGGGCTCGCCGGTCGGGCGGATGCCGGTGCCCGACGGGGTGCAGATGCTCTCGCTGGAGAACAGCGGCGACGTCGTCGCGCACCTCGACGCCTCGGACAACCCGGCCAGCGACAACCGCACCACGGTGATGTTCGACAACCAGTCCGGCACGGTCGGCGGCAACCACGCGATCACCCACAACTATGCCGACGCGGCGCACCAACTCGACGCGAGCACCGACCCGTCCGTGGCGCGCTTCCGGGACGGCGCCACGGTGTTCACCGGCGCGGTGTCGGTGCAGACGCACCAGTACACGGTGGTCCGCAAGTGACGGTCAGATGGCTCCTTCTGGTGCTGCTGGTGGGACTCGCCGGTTGCGGCGGCCAGGGGGTCAGCTACGACAAGGAGGTAGACGACCTCGGCGCGCACATCGTCGCCGACCTCAAGGCCCAACCGGGCGTCGGTGACGCGGCCTACCGCTATGAGCACGGCCTCGACCTCGGCCAGCACCTGCGAATCCGGACCGTGCTGCGCGCCGAGTCGGCCACCGCGGCGGACGTGCAACGAACCATCGACCTCGCGGTGCGAGACTTCTGGCTCGCTCCGGCCAAGGTCGGCCACCTCGTGGTCACCGTCTACTCCGCCGCGAACCCACCAACCGGCGACGTGACCGGTAGCAACAACCCGGACAACGACCCGGCGAACAAGGACCGGGCCATCGGCTCGAAGAACGTCGAGGACTCGGCCGCCTTCGACCGTCCCGAGCTGGAACGCAGCTACGGCCCGCGGCCGACCCGCTGATCAGCCGGCCAGCGGGGCGAGGGCTTCGGCGAGCGGGTCGAGGATGTCGGGTTCGGCACCGATCGGGAGGTTCAGCACGGCGAGGTCCACGCCTGCGTCGCGGTAGCCGGCCGCCGCCTCGACCGCCTCGGCGATGCTCGTGGCCCGGTCCTTCTCCTCGTCCAGCCGCACGTTCACCGAGCAGGTGATCTCGTTCGGATCGCGGCCGAGGTCAGCGCAGTGCCCGACGAGAACCTCCTTGAGCGCCAACCAGTCCTCGACCCCGCCAGTGATCACGTTCCACTGCTGTGCCCAGCGCGCGGCGGTGCGCAGGGTCCGCTTCGGCCCCCGGCCGCCGACCGTGATGGGCGGGTGCGGCCGCTGCACCGGCTTCGGCTCGCAGCGTGCCTCGGTGAGCCGGACGTAGCGCCCTTCGAGCGTGGTGGTGGCGTTGCCGAGCAGCCCGACGATCGCCTCGACCCCCTCGTCGAACCGGTCGAACCGCTCGCGCAGCGGTGGCAGTGCGATCCCGTAGGCGTCGCACTCCATCTGGTTCCAGCCCGCGCCGAGCCCCAACTCCAGCCGGCCCTCGGCGATGATGTCCACCGTCGCCGCCATGTTGGCCAGTACCGCTGGGTGCCGGTAGATCATCCCGGTGACCTGGCAACCGAGCCGAATCCGGCGGGTCGCCTGGGCCAGCGCGGCCAGCATGGACCACCCCTCGAGGTTCGGCCCGGCGAAGTCGCCGCTGAGTGGGTAGAAGTGGTCCCAGTTCCAGGCCGACTCGAACAGGTCGATGTCGTCGGCGGCCACCCACACGTCCCGAATCTGGGCCCAGGTGGTGTGCTGGGGCCTGGTTTTGATCGCAAAGCGCACGTGCGCTCCTTCCGCCAGTGTCGGCTACCAGGCTACTGGCCCGTCGTTCGCGGAGAGATCACCGTAGAGCCAACACCGGGCCGCGTGCTCCGGTCCGACGGGGAGCATCGGCGGCACCTGGGCGCAGGTGGCCATGACGGACGGGCAGCGGTGCCGGAACGGGCAGCCACCGGTCATCGGTGCGGCCGGCGCAGACGGCGGCGACAGTGGCCCGGCGACGGCCCGGCGGCGCGGATCCGGCGCGGCGGTGGCCAGCAGTTGGGTGTAGGGATGCCGAGGGCCGAGGATCACCGCGTCCGACGGCCCGGTCTCGACGATCGTGCCGCGGTACATCACGGTCACCCGGCTGGCGAAATGCCGGGCGGTGGCCAGGTCGTGGGTGATGTACAGGACGGCCAGGTGATCCTCGTCCTTCAGCCGGTCGATCAGGTTGAGGATCTCCAGCCGGATGGAGACGTCCAACATGGACACCGGCTCATCGGCGAGCAGGATCCGCGGCTGGGGCGCGAGGGCCCGTGCGATGGCCACCCGCTGCCGCTGCCCGCCGGAGAGCTCGTGCGGGTGTTTGGCGGCGATCCGTCCGGGTGGCACCAGGTTGACCCGTTCCAGCAGCGCGTGTACCCGGGCGTCGATCTCGGCGCGGGAGCCGGCCGGGTGGTGGATGCGCAGTGGCCGGCGCAGGTGGTGGTCGACGGTGTGGAACGGGTTGAGTGAGGCGAACGGGTCCTGGAACACGATCTGGACCTGCTCCCGGTAGCGGCGAAGCGCGCCGCCGCGAGTGCCGACCGGTTGGCCGTCAAGGAGAATCCGACCGGCCGTCGGCTTGACCAGCTGGGCCAGCATGGCGGCGACGGTCGACTTGCCGCTACCGCTCTCCCCCACCAGCGCCAAGGTCTGCCCGGCGACCAGGTCGAAGGACACCCCGTCGACCGCGCGCAGCACCCGGCGCCGGCCCCGCTCCCGGCCGAGCTGGAAGTCCTTGACCAGCTCGCGAACCTCGAGCGCGGTGGTCACCAGCGCACCTCCTCCGGACTGGCTTGCGGCCGGAACTCGCCGCGCAGCAAGGCTTCCGGCGTCGGGCCGTAGACCGGCGGGTGGTGCGCGTGGCAGGCGACCAGGCCGCCGCCCCGGCTGACCAGCACCGGGCGCAGCTCCACGCAGACCTGCTTGGCGTAGGGGCAGCGCGGCGCGAAGGCACACCCGTCGATCGGGTCGGACAGGTCCGGCGGGCGGCCGGGAATGCCGTGCATGTCCCGCCGCGGGCCGGTGATGCTCGGAAACGAGCTGAGCAGGCCGACCGAGTACGGGTGTCTCGGTATGTCGAGCAGTTCGCCAGCGGTGGCCTGCTCCACGATCCGGCCGGCGTACATGATCGCGATCCGGTCGCTGATCTCCAGCAGCAGCGACAGGTCGTGCGTGATGAACAGCACGGCGAAGCCGAGCTCGGCGCGCAGCCGGCCGATCTCGGCGAGGATGTCGCGCTGCACCACGACATCGAGCGCTGTGGTCGGCTCGTCCATGACCAGCACCGCGGGGCGCAGGGCGAGCGCCATGGCGATCGTGACCCGCTGCCGCATGCCGCCGGAGAGCTCGTGCGGGAACGCCCGCAACCTGCGTTGGTCCACCCCCACCAGCTCGAGCAGCTCGGCGCAGCGCCTGCGCCGCTGCACCGGGGTCAGCCCGGGTTGGTGCGCCTCCAGCACGTCCTCCAACTGCGCGCGCACGTTGAGCACCGGGTTGAGCGCGTTCATGGCCCCCTGGAACACCATCGCGATCTTCTTCCAGCGAAACCGGCGCAGGTCCTCGCCGCGGAGCGCGAACACGTCCACCGGCGGGCCGTCCGGCTCGCGGAAGGTGACGGAGCCGGCGACGACCTCCGCCGGCGGCCGGAGCAGCTGGTTCACCGCGTAGGCCAGCGTGGACTTTCCACATCCGCTCTCCCCAGCCAGGCCCAGAATCTCGCCCCGGTGCAGCTCGAAGTCCACTTCGGACACGGCGGCCACCGGATGCCGGCCGCCGTAGCGCACGGACAGCCCCTCGACGGTCAGCAGCGCGGCGCCGGTCATGACGCGGCCGCCGTTCGCAACCTCGGGTTGATGACCTCGTCGAAGCTGAAGTTGATCAGGGAAAGGCCGGACCCGAGCAGCGCGATGGCCAGGCCGGGTGGCACGAACCACCACCAGGCGCCGAGCGCGAGCGCCTGGGCGTTCCAGGAGAAGTAGAGCATGGTCCCCCAGGTCAGGTGGTCCGAACCACCGAGGCCGAGGAAGGACAGCGCGGCCTCGGACAGGATGCCGAAGATGATCGCGAAGATGAACTGGGAGGCGATCACCGGCAGCAGGTTGGGCAGGATCTCCACCAGGATGATCCGCCAGCCGCGCTCCCCGCTGGCCCGCGCCGCGCGCACGTAGTCCCGCTCCCGCAACGACAACGTCTGGGCGCGCAGCACCCGGGCGGAGGCCGCCCAACTGGTGATGGTGATGGTGAGCGCGACCGTGAGCACGCCACGCTCGGCGATGTAGTCGGTCACTATGATCACCAGGGGCAGGCCGGGAATCACCAGGATCACGTTGGTGAACAGGGAGAACGACTCGTCGATCCGACCGCCGAGGTAGCCGCCGGTCACCCCGACCAGCACCGAGAGCACGGTGGCGAGCACACCGATCAGGAACCCGATGGTGATCGAGCCGCGAGCGCCGGCGAGCAACTGGGCCAGCACGTCCTGCCCGCTCTGCGTGGTGCCCAGCCAGTGGTGGGCGGACGGCGCGGTCAGCCCGTCGTTGCTGATCGCGTTGGGATCGCCGGTCAACAGCGGGCCGACGAAGCCGAGCAGCAGGAAGAAGACCACGATCACCAGGCCGGCAAGCAACTTCCCGGATCTCGGCGGGCGCCAGCGGCGACGCTGCTGCCGTGCCGGGCCGGCCAGTTCCGGCACGGCGAGTGCGCTGATACTCATCGACTGCACCTCGTCATTTAGTGCCTCGTTCTGGGATCGATCACCGCGTGCAGCAGGTCCACCAGCAGGTTCGCGCCGAGCACCGCCAGCGTGATCACCAGGAAGATGGCCTGCATCAGCGGATAGTCGTTGGACTGCACCGCCTGGAGGAGCGCGAACCCCACCCCGGGATAGGAGAACACCACCTCCGTCACCAGCGACCCGCTCACCACGAAGCCGAGTGAGATGGCGAACCCGGTGATGCTGGGGATCACCGCGTTGCGGGCCGCGTAGATCAGCATCACCCGGCGCGGGCGCAGTCCCTTGGCCTCCGCGGTGAGCACGTAGTCCTCGGCCATGGTGGACACCATCATGTTGCGCATGCCCATCAACCAGCCGGCCACCGAGCTGATCACGATGGTGGCCGCGGGCAGCAGCGCGTGCGCCACCGCGGAGCCAAGGAACGGCGCGTTGAAGCCGATGTGGGTGTCGTAGTCGTAGCCACCGGAGATCGGCACCACGCGCAGCGTCAGTCCGAACAGGAACAGCAGGATCAGCGCGAGCCAGAAGTACGGGATGGCGGCCAGGAAGGTGGTCGCCGGCAGCACCGAGTCCAGCCAGGTGCCGCGCCGCCAACCGGCCACCACCCCGAGCCCGATGCCCAGCACGAACGCGAGCAGCGTGGACACCCCGATCAGCACCACGGTCCAGGGCAGCGACTGGGCCAGCACCTGCGAGACCGAGGACGGGAAGTAGGTCACCGACACCCCGAGATCGCCCCGGGCCAGGCTGCCGAGATAGCCGAGGTACTGCTGCCACCACGGCTGGTCGGCGCCGTAGCCGAGCAGCAGTTCCACGGAGTGCCGGGTCTCCGGGGTCATGACCCCGCCGCCGGCCTGCTCCATGTGGCGCAGCAGTCCGTCGACCGGGCTACCCGGCATGAGCCGCGGCACCGCGAAGTTCACGGTGACCGCGGCCCACGCGGCGACCAGGTAGAAAACCAGCTTCCGGCGCAGGTAGCGCATGTCGCCGGATCAGGCGGGCTCGAGGTTGGCCACCACGATGCCGAGGTCCGGCTCGGTGAACGGCATCGGCAGTGCGTACAGGTTGTCCATCGTGGGCCAGCCCTTGAACTTGCCGCCGTTGAACTCGGTCAGCGTGCTCGACTGCCCGATCGGGATGTACGGCAGTTGGCCGGCCGCCTCGCGCTGGATGGTGGCATAGGCCTGTTTCTTGGTTGCCTCGTCGTTGGTCGCGCCGATGGTGACCAGTGCCTGGTCCACCGCCGCGCTGCGGAACCGGGCGAAGTTGTGCAGCGCCCGCTGGCCGACCGGTTTGGTGTTGGCGCTGTTGAGGAAGTCGTTGTACAGGTAGTACGGCTCCGGGCCGCCGTAGATGTTGGTGACCACCATGTCGAACGTGCCGTTCTCCATGTCGGTGTCGTAGGCGTTCTTCGACTCCTCCTGGGGTTGCAGCTCGATGCCGATCTTGGCCAGCTGCTGCTTCATCACCTGGAGTGCGCTGATCCAGTCGCTGTACCCGGAAACCACCTTGACCTTGATGGACAGCTTTCCCTTGGAACCGGCGTAGATGCCGTCGCCACCCTTGGCGTAGCCGGCCTGCTTGAGCAGGTCCTCCGCCTTGGCCGGATCGGGCGCCGGGGTGCTGGCCGGCACGTCGGAGGTGGCCCACTTCTGGTCCCGCGGCTGCAGCAGCAGGCCGGGCGACGCGGGGGTGTCGTAGCCGCTGAACGAGAGCTTGTTCACCTGGTCGCGGTCGATCGCGGCGTAGATCGCCTTGCGCACGGCCGGATCACTCGCCGGACCCTGGTCGAGGTTGGCCACGAACACGGTGATGAACTGCGGGGTGTTGAGGTATTTGTTGGCGCTCGGGTTGCGCGCGACGTAGACCTTGTCGATGTCGGCGATGAACCCCCCCTCCCAGTCGATCTGGTTGGCCAGCAACCCGTTGAGCGCCGCCTCGTTGCCGGTGAAGCTGACGAACCGAATGTTGTTGATCTTCGGTTTGCCGGCCTGCCAGTAGTCCGGGTTCTTCTCGAGGTCGATGCTCTGCGCGCTGAACTGTTTGACCTTGTACGGCCCGGAGCCGACCGGGTTGCCGTTGGTGTCGGTGGCCGGATCGGCGACCCCGGTCCAGATGTGCTTGGGCACGATGAACGTCTTGCCGGCCACGTACCAGAAGTAGGTGTACGCGGCTCGGGTGAAGGTGACCGTCACGTGCGTCTCGTCGGTCGCGGTCGCGCCCGCGTACGGCACCGACGCGGTGTTGACCTTCGCGTTGTCCTTGTTCAGGTTGAAGACGAACGCCACGTCGTCGGCGGTCAGCGGCTTGCCGTCGGACCACTTCACCCCCTTGCGGATGGTGAAGGTGAGCGACTTGCCGTCCGAGCCCCATTCGTAGCTCTCCGCGAGGTGCGGCCGAACGTCGCTGGCCTTGGCCAGGTTCACGAACATCAGCGTCTCGTAGATCATGCCGCGGGTCGGACCGAGCGGCACCGGAGCGAACGGGTTGAAGTTCAGCGTGAACTGGCCGCTCGCTCCGTTGTACACCGTGAGCAGGGGGTTCGCCCCGCTCGCCGGGGTAACCGCATCGCCGCAGCCGGCGGCGGTGAGCACCACGGTCAAGGCGGCCGCGAGTAATGCCGTTCGCCGGCGCACTGTCAGACCAGTCATGGTGGGGACCTCCCTGTCCGGTTAACCGGTTCAGTCTGGTTCCGAGGCTAGTGCCAAGAGCACTAGCGGGCCAGGACCTTAACCGATATTCTGGGAGCGCTCCCAGTCAGACTAACCACAGGGCTGAACAGGGGATTGAACATGGTGGTTCATCGCCGTCGGCGGCGGCTCGCTCGGGCTGCCCTGCTGACCTGCGCCGCACTGCTGGCGGCGGCGTTCCCGGTGCCGGCGACGGGCGCGCCCGCGGCCGAAGCTGTCACCGGGAACGCGACCCACTTCGACGGGCTCGGCCAGCCCTACGGCGGCTGTGGGCTCCCCCAGCCGGCGCTGGACAGCCAGGACTTCGTCGCGCTCAACGTGTTCAACACGCCGCGCGACTACAACTTCTACCCCCGGCCCATTCCGCCCGCGCAGGCCGGCAAGATCGGGCTGTGGGACAACGGACGCAACTGCGGCCGGTACGTACAGGTGACGATCGGTGACCGGTGCACCGGGACCAACGACGGCGCGCCGAACCAACCGTTCTGCCGCAACGGTTCCTGGGTCTCCGACAGTTTCAACGGCGCCGCACTGACCATGCTGGTCGCGGACAGCTGCGGGGACGCCAACGCCTGGTGTCGAGACGACCCGAACCACCTCGACCTGGCCAAGGACTCGCTCAACCGGTTCCTGCGCGGTGGCGTCCCGGTCGGCGACCTGTTCCCGAACAACTGGAACAACCGGCACGTGTCCTGGTCGTTCGTGCCCGCGCCGAACTACACCGGCGATCTCGCGATCGGGTTCCTGCAAGGGGCGCAGACCTGGTGGGGCGCCGTGTCCATCTCACACCTGGCCAACGGCATCCACGGCGTGGACTACTTCGCGGGCGGCACCTGGCAGGCGGCGAAGATGAACGGCGACATGGGCCAGTCCTACATTCTCGCCCCGACCGCGACCATGGGAACCCAGTTCCAGATCAGGGTGCGAGACGTGAACGACGCATTGGTCAATGGTGGCCGCGTCTACACCTTCGCCCTGCCCAGCCAGTGCTCACCCCAGTGCAACGCGCCGTACACCAGGGTTTCCTACACGACCAGCTGACTCAACGGTCGGTCGGAATGGCGACCTCGCCGTCCTCGTCGATCAACCGTTGCAGTACCTCATCGGGCAGATAGGTGCGGTGCGGATAACCGGGCCCCCAGGAATTGAGAATCGGCACCGCTCCGAGTGCGTCGGCCCGCTCGTTGCCGAGTGCCTTGTGCACGTCGTCGACGGTCTTCGCCCAGCGGAACACCGCGAGCCCATCCTTGAGATCGGCCTCGTAGCCGCCGCGGGTCAGGTAGTCGTCGTCGGCGAACGCCTTCTTCCAGTCCACATGACCCTTCGCCACAAGGACCTCGGCGGCGGCGCGGACCGACGTGCCGTTGTTGTCGCCCGGCTTGGTCTCCGGCCACTCGTCCTGCTCCTTGGAGCGATCCCACAACCAGCGCGCGGCGTAGTACTGGCCGTGGTTGAGCAGGGTCATGCAGCGCGACCAGCCGAATCCGACGCAGGCACCTTCCTGACCCTGGTTGTAGAACGAGTAGTTGCGGTCCTTGTCCTGCGACCCACCCGGCTCCAGGCACACACAGTGGCCGCCGCGAACCTGCGTGAGCGACTTCGCCCCGCCTTTCGCGATGAAGAACTCGCCACTGGTCGCGTCCTTCTCCGGTTGGTCGAACTCCCGGTACCAGTTCACCCCGATCACCACCGGAGTACGGCTGGGCCGCGCCTCGGGAGCCAACGCGGTGATCGGGTAACGCTCGACGTGACGCCAGTCATCGGGAATGAAACGGCCGAGCCGCTGATCCTCCGCATCGGTGCCAATCGGACGATAACGCATGTCCACTCCCTCTCATCAGGCGACGATGCCTACTAGCTCGGTGGGAATGCCGCCGGAGTTACGGGTAGGCCCCCGAAAGGGGTAACAAATTGATCAGAAGCGCCAGCGGGTCGCGCCGTGCGGCTCCTCGGTGGCCACGCCGAATGCCGTCCGCTGCACCAACCGGTAGAGCTGCCAGGGCGGCGGACCGGCACTCGGGGCGTTGAACGGGGCGGTGAACGCGGCGCCGGACACCTCGGCCGGCCACCCACCGTCCCGGTATCGGGCGGCCAGCCGCTCCAGCGTGGCCGGCTCGGTCACTCGCACCGCCTCGCCCTCGAGGACCAGGTCGATTCCACGCAGCCGCACCGAGACCGCGCACGCCGGGTTGGCCGCGAGGTTGCGGGACTTGCGCGTCCCCGGCCCGCTGACGAAATAGAGATCGCCGTCGTCCCAGAGCGCGCCGATCCCGGTCGAGTGCGGCCGGCCGTCGTGGCCACAGGTACTGAGGAAGTACGCCAGGTCCGGTCCCGTCGCACCGGCAAACTGCTCGCTCGGCCGGCTCCACGGCAGCGCCGCGTTTCCGTACCGGTCCAAGTTGGTCACCTCGACGGGCTCGCGCTCGGTCATCGGTTTCGCCTCCGGTTGTCGGTTCCTGTGCAGATTGAGACGACCGCCCGGGCGGAACTCATCGGTCGATCCAGCCCGCCGCCTCCCGCGCGGCTCACGGCAGGGGCACGTCCGACCACCGCACGCCGTCCGGCGAGCTGAGGTAACGGCCGGGGTGGTCGGTGGGGACCGCGAGGTAGCCGCCGCGGGTGTGGCGCACCGAGGTGAGGCGGGGACCGTCCAGCGCCACGTCGAAGCTGTGGCCGCCGTCCCGGCTGCGGTAGCCGGGACCGACGTCGGCCGGCGGCACGTACAGCGCGCCGTCCGCGGTGACGATCGCCTCGCCGCCGAGGGTGCGCGGGGGCCGCCCGTCCGCCCGCCAGGTCTGCGCCCAGGTGTGCCCGCCGTCCGTGCTCCCGAAGATCGCCAGCAGGTTGTTCGGCTCCATCGCGCCGACCAGCGAGCCGATGCCCAGGGCATAGACCTCCCGGCCGGAGCCGGCCAGCGACAACCGATCCAGCATCAGCTCGGGCGGCACCGGCAGCACGGTCACCGTCCAGGACCGGCCGGCGTCGCGGCTGGCCGCCGCGGCCCACCGCCCGGTCGCCGGCTCCTTGCCCGACACCCACCAACTCCCGTCCGCCGCGGCACGCTGCCGCGGCGCGGGCGCGTCCAGCCCGGGCGGATCGGCCAGCCACGCACGCCGGCCCGAGTCGGGCATGGTGACCACCACCCGCCGGTTGCGGCACTCACCCAGGTCGTGCACGGTGTCCACGCACCTGGTCTCCAAGATCGCGTCGGACGGGAGCTGGGTGACGGTCTGCTGCGGCGTCGCCGAGACGGGCTGCCAGGTCTGCCCGTTGTCGGCGCTGTACAGCCGGCGGTCGGCGGCGTCGAGCCCGGTCAGCACCACCCGGCCGGGACTGATCGCGATCACCCGGCCGGACAGGCCGTCCGGCCGGCCGGACTCGAACTGGTGCGCGTTCCAGACGACTCCGTCCGTCGTGGTCAGCAGCTTGCGCTCGCAGCGGTAGTCCCGGCCGTTGGTGCACCGCCCCCAGAGCGCGAACCCGTGCTGCTCGTCGACCAGGTCCACGTCGTAGACGATCGGCTGCTCGCTCCGGCCGACGTCCGGACCGACCGGGGCCGGAGCCGGGCCCGGCGGCTCGTCCGGCGCGGGCCCGAGCTGGTGGCGCAGCAGCGGAATTGCCAGTCCGGCCAGCAACACGGCCACCAACGCCCCGGTCCGCACGCGGCGGCGGGTGGTGCGCAGGCCGTCCTGGCCGTTCACCCCATCAGGCTGCCACTTCCCGGCGGGAACCGCAGCTGCCGGTTGGCCGGATTGAGCCGGTCGGCTCGTCCTGCCGGGGCTGGACCGCCGATGCCACTATCCTGATCTCGCAGTCCGGACTTCGAGGCGGGGAGCATGCGGGTCACGATCGCCGAGGTTGCCCGTCGGGCCCGGGTGAGCAAGACGACCGTGTCCCGGGTCCTGAACAACAAGGGGGACGTGGACGCGGCCACCGCGATCCGGGTTCGTGAGGTTATCGCCGCGACCGGCTACGCGCCGAGCGCGCGGGCGGTCGGCCTCGCCAGGGGGCGGACCCAGACGGTCGGCATGCTGGTGCCCAGCCTGACCTGGCCATGGATCGGCGACGTCTTGCAGGGGGTCGCCGACGTGCTCGAGGCGCAGGGCTACGGCTTACTGCTCAACACCGTCAACCGGGGTGCCGACTCGCTCACCCAGTTCGCCAGGCACGTGTCGGCCAACGCCTTCGACGGGCTGCTGCTGATCGAACCGCCGGAGGCGATGGGCTACATCACCACGCTGCACGAGTCCGGGCTGCCCATGGTGATGATCGACGACCGGGGTTACCACCCGGGCTTCCCGTCGGTGGCGACCAGCAACCGGGAGGGCGCCCGGGACGCCGCCGCGCACCTGCTGGCCGCCGGACGCACCCGGCTGGCGATGATCTCCGGGCCGACCGAGTTCGGCTGCACCAGGGACCGCATCGCGGGGTTTCGCGTCGGGCTGGCCGACGCCGGGGTGGCGTTCGACGAGCGGCTGCTGGTGGAGGGCGACTTCACCCGGCAGGGCGGGCTGGCCGCGATCCGCCAGCTGCTCGGTTCCGGCGTCGCCTTCGACGGCCTGTTCGCGCACAACGACCTGACCGCGGTCGGGGTGCTCGACGGGCTGCGCGAAATCGGCCGCGCTGTTCCCGGCGACGTCGCGATCGTCGGCTTCGACGACATCCCGGTCGCGGCGCACGTCCAGCCGCCGCTCACCACCGTCCGGCAGCCCTCCCGGGAAATGGGCGAGGCGGCGGCGGCGATGCTGCTCTCCCACCTGGCCGGCGACCCCCTTCCGGATGCCCCGCTGATCGTGCCCACCTCCCTGGTGATCCGCGACTCCGCGCCCTGAGCGTTGCCCGCGCGTTGCCTGAGCGCGCAACTCAGTTGCCTGAGCGCGAGACTCGCTTGCCTGAGCGCGAGACTCGCGGGTTGACGGGCAGATTGCCCCGCTGTTAAATGCTGGTTGGGCGCCCGGAACCGGTTCCGGAACCGGTTCCGAAGCCTCCCCTGCACCCTCTCCCGACGGGCGAGAACATGAGACTTCCCCTTCCCCGCTTGCTGAGCGCGGTCGCCGTCACGGCCACCACGCTCGCCACCCTCACGGTGCTCAACTCCCCCATCGCCGCCGCGGCGCCGGTCCTGCTCTCCCAGGGCAAGCCGGCCACCGCCTCCTCCACCGAGAACGCCGGCACGCCGGCCGGCGCCGCGGTGGACGGCAACGCGACGACCCGCTGGGCGAGCGCGTTCAGCGACCCGCAGTGGCTCCAGGTCGACCTCGGCGCCACCGCGACAATCGAACAGGTCGTGCTCACCTGGGAGGCGGCGTTCGGCCGCTCCTTCGAGATCCAACTCTCCACCGACGCCAGCACCTGGACCACCGCGTTCGCCACGGCGGGCGGCACCGGCGGCACACAGACCGTCAACCTGACGGGTACCGCCCGCTTCGTCCGGGTGTTCGGCACCGCGCGGGCCACCGCCTTCGGCTACTCGCTCTGGGAGTTCCAGGTGTTCGGCACGCCCGCCGGCCCGGCCGCGTGCGGCACCACCAACGCCGCGCTGAACCGGCCGGCCACCGCCTCCTCCACCGAGAACGCCGGCACGCCGGCCGGCGCCGCGGTGGACGGCAGCGCGACCACCCGCTGGTCGAGCGCGTTCAGCGACCCGCAGTGGCTCCAGGTGGACCTCGGCGCCACCCAACAGGTCTGCCGAATCGGCCTGAGCTGGGAGGCGGCGTTCGGCCGAGCATTCCAGCTCCAGACCTCCGCCGACGCGGCCACCTGGACGACGATCTTCAGCACCACCAGCGGCGCCGGCGGCAACCAGAGCCTCGACGTCAACGGCACCGGCCGGTTCGTCCGGATGCTCGGCACCGCGCGGGCCACCGGCTTCGGCTACTCGCTCTTCGAGCTCACCGTGAACACTCCCGGTGGCGGCGACACGGTGCCGCCGACCGACCCGCGCAACCCGGACCTCGGCCCGAACACCTTCGTGTTCAGCCCGTCCACCCCGGCCGCGGACATCCAGAGCCGGCTCAACACGATCGCCGGCCAGATGCGCACCAACCAGTTCGGCACCCAGCGCTACGCCGTGTTGTTCCGCCCGGGCACCTACTCGGCGGACGTGGATCTCCGCTTCTACACCCAGGTCGCCGGGCTCGGGCTGTCTCCGGACGACACGAACATCAACGGTCACGTTCGGGTCGAGGCGGACTGGCTGCAACAGGGCGACAACCCGAACAACCTCGGCAACGCGACGCAGAACTTCTGGCGAGACGCGGAGAACCTCTCCGTGCACCTGCCGGCCGGCCAGGTCGAGCGCTGGGCGGTGTCGCAGGCCGCGCCGTACCGCAGGATGCACCTGTCCGGCCAGATCCAGCTGTGGAACGGCGGCGACGGCTGGGCCAGCGGCGGCCTCATCACCGACTCGCGGATCGACGGTGTGGCCGTTTCCGGTTCCCAGCAACAGTTCCTCACTCGCAACAGTGAGCTCAACGGCGGCTGGAACGGGTCGGTGTGGAACATGGTGTTCGTCGGTTCGACCGGCACGCCCGCACAGAACTTCCCGAACCCGTCGCACACCGTCGTGGACAACACCCCCAAGGTGCGGGAGAAGCCGTTCCTCTACGTCGACGGTTCCGGAAACTACAACGTGTTCGCGCCCGCGCTGCGTCAGAATGTGCGCGGCACCTCGTGGTCGGGCGGTGCTCCGGCCGGCACGTCCATCTCGCTGAGCCAGTTCTACGTGGTGCGGCCGGGAGCCCCGGTGTCCACCATCAACGCGGCGCTGGCCCAGGGCAAGCACCTGCTCTTCACCCCAGGCGTCTACCACCTCAACGACACGATCCGGGTGACCAACCCGAACACCGTGGTGCTCGGACTCGGCCTGGCCACGCTGATCCCGGACACCGGGCTGCCGGCCGTTACGGTGTCCGATGTGGACGGTGTGAAGCTGGCCGGGCTGCTGGTGGACGCCGGCCCGGCGAACTCCCCGGTGCTGGTCGACGTCGGTCCGGCCGGCTCGTCGGCCAGCCACTCGGCCAACCCGACCTCGCTGCACGACGTGTTCTTCCGGGTCGGCGGCGCCGGCGCCGGCAAGGCCACGGTCAGCCTGCGGATCAACAGCAACGACGTGATCGTGGACCACACCTGGGTGTGGCGGGCCGACCACGGCGCCGGTGTCGGGTGGACCACGAACACCGCGGCCAACGGCGTCGTGGTCAACGGCGCCAACGTGATCGCCTATGGCCTGTTCGTCGAGCACTACCAGCAGTACAACGTGCTCTGGAACGGCAACGGCGGCCGGACCTACTTCTTCCAGAACGAGCTACCCTACGACCCGCCCAACCAGGCGTCGTGGACCAGCGGCGGCGGCAACCTCGGCTGGGCGGCCTACAAGGTGGCCAACTCGGTCACCACGCACGAGGCCTGGGGCGTCGGCAGCTATTGCTTCTTCAACGTCAACCCGGCCATCGTGGCCAGTCGCGGCTTCGAGGTGCCGAACGTGGCCGGCGTGCGGTTCCATGACCTGGTCTCGGTTTCGCTCGGCGGGGTGGGCACGATCAACCGGGTGATCAACGACACCGGAGCCACCGCGAACCAGCCGAACCAGGTCAGCTACGTGGTGAACTATCCCTGATGGACGGTGAGCGGCACGTCCGCGCCCTGCCGGAGGAGCTGCTCCACCGGCAGGGTCGCGGCGCCGACCGCGACCGCGTCCGGCCCGAGCGTGCAGAGCTCCACCGAGGTCTGTTCGTAGGCGTGGCGCAACGCGTGCGCCGCGGTGGCCCGGCGGATGTCGGCAAGCAGCCGGGCGCCGAGCGCGAGTCCGGCCCAGCCGCCGAGCACGATCCGCTCCGGGTTGAACAGGTTGATCAGGTTGGCGATCCCGGCACCGAGATAGCCGACCGTGTCCTCGAGCACCTTGGCGGCCACCGGCGAACGCTCCGCGGCCTCGAGCAGAAAGTCCAACTGGGACTGCTCGTCCGGCCGGGGCACCGGCCGCCCGCCGCGCGCCCTGCGGTACCGGTCCAGGATGCCCTCGGCGCCGACGTAGGCCTCGAGGCAGCCGCGGGAGCCGCACCGGCACGGGCGGTCGCCGTAGATCAGCGTGGTGTGCCCCCACTCCCCCGCGCTGCTGGTCACCCCCCGGTAGGTGCTGCCGTCGGTGACCACGCTCGCGCCGACCCCAGAGCCGATCAGCGCGATCACCGCATGCCGCGCGCCCCGCCCGGCGCCGAACCACATCTCCGCCTGCCCCAAGGTTTTGGCGCCGTTCTCGACGAACAGCGGCAGGCGCAGGCCCGCGGTCCGAAGCACGTCGACCAGTGGCACACCGTCCCAGCCGATGGTCTGCGCGTGCACGCGGACGGTCGCGCCCTGCTCGACCGTGCCGGGCACGCCGAGGCCGATCCCGAGCACGTCGTGCTCGTCGATCCCGGCCTTGGCCAGCACGTCGAGCACGCCTGCGGCGATCACCTCGCCGACCTCGATCGGGTCGGGGTGGGTGGAGGCGAGCGGGCGGTCCACGATGGCGAGGCTTCCCATGCCGAGGTCGAACAGCTCGATCTTCACCCCGGTCTCGCCGAGATCGATGCCGATCACCGTGGCATAGCCCGGATCCACCCGGAGCAGCACGCGGGGCCGGCCGCCGTCCGATTCGACGAAGCCGGCCTCGACGACCAGCCGCTCGTCGACCAGCTCGCCGGTCACGTTGCTGACCGTGGCCGCGGAGAGCCCGGTGCGCTGACCGAGCTCCAGCCGGCTGAGCGGGCCGTCGAAGAACAGGGTGGACAGCAGCGCCGACCGGTTGCGTCGGCGCAGGTCGCGAACGGTGGCACGCTTCGACTGCATGGTCCTCGCTCTTCGATCCGGGTCAGCGGTATTCAACCAGCTGGACGGCGTTCGCCAAAATCAGGTCACTACTTAGTTTTAGTCTTAAACTTAGCCTTGACGTGAGCTGGCTCACCCGGGTTGACTTTGCGCGGTCAGCCACACCTCTCCTCACCCCACCTTCCGAGGAGGAAATCAATGCGGATTCGCCACCTCACCGCGCTCGCCCTCGCGGCCACGCTGACCATCACGGGTCTCACCGCATGCGGTGGTGGGAGCTCCGCCGCCAAGTCCGCCGCGACCGACGTGCTGAACATCGGCATGCCCAACGGACCGCAGACCGAGAACCACAACCCGTTCCTGGTCTCGTCCGCCGCCTCCTCGCTCGGCTACCGCCGGGTGATCTACGAGCCGCTGGTGATGACCAACGTGGTGAAGCCGACCGACGCCGGCAAACCCTGGCTCGCCACCAAGTGGGAGTGGTCCACCGACTATCGCTCGCTCACCCTCACCATCCGCGATGGCGTGAAGTGGTCCGATGGCCAACCGATGTCCGCCGCCGACGTGGCATACACCTTCGAACTGCTGAAGAAGACCCCCGCGCTCAACATCGACGCGATTCCGTTCGGCGAGGTCACCGAGACCGGCAACCAGGTGAAGGCCACGTTCACCAAGCCACAGTTCGTCAACCAGGTGAAGATCCTGACCATCGTGATCGTGCCGAAACACCTGTGGTCGCAGCTGAAGGACCCGGCCACGGACCCGGTGAAGAACCCGGTCGGCACCGGCCCGTACACCCTCAAGTCGTTCACCCCGCAGACCGTGACGATGGTGCGGCGGGACTCCTACTGGCAGGACCTGCCCAAGATCAGGGAGCTGCGCTACACCTCGTACAACGACAACAACGCGCAGACCACCGCGCTGGCCAACGGGTCGGCCGAGTGGAGCTTCGTGTTCATCCCGAACTACCAGTCCGTCTACGTGAACAAGGACCCGCAGCACAACAAGCTCTGGTTCCCGGCGGTGCTCGGCATCCACGGTCTGTTCGTGAACACCACCAAGGCGCCGTTCGACAACCCCGCGCTGCGCCGGGCCATGGCCATGGTGATCAACCGGGACGACATCTTCAAGCAGGGTGAGGCCGGCTACTTCTATCCCAAGGTGGACAACATCACCGGCATCCCGACCCCGGCAGGAGAGAAGTTCATCGCCGCGGAGCACAAGAGCAAGAAGTTCACCGTCGACGTCGAGGCCGCCAAGAAGGAGCTGACCTCGGCCGGGTTCAAGCTGGACGGCAACACGCTCTCCGACGCGTCCGGCAAGCCGGTGACGTTGACCCTGTCCAACCCGGCCGGCTGGTCCGACTACATCACCGACCTGGAGATCATCAAGGACAACCTGTCCAAGATCGGCATCAACGCCAAGGTGGACAAGGCCAACCAGGACGCCTGGACCACGGGCATCGACGCCGGCCAGTTCGAGGCGTCCATGCACTGGACCAACTCGGGCGCCACACCGTATGACATCTACCAGTCCATGATGGACGGTTCGTTGTACAAACCGATCGGGACCGCCGGCGTGAACGGGAACTGGGGTCGGTTCCAGAACCAGACCGCCACCACCGCACTCGAGCAGTACGCCAGCGCCCCGGACGACGCCTCCCGAACCGCGGCGATGAACAAGCTCCAACAGATCATGATCGAGCAGATGCCGGTGATCGTGACGTCGGCGGCCAACGCCGGCGGCGAGTACAGCACGAAGAACTGGGTGGGCTGGCCGGACGAGCAGAACCCGTACGCCCCGGCTCAGCCGACCCTGATCAACGCGCTGGACATCCTGCTGCAGCTGCGGCCGGCGTCGGCGGCCTGACCGCTCGAACCGACCCGTGAAATCAGACACCGCACCCGCCGCCTCCGGCACCACCGACGTGGTGCTGGAGGCGGTGGGCCTCACCAAGCACTTCGCCGTGCGCCGCAAGCTGGGTGAGCTGCTTCGCCGGACCGGACGCCGGGTGCGCGCGGTGGACGACGTGGACCTCGCGCTGCGCCGCGGCCGGGTGACCGCCATGGTCGGCGAGTCCGGCTCGGGAAAGTCCACCGTGGCCCGGCTGCTCGCCCAGCTCTACCCGCGCACCTCTGGCGAGGTCCGACTGCACGGCCGGGTCACGACGGTCCGGAGTGGACGCAGGTTCCGGGCCTACTGCAAGCGCGTGCAGCTGGTCTTCCAGGATCCGTTCTCCTCGCTCAATCCGGCGCACACCGTGCGCTACCACCTGAGCCGGGCGCTGCGCATTCACGGCACCTCGGCGGCCGGGCCGCGACCGGCACTGGACGCCCTGCTCGAGCAGGTGCAGCTCACCCCCCCGGCCCGGTACCTCGACAAGTTTCCGCACGAGCTGTCCGGCGGGCAACGCCAGCGGGTGGCCATCGCCAGGGCGCTTGCCGCCGGCCCGGAGGTGCTGCTCGCCGACGAACCGGTGTCCATGCTCGACGTGTCGATCCGGCTCGGCGTGCTGAACCTGTTGCGTGACCTGCGGGACCGGTTGAACCTGGCCATCCTCTACATCACCCACGACATCGCCTCGGCCCGGTACTTCGCCGACGAGGTGCTGGTGATGTACGCCGGCCGGGTGGTCGAGGGCGGGGACAGCGAGACCGTCACCCAGCACGCCGCGCACCCCTACACCCGGCTGCTGATCGGCTCCGCGCCCGATCCGGACCAGATCTCCGGACCAGCGGCCGAGATCGCCGCGCGGGCGGGCGGGGAACCGCCCAGCCTGCTGGCACCGCCGGCCGGCTGCCGCTTCCACCCGCGCTGCCCACACGCCATGACCGTGTGCCGGGCGGAGGTGCCGCCGGCCTTCGCGCTCGGCGACGCCGAGGGGCATTGGGCGGCCTGCTGGCTCTACGCCGCTGAGGAGCCCGGATGACGTTCATCCTGCGCCGGCTGGCCTTCTACCTGTTCACCGCGTGGGCCGCGGTCACCATCAACTTCCTGCTGCCGCGAATGATGCCCGGCGACCCGGTGCAGTCGCTGATCAGCCGGGCCGGCGGCCAACTGGACACCAACGCCATGCAGTCGCTGTACATCCTGTTCGGGCTGGACAAGCAGAGGCCGCTGACCGGCCAGTACTTCGACTACCTCGGCCGGCTGCTGCACGGCGACCTCGGGCTGTCCTTCGCGTTCTACCCGACCCCGGTGAGCGAGGTGATCGGGGACAGCCTGCCGTGGACCCTCGCGCTGGTCGGGTTCACCACCGTGGCGGCGTTCCTGCTCGGCACCGGACTGGGTGTCCTGGCCGGCTGGCGGCGCGGCACCTGGGTGGACCTGCTGCTGCCGGTGACCACGTTCCTCTCCGCCGTCCCGTACTTCTGGCTCGGCCTGATCGCCATCACCCTGCTGGCCGGCCAGGGCGGGCCGTTCCCGGCCTCCGGCGGGTTCGATCCCGGCGTGGTGCCCGGCTGGGACTGGGCGTTCATCGGCAGCGCGGTCCAGCACACCCTGCTGCCCGCGGCCACCATCCTGGTCACCTCGATGAGCGGCTGGGTGCTCGGCATGCGCAACATGATGATCACCGTGTCCGCCGAGGACTACATCACGGTGGCGCACGCCAAGGGCCTGTCCCAGCGCCGGGTGATGCTCAGCTACGCGGCGCGCAACGCGCTGCTGCCCAACGTCTCCGGCTTCGCCCTACAGCTCGGGCTCATCGTCGGCGGCACGTTCCTGGTCGAGATCGTGTTCTCCTACCCCGGCGTTGGCTTCCAGCTGTTCCAGGCGGTCGGCGCCAAGGACTACCCGCTGTTGCAGGGCATCTTCCTGATCGTGACGCTAACCGTGCTGGCCGCCAACCTGCTGGCCGACCTCGCCTACCTGGCGCTGGATCCGAGAACCCGCAGGGAGGGATGAGTCGTGTCACTGTCCACAGCGGACATCGGGGTCATACCCGAGTTGACCGCCCCGCCACCGGCCGCCCGGCGACGCCGGTTTCGGTTCCTGGCCAGCGGCAAGGCCGCCAGCGGACTCGGCGTCCTGGTGTTCTTCGGACTGCTCGCGGTGATCGGACCGTGGATCGCGCCGTACGACCCGTCCGCGCGCGGCGACGACTTGGTGGCCGGCCCGTCCGCCGCGCACTGGTTCGGCACCACCCATCTCGGCCAGGACATCCTCAGCCAGATCCTGGTCGGCACCCGTAGCGTGATGTTCGTCGGCCTGTTGGCCGGGGTGGTCGCCACCCTGCTCGCGGTGCTCATCGGGGTCACCTCCGGCTACCTCACCGGTGTGGTCGCGGAGATGCTTTCCGTGCTGGCCAACGTGTTCCTGGTGATCCCGGTGCTGCTGCTGGTGATCATCATCGCGACCATCCTGTCCGAGACCAACGACCTGACCATCGCCCTGGTGATCGGCGCGACGGCCTGGCCGTGGAGCGCGCGGGTGCTGCGTGCGCAGACGTTGTCGTTGCGGCGCAGGGACTACGTCGAGGCGGCACGGGCCACCGGGGAACCGACCTGGCGGATCATCTGCTTCGAGCTGCTGCCCAACCTGACCGCGGTGATCGCCGCTCGGTTCGTGGACACCGTGGTGTTCGCGGTGCTCGCCGAGATCGCGCTGGCGTTCATCGGCGTCTCCGGGGTCTCCGACTGGAACTGGGGCACCATCCTGTTCTGGGCGCAGAGCCAGCAGGCACTGGCCCAGGGTGCCTGGTGGTGGTTCGTGCCGGCCGGGCTCGCCATCGCGGGCCTCGGCACCGGTCTGGCCCTGCTGAACTTCGGCATCGACGAGTTCGTCAACCCCCGCCTGCGCAGCATCACGGTGCCGGGCATGAAGGTCGGCTTCACCCCGGTCATCCCCGAGGAGGTGGGGCGGTGACCGGCCGACCGGTGCTGGAGATCAGCCATCTGCACGTGGACTACGGCCTCGGTGCGGACGCGGTGCGGGCAGTCCGCGACGTCAGCCTGACCCTGCACCGGGGCGAGGTGCTCGGCCTCGCCGGGGAGAGCGGCAGCGGAAAGTCCACGCTGGCCTACGGCGTGCTCCGGTTGCTGCCGCCGCCGGGAGTGATTCGGGGCGGCAGCGTCACCTACCACCCGCCGGACGGCGAGCCGGTCGACGTGTTGTCGCTGCCCGCGGCGCGACTGCGCCGACTGCGCTGGGCCGAGATCGCGATCGTCTTCCAGGGCGCGATGAACTCGCTCAACCCGGTGCACACGGTCGCCAAGCAGCTGACCGACGTGATCGCCGCGCACGAGCCGCGCAGCAGCGCGGCCGGCCGCCGGGCCAGGGCGCGAGAGCTGCTCGCACTGGTCGGCATCACCGCGGACCGGCTGGACGCCTACCCGCACCAGCTCTCCGGCGGGATGCGGCAGCGGGTGATGATCACCATGGCGCTCGCCCTCGACCCGAAGGTGGTGGTCATGGACGAACCGACCACCGCGCTGGATGTGGTGATGCAGCGCCAGATTCTCGCCCAGCTCGTCGAGCTGCGCGACCGGATCGGCTTCTCCGTGCTGTTCATCACGCACGACCTGTCGCTGCTGGTGGAGTTCGCCGACCGGATCGCGATCATGTACGGCGGACGGATCGTGGAGGCCGCGCCGGCCGCCGAGCTGTACCGCGGCTCACTGCACCCCTACAGCCAGGGCCTGCTCGGCTCCTTTCCCGCGCTGCGCGGCCCGCGCCGGACGCTGGCCGGAATTGCCGGCTCACCACCGGATCTGCGGGCCATGCCGGAGGGGTGCGCGTTCCACCCGCGCTGCCCGCACGCGTTCGAGCCGTGCACACACTCCACGCCAACACTCGCCGCGCCGCCGGACCGGGCCGGCGGGGACCGGGCCGTGGCCTGCTGGCTGCACACCGGCCGCGCGGACAAGACCGTGTTGGAACACAGGTAGGAGGATGGGATCTTGGAAACGACCGCAACACCGGTAGGCACCGCGGCCGAACACGAGCTGATCGCGAGCCTGCCGGCGTCGTTCCGGTGGGGGGTGGCCACCTCGGCCTACCAGATCGAGGGCGCGGTGGACGAAGACGGACGCGGACCGTCCATCTGGGACACCTACTGCCGCGTGCCCGGTGCGATCGACGGCGGGCACGACGGCGACGTCGCCTGCGACCACTACCACCGGATGCCGCAGGACGTGGCGCTGCTGCGCGAGATCGAGGTCGACGCCTACCGGTTCTCGGTGGCCTGGCCACGGGTTCAGCCCGGCGGCAAGGGCGGGGTCAATCCGGCCGGCATCGCCTTCTACGACCGGTTGGTCGACGAGTTGCTGGCCGGTGGCATCGACCCGTGGCTCACGCTGTACCACTGGGATCTGCCCCAGGAGCTCGAGGACGCCGGCGGCTGGCCCGCGCGCGACACCGCCTACCGGTTCGCCGACTACGCGATGCTCGTCCACGACGCGCTCGGCGACCGGGTGCGCAACTGGACCACGCTCAACGAACCGTGGTGCACCGCGATGCTCGGCTACCACGAGGGCAGGCAGGCGCCGGGCCGGCAGGACTTCGGCGCCAGCATCGCCGCGGTGCACCACCTGCTGCTCGGGCACGGTCTGGCCACCCAGCGGCTGCGCGCGGCGGCGCCGACCCCGATCGACATCGGCATCACGCTCAACGGCAGCACGGTCACCCCGGCCACGGACAGCCCGGCGGATCGCGAAGCGGCCCGCCGGGCCGACGGCCTCGGCCTGCGCATCTACCTCGATCCGTTGGTACACGGGCGTTATCCCGCCGACGTGGTGGACGACCTCGACGCCCGCGGGGTGCGGCTGCCGATCGAGGACGGCGACCTCGCCGTGATCTCCACGCCGTTCGACACGCTCGGCGTGAACTACTACTTCAGCTCGCTGATCTCCGGAGTGGACGCCGAGGGACGCACGGCCGACGCGGCCGGCAACCCCGTGGCCATCCAGGTGAGCTCCGGCCGACCGGTCACCGCGATGGACTGGGAGATCGCCCCGGACGGGTTCACCGACCTGCTGGTCCGACTGCACCGCGACTACCCGGGCAAGCCCATGGTGGTCACCGAGAACGGCGCCGCGTTCGAGGACCGCATCGACGAGAACGGCTCGGTGCATGACGAGGACCGCACCGCCTACCTGGCATCGCACATCGCCGCGGTGGCGCGCGCCAGGCAACTCGGCGCGGACGTGCGCGGCTACTTCGCCTGGTCGCTGCTGGACAACTTCGAGTGGTCCTACGGCTACGCCAAGCGCTTCGGCCTGATCCGGGTGGACTACGACACCCTGGAACGCACCCCGAAGCACAGTGCCCTCTGGTACCGCAACCTCATCCGGCAGGTACGCGGCACGGCCTGAGCACCGGCCGGAAGGACCGGACCCCGGATGTCCCGAACCGGGTGGCGCCGTTCGTCCTGACAGCAGGACGGGCCGAGAATGTGCCCGACGCAACGGTGAGGAGCGGGACATGGCGCAATACCTGGCGATGACCTACACGCCGGACGTGGACTGGACGGCGCCCGAGCACGCCGAGGAGTTGGCCGAGTACCGGGTGTTCGGCCGGGATGCCGCGGCGAGCATCGTGAGCAGCGCGGTGCTGCACCCGACCAGCACCGCCACCACGGTCCGGGTGCGCGGCACGCGGGACGGCGAGGTAGTCACCGCGGACGGCCCGTACGCGGAGACCAAGGAGGCGCTGACCGGCTACTACGTGCTGGAGGCCGCGGACCTGGACGAGGCGGTCGCGATCGCCGCGCGGATCCCGGCGGCCTGGAACGGCGTCGTCGAGCTTCGTCCGGTGCTTGTCTACCGTTGACCGCGCGGGACCGGCTGGCCGACACCGTCCGGCTCGAGGGTGCGCGCCTGCTGGCCACCCTCGTCCGGACGGTCGGCAGCCTGCCGGTCGCCGAGGACGCGGTGCAGGAGGCGACGCTCGCGGCGCTGCGGGACTGGCCGCGCACCGGCGTCCCGGCCGAGCCGAGGGCCTGGCTCACGGTGGCCGCGCGGCGCAAGGCGATCGACCTCCTGCGCCGGGAGAACATCCGGGCCGGCAAGGAACGCGATGGCGCCGAACTGCTCGAACTGTCCACAAGCGAGCTTCCGGCCGAGCACGTGGTGCGCGACGACCAATTGCGACTGATCTTCACCTGCTGCCACCCGGCGCTGTCCCTCGACGCCAGGGTAGCCTTGGCCCTGCGCACCCTCTGTGGCCTGTCGACCGCTGCGGTCGCCGAGGTGCTGCTCAGCTCCGAGGCGGCCATCGCCAAGCGGCTGACCAGAACCCGGCAGAAGATCGCCACGGCGCGGATTCCGTACCGGGTGCCGGCCGCGACCGAGCTGCCCGCGCGGCTCGGTGCGGTGTGTGCTGTGGTGCACGCGCTCTATACCACCGGGCACGCGCCGCGGGCCGGCCCCGCGGTGCTGGACCTGGACGTGTGCGCGGAGGCGGTGCGGCTGGCCCGGTTGTTGCGCGACCTGATGCCGGACGAGCCGACCGTGGCTGGCCTGCTCGCCCTGCTGCTGCTCACCGAGGCGCGCCGGCCGGCGCGGACCGACGCCGGTGGCGAGGTGGTGCCGCTGGCCGCGCAGGACCGCTCGCGCTGGGACGCGGCGCTGATCGCCGAGGGGTTCGCGCTGCTCGCCGACTCACTGCGGAAGACCGACGGCCTGGCCGACGTATACCAGCTGCAAGCCGCGATCGCCGCCGAGCACGCCCGCACGCCGTCCTACTCGGCGACCGACTGGGCCGAGCTGGTCCGGCTCTATGACCTGTTGCTCGGCGTGGCACCAGGCCCGGCGGCGGCGTTGGCGCGGGCGGTGGCGGTGGCCGAGGCCAGCGGGGCGGCGGCGGGACTGGCCGCGCTGGACGCCGTGCCGCCGAGCCAACGCTGGCACGCGGTGCGCGCCGAACTGCTCGCCCGCGAGGGTCGCCATCCCGAGGCGGTCGCGGCGCTCGACGTGTCGCTGGCGGGGGACGTGACCGCGCCGGAACGCCGGTTCCGCGAGGGGCTGCGCCGGCAGTGGGTGGACCGGACCGAGGCGGCTGGCCAAGACCTACCGGACGGGCCACCTGGGTGACAGATTCGGTCGGCATCTTTCTCACCGAGAATCCCGCTCGTAGCTTTTCACCATGATGACGAACATCAGGTCACGGCCCCTGCGCAGGACGGCACTCGGTATGGCAACGGGCATGTCGGCGGTGACGGTGCTGGCCGCCCTGCTCGTTCCGGGCTCCGCGACGGCGAACCCGCGGGACCTGGCCCCGGGCCTGAGCGGCCGCGACGCCGCCGAGACCGTGGTGCTGGCGCGGCCCGCCGGCTGCCGGGGGGACTTCGGCGACGTGGTGTGCTTCGGCGAGATCAGGACGGTGTGAGCCCGGCCATCAGGTCCTTTTCCGTTATTCCCGGGCCGTGGCCCGCGCGGATGAACCACTCGGTGCCGAACGCCTGCCGGAACGCCTCGTCCGGCATGGCGAGAAAGAACGACTGCTCGCTGATCTGGCTCGCGTGCGCTCGCATGGCCCGGCGTTTGTGCTCGAGGTAGGCGGTCACGTCCACCGCCGCGGTGAGCTCCGCCTCCGGCTTTCCGATGACGGCTTCGCGCAGGCTGGCCGTGTCCATCCCGGGGGCCTCCACGCCCAGGTCGGCCAGGCCCTTGCGGATCTGGTCGCGGTTGACCGTGGCCTGGTACACCCGAGGCGTGCCGGCCAGTTCGGCGGCGAGCATGCCGACCCGGTGCACCTGAATGTGGTCCGGGTGACCGTAGGTGCCGTAGTCGTCGTAGCAGGTGAGGACGTCGGCCTGCTCGGCACGCAGAATCGCGGCCAGCTTCGCCGCGGCGTCCTCCACCGGCGCGGTCCAGAACGAGCCCGGTGCGTCGTTCTCCGGCGTGCCCATCATCCCGGAGTCGACGTAGCCGAGGAACTCCACCCGGTGCACGCCGAGGATCGCCGCGGACGCCTCGGTCTCGATCACCCGGCGCTGCCACAGCTCCTCGCCGTCGGCCAGGAAACCGTCCGGCACCTCGCCGTTCTCACCCCGCGTCGCCACTACGAGCACCACCCGGTGGCCATCCTCGGACGCCTTGCGCATCACACCGCCGCACGCGATGCACTCGTCGTCGGGATGCGCGTGGAACGACACCAGGGTGGCCATGGCCGAAGCTTACGAGTCGACCAGACCGCCGCGCACGGCCGCCAGTGCGGCCTGCGTGCGGTCCTGCACTCCTAGCTTGCCGAGTATGGCGCTGACGTGGGTTTTCACCGTTTTCTCCGAGAGCGAGAGGGCGCGGGCGATCTCCCGGTTGGACCGGCCGCGGGCGACCTCGGCGAGGACCTCGCGCTCCCGAGCGGTGAGCGCGGCGCCCACCGGGCCGGGCTCGCCCGCCGCCAGCAGCCGCGCCACGTCCGGGTGCAGCAGCACGTGGCCGGCGTGCACGGAGCGGATCGCGGCGGCCAGTGCGGGCGGATCAACGTCCTTGTAGACGTATCCGGCCGCACCCGCGCGCACCGCCGGAAGCACCGCCGCCGGCTCGGTGAAGCTGGTGATCACCAGCACCCGGGCCGGGTTACCCCGCTCGCGCAGGCCGCGCAGCGCGTCGAAACCGTCCGAACCGGGCATCCGCAGATCGAGCAGCACCACGTCGGGGCGTAGTTCCTCGGCCGCATCGACCCCGGCGCCGCCGTCCGCCGCCTCGCCGACGACGGCGATGTCCGGCTGAAGGTCGAGGAACGTGCGAAGTCCCTGCCGTACCACGGGATGGTCGTCGACGAGGAGCACCCGGATCCGCTCAGACACCGGCCGGCACCGCCAGGGTCACGGTGGTTCCGCTGCCGGGCGACGAGGTGATCGCCAGCCGGCCGCCCACCGAACGGGCCCGCTCGCGCATCGACGCGAGCCCGAGCCTGCGGGTGGCCCCGCCGGCCGCGTGCTGGTCGAAGCCGAGCCCGTCGTCGGTCACCGCGAGCAGCACTTCCCCGTCGCGGTACCGGAGATCCACGTCGATCCGGCCGGCCCCGGCGTGGCGCAGCGCGTTGTGCGTTGCCTCCTGAGCGATCCGGAACACCGCCTGCTGCCCGGCGTCGTCCAGCCGCGGCACGACGCCGCCGATGAACCGCACGGCCGGCGCGTGCACCCGGTCAAGCAGCTCAACCTGTTTGCGCAGCGCCACATCCAGCTCGTCACCGGTGAGGTCCACTGGCCGCTGGCCGACCACGATGGCGCGCAACTCCTCGGTCGCCTCGGCGGCCAGCCGGCGCACCGTGTCCAACTCTGCCTTGGCCCGCCCGGCGTCGGACGCCAGCAGCGCGATCGCGGCGTCGGCGGTGAGCCGCAGGCTGAACAGCTTCTGCGTCACCGCGTCGTGTAGCTCGCGGGCGATCCGGTTGCGTTCCTCCACAATGGACAACTCCCGGCCGCGCTCGTAGAGCCGCGCGTTGACCAGCGCGATGGCGGCGTGCGCGGCGAGCAGCCGGAGCAGCTCCTCGTCCGCCGCGGTGAACCCGCCCGGCCGGTTGCTGTTGGCCAGGAACAGCTCGCCGAGGATCTCCTCGCCGTCCACGATCGGCATCCCGAGGAAGTCGGTCAGCTCCGGATGCGCCGCCGGCCACCAGCCGAACTGCGGATGGTCGCGAATGTTGGCCAACCGCACCGGGTTCGGATCGCAGAGCATCAGCCCCAGCACACCGTGCTGGCGCGGCACCGGCCCGATGGCCGCCCACTGCTCGTCGGTGAGCCCGTCGGCCAGGAACTCCCGGAAGGAGCCCTTCTTGTCCGGCACGCCGAGCGCGGCGTAGCGCGCGTCGAGCAGCCGCCGGGCCGTGGTGACGATTGTCTGCAACACGTCCCGAACGGACAGGTGCGCGGTGACCGCGAGCACCGCGGCACTCACCTCGCGCAGCTCGTCACGATCGATCCCGGTCACAACACCAACCGTACGGGGTTCGGGCGGCGCACGGATCGGGCCAGCGACCTAGGTCCAAAGACCGAGGACCGGCCGGCCCTCGGGCCGATGGCAACGCCGGCCCGGCGCCCTAGCGTCGGGTGCAGTGCCGAACATCGGACGATCAACCGGCGATCGACGAAAGGGAAACACCATGGCTGTCGCGATCATCACCGGGGCGTCCCGGGGGCTCGGGCTCGCCCTTGCCACGGGCCTGTCCGGCGCCGGCTGGCGGCTGGTGGTCGACGCCCGCGACGCGGACGCGCTGGCCACGGCGACCGGGGGGCTGGACGGCGTGCGGACGGTGGCCGGCGATGTCACCGACCCCACCCATCGAGCCGCGCTGGTCGCCGCCGCGGCGCAGCTCGGCGGTCCGGACCTGCTGGTGAACAATGCCGGCATCCTCGGCCCGAGCCCGCAGCCCCGGCTCGCCGGCTACCCGCTCGACGTGCTGCGCGAGGTGTTCGAGGTCAACGTGTTCAGCCCGCTCGGGCTGCTCCAGCTCGCCCTGCCTGCGCTGCGCGAGCGAGCCGGCGCGGTCGTCAACATCACCTCGGACGCGGCGGTGGAGCCCTACGAGGGATGGGGCGGCTACGGCGCGGCGAAGGCCGCGATCGAGCAGGCCAGCCGAATCCTGGCCGCCGAGGAACCGCGGGTCCGGGTGTGGTGGGCGGATCCGGGCGACCTGCGGACCAGGATGCATCAGGAGGCCTTCCCCGGCGAGGACATCGGTGACCGTCCGTCGCCGGACACCGTCGTGCCCGCGTTCCTGCACCTGGTCCGGAACCGCCCCCCTTCCGGTCGCGTCCGGCTGGCCGAGCTCGCGGTGACCGCATGAGCGAACCATCGAACACGGGGCGGGTGCGGGCCCTGTGGCTGCCGTTCGAGGTCGAGGATCTGGACGAGGCCACCCGGTTCTACACCGGACACCTCGGCTTATCCATTGTGGACAGTTGGGATCGGGACGGCGAGCGTGGCGTGGTGCTGCGCGTGGCGGACGGGGCGTTCGTCGAACTGGTCTCCCCCGGCGCCGGGCACCCGCCGGTGCTGGCCTTCGAGGTGGCGGGCCGGTCCGAGGTCGACGACTGCCACGACCGGTGGTCCGGCGGGGGCGGTGGCGTTCCTCGGCCCCATCGCCATCCGCGTGGGCACTACGGGTTCACCGCCGCCGGCCCGGCCGGGGCGACCGTCATGGTGTGGAGCGAGAAATGACGACCCTGGAGTTCACCCTGCCCGCCGAGTCGGAGGCGCACGAGCCGCCAGAGGCGCGCGGCCTGGCCAGGGACCGGGTCCGGTTGCTTGTCGGCTACCGCGCGGACAACTCGTTGCGGCACCACCGGTTCACCGACCTGCCGGCCCTGCTTCGGCCCGGGGACGTGCTTGTGGTGAACACCTCGGGCACGCTGCCATCGGCGGTCGGCGTCACCGGCGCGACACTGGCCGTGCACTTCTCCACCGAACTGCCGGACGGCACCTGGCTGGTGGAGTTGCGCCGCGACACCGGGAAGGCCACCGAGCCGTACCCGCTGGCCCAGGCCGGCGAGCGCTACCCGTTGCCGGGCAACGCGACGCTCACGCTGCGTGCGCCGTTCTCCGCCGGCCGGCTGTGGGTGGCGTCGCTGGACACCCCGGTGCTGCCCTACCTCACCACGTTCGGCGCGCCGATCCGCTACTCCTACGTCCGGCAGCGTTGGCCGCTGTCCTACTACCAAACGGTATTCGGCACCACGCCGGGCAGCGCCGAGATGCCCAGCGCCGCCAGACCGTTCACCGACCGGCTGGTGAGCCGGCTGGTGTCGGCCGGCGTCGAGTTCGCGCCGGTGCTGCTGCACACCGGCGTGGCCTCGCCGGAAGCCCACGAGCGTCCGTACCCGGAGCGCTACGTGGTGCCCGCGCACACCGCGCGGATCGTCAACCAGGCCCGAGCGGCGGGGGGCCGGGTCATCGCGATCGGCACGACCGCGGTACGCGCGCTGGAATCCGCCGCCTCCCCGGCCGGAGTGATCCGTCCGGCCGCCGGATGGACCGAGCTGATCGTGACGCCCGAGCGAGGGGTGCGGGCGATCGACGGGCTGCTCACCGGATTCCACGAGCCACGCGCGTCCCATTTGGACATGCTGACCGCGATCGCCGGCCTCCCGCTGCTCGACCACGCCTACTCCGAGGCGATCTCCACCGGCTACCTGTGGCACGAGTTCGGCGACGTCAACCTGCTGCTGCCGAAACGGCTATCGTCGACCTCATGACGGCACGGGACTGGGTAGCCTGGCACGACGAGTACGACGATCCGCGATCGTCGCTGCACCAACGGCTCGAGTTGGTGCAGCGGCGCATTCGCGACGCGCTGGACGCCCAGCCGCCCGGTCCGATCCGGGTGCTCAGCATGTGCGCCGGCCAGGGTCGCGACCTGCTCGGTGTGCTCGCCACCCACCCCCGCCGCGACGACGTGCACGCTCGCCTGGTCGAACTCGACCCGGACAACGCCGGCCAGGCCCGCCACTCCGCCGCGCCGTTCCCGAACGTCGGAGTCAGCACCGGCGACGCGGCGGCCACCAGCGCCTACGCCGACGTCGTGCCGGTCAACCTGGCGCTGGTGTGCGGCGTCTTCGGCAACATCACCGATGCGGACATCCGCCGCACCATCGTGGAACTCCCGCATCTGTGCGCCCCCGGCGCCACCGTAATCTGGACCCGGCATCGCCAACCTCCCGACCTCACCCCGGCCATCCGCTCCTGGTTCACCGACGCCGGATTCGCCGAGATAGCGTGCGAAGGTGGTCAGGACAACTGGATCGGCGTCGGCACCAACCGGTTCTCCGGCACACCGTTGCCATACCGCCCAGATCTCCACCTCTTCGAGTTCGAACCCTAACTCCTCGCGAGTCGCGCGCTCAGGCATGCGAGTCGCGCGCTCCGGCAACTGAGTTCTGCGCTCCGGCAACTGAGTTGCGCGCTCGGGCGATTTGGTTGGCTTGTGCGGGGTTCACCGGGGTGGGGGCGGGGCGGATTTTGCGGTGCCGATTCTCATGGTCAAGGGCGCTCCTTCGTCGCGTCGCTTCGCGATCGCGGCCCGGGTGGAGAGTTTCCGTGGGTTGGGAGCCGCGACCCTTGACAATGAGCCTCGCTCGGCACCTTGGGCAGGAGATAAGGGCAGGCTGCGCCTGCCCTTCTTTGCCGCCCCGCCCCCTTTATCGTTCCATCGCTCGGCGGCACAAAATGTCGCAGGCTTTTCTCGAACTCTTCTCGAACAAAGGTTTGCATATGCACCGGTTTCAGCGGGCGGATGCCTGGCCATTCTGGGACAATAGGTGTGTGACATTCCCGGCCATTGACTCCTTTGGTGCCCTTCCCGGTGCCGAACACGCGGCCGGCTTTGTGGCGGCAATCAGCGACCTGCGGCGTGCCTACGCGGCCGCGTTGTCCCACCTTGCCGAAATGGGTCAGGCGCGGACCGCGCACCACGCGGGGTATTCCAGCTCGGCCGCGTTCGTCGCGGAACTGGTGCACATCAACCGGCAGAAAGCCGCCCGCATGCTCGCCCAAGCCGAGCAGGTCACCGAAGCTATGACCCCGACCGGACACACCACCCCCGCCACGCTCCCTACCTTGCGCACCGCGTTGCTGGAGGGTCTGGTTGATGGGGAACACATCGACGCGGTCGCCGACGCGATCAAAGAACTACCCACCTGGGCCACCGCCGAACACCGGGAACTGTTGGAATCCACTTTGGCGGAGACCGCCCGCACCCACTCCCCCGCAGTCGTACGCGATCACGGGCGAGTGCTGCTCAACCGGATCAACCAGGACGGCACCGAACCCTACCAGCACGACCACGACGCCGAACCCCACAACACCTTCCGCTACACACTCCTACCCAGCGGGCGCATCAAATACACCGGGGAAAGCGACCCCGAAACCGCCGAAGAACTTGTGGCGTTGTTCGGGCCCCTGGCCAAACCGACCCCTGCTGCTGAGGGAGTACCGGACCCGCGACCCACCGAGCAACGACAAGGCGACGCGTTCGCCGCCGTCGTACACCTCGCCGTCACCGCCGGAAACGCTCCGGTGCACGGCGGCATCAAACCGCACCTCAACGTCATCCTCGACCACACCACGCTGGTAAAAGGAGTCGGGAAAGCGACCCTGGACTGCGGCAGCACCCTCAACGCCCACGCCGTCCGGAAACTGGCCTGCGACGCCGACCTCATCCCGATCGTCCTCAACACCGACGGCGTCCCCCTCGACGTGGGACGCGAACACCGGCTCGTCACCACCCCACAACGCACCGCCCTCACCGCCCGCGACCGAGGCTGCGCCTTCCCCGGATGCCACCTACCCGCCCGCTGGACAGACGCACATCACATCCATCACTGGATGGACGGCGGCACAACTGATCTGTCAAATATGGTTCTCTTGTGCCGCCGACACCACCGAACACTGCACAACACCCCATGGACCATCCACCTCATACGCGGCATCCCCTACTTCACACCACCAAAATGGGTGGACCCCCAACAGAAACCCATACGCAACGTGCTCCGGCACTGAAAATCGACAACAGATTTTCTCACCCTGCGCCCATACAAATGAACGGCCGGCGGAAGGGATCTGCGGCGATCGCGTCGGCCAACGCCACGGCCGGGCGTACCCCCGCGGCCAACCTTTCGTGGTAGTCGACCATCGCGGACGCCGCGGCCAGGTCACCTACCCGGCTGATGGCGGCTACCACGGTGCGGACTCCGCCGGCTAGCAGTGCGCCGGCGAAGCCCAACGCCTCGTCGCCGGGGCGGATGTGGTTCAGGGCCAGTTCACAGGCCGCCAAAACCACCTGGCGGGGCGGGCGGTTCAGGCGGGACAGCTCGTGGGCGAACATGGGACCATCGGCCAGCTCCAGCCTGGAGAACAGCGCATTGCTGGGCTCGTGTGCGCCGTGCGCGGCCAGGTGCGCCACCGCCGCGCCGTCCAAGGCGTCCAGCACCGCCGCCACGGTCGCCTCGTGCTCGCTCAACAGCAGGGACGACGGATAGATCGTCCGAAGTGGACCCTCCTCCCCGATGGCCTCGGTGAGCAGCGGACCACGGGCCAGCACCACCCGGTCACCGGTCGGGGAACTCCGCTCGGCGGCCAACCACGCGGTCGCGGAGGGGGCGACGACGACCGGGCAATGCGCCAGCGAAGGCAGGCTCCCCCACGGAATGGCATAGAGCGCGCCGGTCGGTACCACGATCAGCTCACGACTATCGGTGATCATCGACAGCGGCCGCACCAGCTGCGAATCAAGAGCGTCCGCGCTGCGGTGCACCGAATCTCGGTTCAGCGCCGTCGACAGTGGACGGATGAGCTGACTGTCCAGCGCGACCGCGGTGCGACCGGCGGATCGGGCCACCACCTCGGCCATCGCGCCCGGCAGACTGTCCGGGGCCAGGGCGTTGAGGTCGGCGTGAAAACGAGCGGCCCACTCCGCGGCCACGGCGGCCGAACCCAACCGCACCAGCCGGGCCCGGCCGGCCGCCACCACGACAGCGACCAACTCGTCGCCGGACGCGGCGAAGGTGACCAGAGCCCGGTCGCCGAGCGCCTCGGCCACCTCGGCGAACGTGGCGACCGGCCGCGGTTGACCCCACGGCGAGGCATACCAGCCCTGGCGCAGGATGTGCCGCTCCAGCGACGCCACCTGACGGGCCTGGCGGCGCGCCGGACGACCGGCCACCCGGTCAAGCTGCACCGAGCGGCGCATCGAGCGCAGCTCGTCGACCTTCTCGGCCAGCGCCGGGTCGTCGATCGCCGGCATCGGCTCATAACGGTAGACCTGCGCCCTGGTCCGCTCCAGCCAGCCGAACAACTGGCGGGCGCTGGTGCGGCGCCGCTCCAGCACCAGCCGGACGGCCAGCTCGCCCAGCTCCCGACCGTGGATCGCGGTGCCGCACACCAGGTCAAGCCCGCCCATCCGGTCCCGCGCCCGGCCCAGCTCAGCCAGCCCGGTCCGCGCCTCGGCCAGTGCCGTCCGGGAGTTTCCGCTCAACAGCGCCAACTCCGCCCGGCACAACCGGAGCAGCATCCGATTGTCCACCGGGCACGTGGCACGCAGACGCGGCACCTCGTCGAGCAGCACCGCGGCCGCCGAGGCGTCACTGCGGCGCAACTCCATGCGCACCGCCAACATCAACGCGAGCGCGGCCTCGTCCTCAAGCAACAGCGCGCGCAGGTGGTCGGCCAGCTTGACCGCGTCGACCGGGAGCGTACGCGGAATCCGGCCGCGGTCGAGAGCCGCCGCCACGTCGGCCCGCAACGCGGCGAGCGCGGCCACCGCCGCCCACCGGACGTTGCCGCGCCGGATGAACATCCGCTCCGCGGTGCGCGCCCGCCGCCGGGCCTTGGCCACCTCACCGGCCAGCAACGCCGCCGCCGCACGGGCGATCTCCGCCTCCGCGGCATCCTTGCTCGCCCGCTGCCGGCGCAGCTGCGGCAACGCCTCGTCCAGGTGCCGCGCGGCGTCCTCGACCAGCCCCGCGGCCAGCAGTGCGCGAGCCAAATCCAGCTGTAGCACCGGAAGCATGCCGGGCACGCTGTCCCGATAATCGCGTTCCGCATCGGCGTAGTGCCGCAGCGCGGTGGGCATGTCACCGGTCATGTAGGCGACATAACCCAGGTTGTGCCGCGCCTTGATCCCGATCGGATGCAGGCCGTACTGGTCGGAAAGCTCGATGCAGCGGTTCAGCTCGGCCACCGCGGGGTGGGTCTGGGCCAGGTCGATGTGCGCCAGGCTGCGGTTGAGGTACACGGTCGCCAGCAGGTTCGGATCGCCGGTGCCGGTGGCGACCGCGGCCTCGAGCCGGTCCGCGGCGAGGTCGAGCACCTGCAGCCCGTCGTCGATCCGCCCGGCCCTGATCAGCAGGAAACCCCGGTCGGACAGCACAAGACCGCCCAGCTCGGCACGTACCGGCCCGGGCGGCAGGTCGGCGAGCGCCTGGTCCGCGGCGTCCAGAAGGGACAGTCCGGCGTCGAGCGAGCCGGCCTCGGCGTCGGCGTAGCTCAGCTGCACCAACACCCGGATGCGCAACGCCGCCACCTCGGTGTCCGGCACCAGTTCCGCCAGTGTGGCGAGCGCGGTGCGCAGCAGCGTGCGACCGCGATCGATGCGGTACGCCCACACCGCCTCCCGCGCGCGTTGCAACAGTGCGGTGGCTTGGCGCAGCGCCCGGTCCCTGGCCCGGTTAGGCGCGACGCTCGACATAGCGCACACGGTACGGGGCAGGTGGGCCACCCTCGGCATGAGGACTGATCAGGACTGGTCAGGAACTAGGCCAGGCCAGTCAGAAACGAGTTAGAACGGGTCAGGACATCGGGTTTCGCCACGGGTTCGCGGTCAGTTTCGCGTCGACCGCGGCCAGCGCCGACTTGGCCCGCCGCACCCGCGCCACCGGTTCGAACGAGTCCGCGAGGCAGGCGAACTCGGTGGCGAGCAACCCGGAGACCACCGGTGTGGCGAACGAGGTGCCGGCCCACACGGCAAACCCGGTGGTCAGGTCGTCCTCGTCGGGCGTGGCCCGAATCCGCGTGCCGTCCGGCAACTGAAGCGACGGTTGCCGGGAGCCCTGCCAGACCGGGACCGTGCTCACCACCGCGTTGCCCGGCGCCCACCGGTGGATCCAGTCACCGCCGTTGCTGAACGCCGCGACGCTGTTGCCGGCCGCGTT
This sequence comes from Labedaea sp., assembly GCA_045806965.1. Taxonomy (GTDB): domain Bacteria; phylum Actinomycetota; class Actinomycetes; order Mycobacteriales; family Pseudonocardiaceae; genus DASYTH01. The sequence goes on along the minus strand of JBJMIG010000001.1, from coordinate 67,292 downwards.
CAGCGCGCCGACCGCGACCAGCAGCGGGTTGCCGCCGTTGCTGCCGTCGGCGTTCAACGCGAGCGCCGCCGGCACGAACGGCCGGGTGGTGGCGTCGTTGCCGGCCGCGGCCACCACGACCACGCCGAGGTCGGTCAGCCGGGCCACCGCGCCGGCCAGCAGTTGGCTGGTGGTGTGGTCGGTGCGCTCCGGGTAGAAGCCGAGCGACAGCGACACCACGTCCACCAGCAGCTCGGGCCGCTTCTTGTCGATCCCGGTCTGCACCCGGTCGCGCAGCCACTCCAGGCCGAGCAGCACCGAAACGTCGGTGCAGATGCCGTCGGTGTGCAACACCCGCAGCGACAGCACGCGCACGTCTGGGCAGTTCTGCAGGACCAGCCCGCTGACGAAGGTGCCGTGCCCGGAGTGCGAGTCGATCAGCCCGAGCAACGGCTGCAACACGTCCTGCTGCTCCCGCGGGTTGGCGAGCGAGGGCACCGTGTCGCCGGCCTGCTCCGCGAGGGTCGCCTCGAGGTCGGCGACCAGCCCCTGAAACTCCGCGGACACCTCGACCACCGGGTCCGCACCGGTGACCGGCAACCAGGGGTGCGGGCCGATTCCGGTGTCCAGCACCGCGACCGCCGGCCGGCGCAGCGCGGGTAGCGTCGCCGGATCGCGGCGGGCCGGGCGGGGCAGGAAGATCCGCACCGGATTCCGGTCCCCTGTGGACAGTGCCACCCGCTCACCCTGGCTGTCGGCCACGGACGGGCCCTGTCCGGCCGGCGCGCCCTCGATCTCGACCGAGGCGGCCATGGCCAGGTGCTCGAGGCCGACCCCGTTCAGGTCGTCCACGCCGACCGACCGGCGCAGCGCCACCAGCGCGGCCCACGGGTCCGGCGCTCGGTCAGTGATCGCGTCGTCCTTCAGCCGCATCAGCACCGGGATCGGGAAGTCCGGGTTGATCCGTCGCATGGCCGCGGCCCACCGCTCGCTCCTGGGCAGCACCACGACCATCTCCACGCCGAGTGGGTCGAGCGCCTTGTTGTAGCGGGCGATCGTCTCGGCATCCAGTGCCTGCCGGATCGGCACGAGCAGGGTGTCCGCCCGATACGCGGTCGGCGCCGGCCGGGGTGCGTCCGGCGAGCGCACCGCCGTGGACGGGTCCAGCAATCTGGCGCGGTGCCGAACCAGCACCCCGAGGGGGAAGTTGACCATCTCGGGCAACCGGTCGGTGTGGACGTCCCGACCGTTGTCCGAGGCGCGGTCTCCGTTCGGACTGGCTAGGTCCATGCTCTGCTCACCCCTACGAGGGATTGGTTGGTGGGTTCGGTACCTCGTTGCTTCTGTACCACTAGGTCGAAGATCTGGTGTCCGACGTAACGGGCCCGCGCCGCAGAGGCTAACGGACCAGCCGTTGGGGCTAGGGTTGGCCGGGTGCGAGCGATCCAGATCTCCGAGTTCGGCGGCCCCGAGGTACTCATCCCGGTCGACGTGCCGGAACCCAGCCCAGGGCCGGGCCAGGTACTGATCGACGTGTCCAGGGCGGGGGTCAACTTCGCGGACACCCACCAGACCGACGACTCCTACCTGGCGCCAACCAAGCTGCCCGTGATCCCGGGCGGCGAGGTCGTCGGCACCACCCAGGACGGCCGGCGGGTGGTGGCGCTGCTGTCCGGCTCCGGTGGCTACGCGGAGCGGGCCGTCGCCGCGGAGGCGCTCACCTTCGAGGTGCCGGAATCCATTGACGATGCCACCGCGCTCGGCCTGGTGGTACAGGGCACCACCGCCTGGATGCTGTTGCGGCAGAGTGCCCACCTCGAGCCGGGCGAGTCGGTGGTGGTGCACGCCGCGGCCGGCGGGGTCGGTTCGCTCGCCGTGCAACTGGCCCGCTCGCTGGGCGCCCGGCGGGTCATCGCCACCGCGAGCAGCGTGGACAAGCGCGCGCTGGCCATCGAGCTCGGTGCGAACGTGGCGCTCGACCCGGCGATCGAGGACCTGACCGCGGCCATCAAGGAGTCCAACGGCGGCCGCGGCGTGGACGTGGTGCTGGAGATGACCGGCGGCCGGGTGACCGACCAGAGCCTGCGCGCGCTCGCCCCGCTCGGCCGGCTCGCCTTCTTCGGCATGGCCAGCCGGGACCAGCCGTCCCCGATCGAGCTACCCAACCTGCTCGCGCACTCCAGTGCGGTGGCCGGGTTCTGGCTGCCGCACGCGTTCACCAAGCCGGGCCTCATGGAGCGCGCCTGGCAGGAACTCATCGCCAAGGTGGTGGACGGCAGCCTGCGGGTGATCCCCGGCGGTGACTATCCGCTCTCCGATGCCCGCCGGGCACACGAGGAACTGCGCGCCCGGCGGACCATCGGAAAGCTCACCCTCGATCCGAGCCGATAGCTCGGCCAAGCTATCCGCGGACGAACACCCCGCACGCCACCCGGCCGCCGGAGTCGCCGGTGCCCAGGGTCGCGGCATCCGGCCCGGGCACGCCTCCCGCCGAGTACCTGGCAGGGATGTTGGCGTAGTTGTCGGGCAGCGCGTGAATGATGATCGCGCTGCGGTCGGCGTCGAACAGCAGGCCGGCGTTGAGCCGGTCGGTCTCGGTCGCGGACGTCGTGATCCCGTCCGCGGTCACCAGCAGTAGCGGCAGATCGCCGGCGTGGGTGCCGTGTCCGGTGCCCGCCGGGTTGAGGTGTGGCCCGGCCGAGGCGAACGGGACGACCGCGCCGGTCGGGTCGGTGGCCCTCGGGTCACAGATGCCGATCGAGTGCACGTGGAAGCCGTGGAACCCGGGGGCGAGGCCGGCGAGCCGCCCGGTTAGGGCGAGCTTCCCGCCGTCCGCGAAGAGGCTGACGGTGCCGAGGGTGGCGCCGTTGACGTCCTTCACGACCGCGTGGGCCACCCGGCCGGTGTCACCGGACTGGGCGGCGCTGTTCGGTGCCAGCACGCCGAGCATGGCGGCGCCGAGCACCCCGAGAATGGCGATGGAACGGGTCTTGTTCATGCCCCCTTGCTACCGCGCGCGCTATGGGTAACAGAATGGCGTGAATCACGAATCCACCCGATCGGGTATCCCTTGGGTGGCTACGCCCTGGGGGTTACCGAGGAAGGTCACCTTGCTGCGCTGCTAGAAGCGGAATGTCACCTTGCGCTGTACCGGCGCGGGTGATCGTGGCGCTGACCAGCACGATGTCCCCGCCGGGATCCGGCAGATAGAGCACGACGGCCTGGCCGGGCGCGACCCCGCGCAGCCCCTCGCCCAGCCGGACCACGATCGAACCGTCCACAAGGGACGCCACGGCCGGTGCGGTGCCGCCGTGCGCTCGGACCTGCGCCACCGCGTCGACCGGGCCGGCGAGCGGCGTGCCGGACGGCCAGACCGGCCGGCTGCCGGTGATCTCCCGCACGGTCAGCGCCTCGGCCGAGCCCACCCGCACCGTCCCGGACACCGGTTCCAGGGCGAGGACGTAGCGCGGGCGTCCGTCCGCGGCGGCCGCGTCGATGCCTAGCCCGTGCCGCTGGCCGACGGTGAACCCGTGTACCCCGGCGTGTACCCCGAGCACCGCGCCGGTGCCGCCGTCCACCAACCGGCCGGGACGCTCGCCGAGCCGCCCGGTGAGGAACGCCCTGGTGTCGCCGTCCGGGATGAAGCAGATGTCATGGCTGTCCGGCTTCTGCGCAACGGCGAGGCCGCGCGCCGCCGCCTCGGCCCGCACCTCGCTCTTGTGCGCGCCACCGAGCGGGAACATGGCACGCCGCAACTGGTCCGCGGTGAGCGAGGCCAGCACATAGGACTGGTCCTTGCCGAGGTCGGCACTGCGCCGCAGCTCCGGCCGACCGTCCACAGTCGACAGCCGGGCGTAGTGTCCGGTGCAGACCGCGTCGAAGCCGAGCGCGATCGCCTTGTCGAGCAGCGCCTCGAACTTGATCCGTTCGTTGCACCGCAGACACGGGTTGGGGGTGCGCCCGGCGGCGTACTCGGCGACGAAGTCCTCGATCACGTCCTCGGTGAACCGCTCGGCGAAGTCCCATACATAGAACGGAATGCCGAGCAGGTCGGCGACCCGCCGCGCGTCGTGCGCGTCCTCGACCGTGCAGCAACCGCGCGCCCCGGTGCGCAACGTGCCCGGCTTCACGGACAGCGCCAGGTGCACCCCGACCACGTCGTGCCCGGCGGCCACCGCGCGCGCCGCGGCCACCGCGGAGTCCACTCCCCCGCTCATCGCGGCGAGCACCCGCATCAGATGCGCGCCTTCGCCGCCGAACGGCGCATGCCGGCCATGCCCGCGCTGCGCGCCCTGGCCACCACCGGTCCGATCACCTCGGCCACGGCCCGCACGTCGGCCCGGGTCGAGGTGTGCCCGAAGGAGAACCGCAGCGAGCCGCGTGCCGCGGCCGGCTCGAGACCCATGGCCAGCAGCACATGGCTGGGCTGTGCGACGCCGGCCGTGCACGCCGAGCCGGTCGAGCACTCGATCCCCTTGGCGTCCAACAACATCAGCAGGCTGTCCCCCTCGCAGCCGGGAAAGGTCAGGTGCACGTTGCCGGGCAGCCGGGACGGCGAACCGTCCACACCGGACTGGCCCGGGTCGCCGTTGAGCACCACGTCGGGCACCACCGCGCGCACCGCCGCGACCAACTCGTCGCGCAGCGCGGCCAAGGCGGCGGCCCGCTCGGTGCGCTGCTCGACGGCCAGCCGAAGCGCGGCGGCGAACGCCACGACGGCCGGCGCGTCCAGCGTGCCGGAGCGCAGGTCCCGCTCCTGTCCGCCGCCGTGCAGCACCGGCATGCCCGGCACGTCCCGGCCGAGCAGCAGCGCGCCGACCCCGTACGGCCCACCGATCTTGTGCCCGGTCAGGGTGAGCGCGCCGGCCCCGGACGCACCGAAGTCCACGGGGAGCGAGCCGACCGCCTGGACCGCGTCGGTGTGGAACGGGATGCCGTGCTCGGCGCAGGTGGCCGCGAGCTCGCGCACCGGGTTGACCGTGCCCACCTCGTTGTTCGCCCACATCACGCTGACCAGCGCGACGCTGCCCGGCTCCTCGGCGATCGCGGCGCGCAGCGTGTCCTGGTGCACCCGGCCGAAGGCGTCCACCTCGAGCACCGTCAGCTCGGCGCCCTGGTGCTCGACCAGCCAGTGCGCGCTGTCCAGCACGGCGTGGTGCTCGACCGCCGACACCAGCACCCGCCGGCGCGCGGGGTTGGCCGCCCGGCGCGCCCAGCTGATCCCCTTGACCGCCAGGTTGTCCGCCTCGGTGCCGCCCCCGGTGAAGATCACCTCGGACGGCCGGGCGCCGAGCGCGCCGGCGATCTCCTCGCGCGCCTCCTCCACCGCACGCCGGGCCTGACGGCCGGAGGCGTGCAGCGAGGAGGCGTTGCGGAACAACGGCAACGCCTCGGTCAGAGCGGCTACCGCCTCCGGGTACATCGGCGTGGTGGCGGCGTGGTCGAGATAGGTCATCAACCGACCAGAGTAGTCCGCATACCTGAAAGTCAGTCACCCCCGGGCACTGTTGTCCCGTCCCTGGCCGGCCGGAACACCAGCGCGCCGAGCAGCGCGACCCCCGCCATCAGCAGATCCAGCGGCACCAGCGCCGCGGTGGGCGCCGAAGCGGAGGCCAGTGTGGTGAGCAACACGCCGCCGAGGCCGACCGCGAGTGCCGAACAGACCATGTCCGAAACCTGTAGCGCGGCCGAGGCGAAACCGCGGTCGGCCGGCGCCGCGTACTCCAGGGTGAGCACGCTGACCGCCGGGTAGGCGACGCCCATCGCCGAGCCCGCGACGACCCAGAGCGGCAGGGCCAGCCACGCCGGTCCCCAACTCGGCGCGACCGCCGTCATCGCGGCCAGCGCGCCGGCCAGCACCAGGTAGCTGGCCCGGATCAGGGTGGGCCGCGGGATGTCCGGCCGGCGCCCCTGCCAGTGCGAGCCGGCTGCCCAGCCGAGCGCGCCGACCGTGAGCGGCAGGCCGGCCAGCGCCGGGGACTGGTGGTGCACCGCGACCAGGGTGAGCGGCACGTAGGCCTCGACGCCGAACATCGCACCGGCGAACAGGCCCCTGGCCAGCACGGTGACCGGCAGTCCGGGGCGCGCACGCAGTGTTCCCCTCGGCAGCAGCACCCGCAGCGCCGGAACCAGCGCGGCGAGCCCGGCAGCACCGAGCGCGAGGGTCGCCGGGGACGGGTGCTGGACCGCCCAGGTCAGCGTCGTGACGCCGAAGCCGGTGGCCAGCGCGGCCGGCGCGGTGCCCCGGCGCGAGACGGCACGTGGGACGGCACTGCCGGCGCCCGGCGGGCGCGCCCGCTGCCCGCGGACCACGCCGACCAGCAACGCGAGGCCGAGGAGCACGAACGGCACCAGCCCGAGGAACACCCAGCGCCAGCCGAACCGCACGGTGATCAGCCCGGCCGCGGTCGGGCCGACCAGCGACGGCACCACCCAGGCCGCCGCCACCAGGCCGAACACCCTGGCCCGCAGTGCCTCCGGGTACACCAGCGCGACCAGCACGTACACCGCGACGATCTCGGTGCCCCCGCCGAAGCCCTGCAGCGCCCGCCCGGCCAGCAGCGCCGGCATCCCGGTCGCGGTGCCGGCGACCAGCAGCCCGGCCAGGAACAGCCCAAGCCCGGCCAGCAGCGGCACGGTCGGCCCGAAGCGGTCGCAGAACCGGCCGGACAGCACGGTCGCCGTCACGCTCGCGGCCAGCGCCGCGGTGAACGGCCAGGAGTACAGCGCGTCGCCGTGCAGGTCCGCGACCATCCTCGGCATCACGGTGCTCAGCCCGAGGCTCTCGAACGCCATGATCGTGATGATCATCAGCAGCCCGGCCGTCGCGGCCCGCCGGTCCCCATCCCACGGCGAGTGCCGCGCGGCGGTCTCCGTTGCAGTCACCCGGCTATCGTGCAACCTCTACCCGGGTGCAGGTCCAGCCGTTAAGACCTTCAGCGCACCGGGGCCGGGCTCGGGTGCCCATCCGGCCCCGGGTTCCCGTCACCCCTTGCGCTTGGCGACCTCCTCGGCGAGCTGCGGGGTCACCTTGAACAGGTCCCCCACCACGCCGAAGTCGGCGATCTCGAAGATCGGCGCCTCGGCGTCCTTGTTCACCGCGATGATCGTCTTCGAGGTCTGCATGCCGGCCCGGTGTTGGATCGCACCGGAGATGCCCAGCGCGATGTAGAGCTGTGGGGACACCGTCTTGCCGGTCTGTCCGACCTGGAACTGGGCCGGGTAGTAGCCGGAGTCGACCGCCGCGCGGGACGCTCCGACGGCCGCGCCGAGCGTGTCCGCGAGCTGCTCGACCACGGAGAAGCTGTCCGCGCTGCCGACCCCGCGGCCGCCGGAGACCACGACCGACGCCTCGGTCAGCTCCGGCCGGTCGCCGCCGACCGCGGGCTCGACCCCGGTGATCCGGGCCGACTTGGCCGGATCCGTCGCGGGCACGGAGACGCTCTCTTCGGCGGCCGCACCCTGCGCCTGCTCGGCCTCGAGGCCGCCGGGGCGCACCGACACGATGGGGATTCCCTTGGTCGACTTGGCCTTCACCACGAAGGCGCCACCGAAGATGGACTGCACGGTGGTCAGCTCGGCACCCGAACCCTCGATGCCGACCACGTCCCAGAGCAGACCGGAGCCGGTCCGCGCGGCCAGCCGGGCGGACACCTCCTTGCCGTCCGCGGTGGCCGCGACCAGTACCGCCACCGGGGACGCCTGCTCGACCAGCGCGGCGAGCACGTCGACCTTCGGGGTGACCAGGTAGCCGGCCGCGTCGTCGGACTCCGCGATGTAGACCTTGGCCGCGCCGTAGCCGGCCAGCGACTCGCGCAGCTTGGCGGCGGTGCCGGGCGCACCGACCACGACGGCGGCCGGCTCGCCGAGCTGCCGGGCCGCGGTGAGCAGCTCGTGGGTGACCTTCTTGACCTCGCCGTCCGCGTGCTCGACGAGAACCAGGACCTCGGACATGCTGTCGTTCTCCTCGACTAGATGAGCTTCTGGGACACCAGGTACGCGGCGATCTGCGCGCCGCCGTCACCCTCGTCGTTGACCCGCTGGCCGGCGCCGCGCGGCGGCTTGGGCGCCGCCTCGACGACCGCGGTCCAGGCGTTGGCCAGGCCGAACTCGCCGGCGTCGAGGCCGAGGTCGGCGACGGTCACCGTGTCCACCGGCTTCTTCTTGGCCGCCATGATCCCCTTGAACGAGGGGTAGCGCGGCTCGTTGATCTTCTCCCCGACGCTGACCACCGCGGGCAGTGCCGCCTCGAGATGCGTGATGCCGTCGTCGGTCTCGCGGTCCACCTTGAGCGTGCCGCCGTCCAGCTCGACCTTGCGGGCGTGGGTGAGCTGCGGGTAGCCGAGCAGCTCGGCCAGGATCGCCGGCACCGCACCGCCGCTGCCGTCGCTCGCCTCGTTGCCGGCGATGACCAACTCGACGCCGTCCACCCGTTGGATGGCCGCGGCCAGGACCTTCGCCGTCTGCACCACGTCCGCGCCGTGCAGCGCCGGATCCGACACGTGGATCGCCTTGTCCGCGCCCATGGAAAGGGCCTTGCGAATCGCCTCGGAGGCGCGCTCCGGGCCGACGCTGAGCACGGTCACCTCGCCGCCCTGCGCCTCTTTGAGCAGCAGGGCCTCCTCGACCGCGCGCTCGTTGATCTCGTCGAGCACCGCGTCGGCGGAGTCCCGGTCGAGGGTGTGGTCCGCATCGGTCAGCTTGCGCTCGGAGTAGGTGTCCGGCACCTGCTTCACCAGCACAACGATGTTTGGCATGGGGTTGCCTCTACCTCCCACGGGCGGGCTTGCTGTGCCCGCATGTTACTAGCCAGTAGCCTAGGGGCAACGCGGACGGCTCGCCGCCCAACGTGATCGCGCTCACCGGGACTACGGACAGGTTAGCCGGCAGGTCATGCCCGGTCGCGCCGGGTGCGGGCCCCGTCTAGCGCTTCGCGAGTCGCGCGCTCAGGCAAGCGAGTCGCGCGCTCAGGCAAGCGAGTTGCGCGTTCCGGCTACTCAGCCCTTGGCCAGGATGCCTCGCAGCGCCGCGGCGAACTCGGCGGGACGCTCGAGGTGCGGGCTGTGGCCGGTATCCGCGAAGACGATCTCCTCATAGGTGCCGCCCGCCGCGCTGTAGCGGTCCAGCACGGCACGGGTCTGGGTGACCATGGGTTGCGGCGGGTGGGTCTGGGCGCCCGGCCAGCCCGGAACGAGGCCGAGCGCACCCAGGTTGGCCAGGTCGAACATCGCCGCGTTGGAGACGATCTGGTCGTCCGCGCCGCGAATCCAGCCGATCGGCGGCTTCGGCGCCACCTCGTGCAGATCGTCGAGCCGGAAGTTGTTGGGCGCCAGGGCATTGAGCACGCCTCGGGAACCGGGTGCCATACCCGGCCAGGCATCCGTCCCGACCAGGTCGCCCGGGTAGTGGTCGTCGCCGATCCGCGAGCTGAGGATGGCCTCGACGAGCAGGTCGGTGTCTTCCGGCTGGCAGGGCGGCTTCACGTAGAAGTTCAGCAGCACCTGACGCGGGGACAGCGGCGAGTCGGCGGACCGGTCACCCGCGCGCAGCCGCTCGACGAACTCCGGGTTGGCCGTGCCACCCCCGGATCCGGCGGCGCCGGGGTCGGTCAGCTCGCCGGCTTCGCCCCGGGTGCCGCCGTAGCCGTACGGCGAGACCGGGTTCACCAGCGTCACGGTTCGGATCCGCTCGGCGCGCTCGCGCAGCAGCTGCATCACCACCCCGCCGCCGAGACTCCAGCCGACCAGGTGCGCGGAGCCGATGCCGAGCGCGGACATCGTGGCCGCCACGTCGTCGGCGTAGTCCCGCACGCCCCGCCCCGCGTCCACCGACACCGGCTCGGAGCCGCCGAACCCGCGCAGGTCCACCGCGATCGGCCGGTAGCCGGCCGGCACCGCGAGCATGGTTCGCTGCCAGAAGTCGGCCGAGGACAGGTTGCCATGCACGAAGATCACCGCGGGTCCGGTGCGGTCCGGCACCTCGAGCAGGTGCACGGCGAGCCGGTCGGTCGGCACGGTCCGCTCGGCGATCCCGGGGAGCAACTGGCCCATGGCTCGAATCCCTTCCATGACGGCGGCGTCGACAAGTGGTGTACCAGTCCTGGGTCGCGGTGTTCACCCTTACCCGCCGTCCTCCCGCAGGGGTGTTGGCCGGCCACATGATCCGGCCGAGCTGCGCGGGTGGCCCCGGCCACCTCATCGGTTACTGTCGCGTAGCCCTGTCCGACCGTGATCAGCGGAGGTAGACCTTGCGGGTCGCGTCGACCACGCCGGATCCGAGCGCCGGTTGCGCCGCGTTGCCGCTCACCGGGGAGCGGACGGTGCCGGGGATCGCCGAGGAGAACTACTGGTTCCGGCGGCACGAGGCGGCTTACGCGGCCCTGGCGCCGTACTGTGCGGGCGCCGTGGTGCTTGAGGCGGGGTGCGGCGAGGGATACGGGGCGGACCTGCTCGCGGCGCGGGCCCGGCTGGTGTGCGGGTTGGACTACGACGAACCGACCGTGCGGCACGTGGCGAAGGCGTATCCCGCGGTGCGGGTGGTGCGCGGCAACCTGGCCGGACTGCCGCTTCGCGAGTCCACCGTGGACGTCGTGGCCAACCTTCAGGTGATCGAGCACCTGTGGGACCAGTCGGCGTTTCTCCAGGAGTGCCACCGGGTGTTGCGTCCGGACGGGCGGCTGCTGCTCACCACACCGAACCGGGTCACCTTCTCCCCCGGCCGTGATACACCGCTCAACCCCTTTCACACCAAGGAGTTCGCTCCCGCCGAGTTGCGGGAGCTGGTGGTGGCGGCGGGCTTTGAGGTCGAGGTGCTGCTCGGGCTGGGCCACGGACCGCGGTTGCGGGCGCTGGAGGCGACCCTCGGCGGCTCGATCATCGACGCGCAGGTGGCCGTCGTGGTCGACCGGACGCCCTGGCCGCCCGAGCTGCTGGCCGCGGTGCGGTCGGTGACCGTCGCGGACTTCGAGCTCACCCCCGGCCGGCTGGACGCGAGCCTCGACCTCGTGGTGGTGGCGCGCCGCACCGGCCATTGCGCGACGGACCCAATGAGCACCCCGCGGTGAGTGAGTCGGCGAGCGCGCGCGAGCCGATCGGCTCGTTCTGCCTGGTGTTGCACAGCCATCTGCCCTGGCTGCCGCATCACGGCTCGTGGCCGGTCGGCGAGGAATGGCTCTACCAGGCGTGGGCGCACTCCTACCTACCGGTGGTCGACCTGCTCCGCCGGCTCGCCGGCGAAGGCGCCACCGATGTGCTCACCATCGGGGTGACCCCGATTCTGGCCGCGCAGCTGGACGATCCCTATGCGCTGCGGGCTTTTCACGACTGGCTGGGCACCTGGCAGCTGCGCGCGCAGTACGCCGCGGTGCGCTGGCGCGGCGCGGACCCACTGCTTCGGGAGCTGGCCGCGGCCGAGTACCGGGCCGCCGGCCGGGCCATCGCGGAGTTCGAGTCCCACTGGTGCCATGGGTTCTCGCCGGTGCTGCGCCCACTCGTCGATGCCGGCGTGGTCGAGTTGCTCGGCGGGCCGGCCACCCACCCGTTCCAACCCCTGCTGCGCCGGCCGGTGCGGCGGTTCGCGCTGGACACCGGTCTCGCCGACACCGCGCTGCGCCTCGGGCACCGGCCGGCCGGCATCTGGGCGCCGGAATGCGGCTTCGCGGAGGGACTTGAGCTCGACTACCAGCGGGCCGGCGTGCGCCGGTTCCTGGTGGACGGCCCGGCGCTGCGCGGGGACACCCACGCGGCGCACCCGGTCGGCGGGTCCGACGTGCTCTGCTTCGGCCGGGATCTCGAGGTGACCTACCGGGTCTGGTCGCCGCGGTCCGGCTATCCGGGACACGCCGCGTACCGGGACTTCCACACCTTCGATCACCCGTCCGGGCTCAAACCGTCCCGGGTGACCGGCCGGCACATCGCACCGGAAGCCAAGCGGCCCTACGACCCGGATCTCGCGGCGGCGGCGGTTCGCCAGCACGCCAACGACTTCGTGGACGTCGTGGTGAACCGGCTGGCGTCACTGCGGGACCGGCACGGCGCACCGGCGCTGGTGGTGGCGGCCTACGACACCGAACTGTTCGGGCACTGGTGGCACGAGGGCCCGGCCTGGCTGGAGGCCGTGCTGCGCGGGCTGCCCGCCGCCGGGGTCCGGGTGACCACGCTGCGCGGCGCGCTGGAGGCCGGCCACGTCGGCGCGGCCGTGCGACTTCCGGCATCGTCCTGGGGCTCCGGCAAGGACTGGCGGGTCTGGGACGGCGAGCAGGTGTCCGATCTGGTGGACGCGGGCGCCGGGGTGCAGGACGAGCTGCTCGGGCTGCCCGGCGCCCCGGGTCGCGATCCGGTGCGGGACCAGGCGGTGCGCGAGGCGCTGCTGGCGCTGTCCAGCGACTGGGCGTTCATGGTCACCAAGAACTCGGCCGCGGACTACGCGCGGCGGCGGGCGACGGTGCACGGCGACCGGTTCGCCGAGCTGGCGAGCCTGATCCGGGCCGGTCACGTGGACCGGGGGCGGCGGCGGGCCGCCGAGTTACGGTCCGAGGACGGACCCTTCGGGCACCTCGACGCGCGGACCCTGCTGCCCCTGGTGCGAGGATCACTCACGTCATGCGCATCCTGATGCTTTCCTGGGAGTACCCGCCGGTTGTGGTCGGCGGGCTCGGCCGGCATGTGCACGCGCTGGCCAAGCACCTGGCCGAGCAGGGCCACGAGGTGACCGTGCTGTGCCGGCACGAGGCCGGCACCGACGCCACGACCCACCCGACGGCGCGCTCGGTGCACGAGCGGGTCCGGCTGGTCCGGGTGGCCGAGGACCCAACGCATCTGGTGTTCGAAAAGGACCTGGTGGCCTGGACGCTGGCCATGGGGCACGCGATGATCCGGGCCGGGCTGGCGCTGCTGCGCGGCTGGCAGCCGGATGTGGTGCACGCGCACGACTGGCTGGTAACCCATCCGGCGATCGCGCTGGCCGAGCAGGCCCGGGTGCCGCTGGTGGCCACGTTCCACGCCACCGAGGCGGGCCGGCACAGCGGCTGGTTGTCCCAGACTCTGAACCAGCAGATCCACTCCGTGGAGTGGTGGCTGGCCAACCGGGCGGACTCGCTGATCACCTGCTCCGCCGCGATGCGCGCCGAGGTCGCCCATCTGTTCGAAGTGGACGCCGCCAACATCGCCGTCATCCACAACGGAATCGAGTCACGCGGCTGGCGGGTGCCGGCGAAGACGTTGCGGGAGACCAGAACCCGGCACAGCCCGCGCGGCGAGTCGCTGATCGCGTTCTTCGGCCGGCTGGAGTGGGAGAAGGGCGTGCTCGACCTGGTCACCGCGCTGCCCCGGATTCGACGCGACCATCCGGGAACCCGCCTGGTGATGGCCGGCCGCGGCCGCCAGGCCCAGCCGCTGCTCGCCCTGGCCCGCAAACACCGGGTGGTCCGCGCCATCGACTTCGTCGGCCACCTGCCGGACCGCGACCTGGTCGCCTGCCTGGCCGCCGCCGACGTGGTGGTGCTGCCCAGCCGCTACGAACCGTTCGGCATCGTCGCGCTCGAGGCCGCGGCGGCGGGCGCTCCCCTGGTCGCCGCCAACACCGGCGGCCTCGGCGAGGTGGTGATCCACGGCGAGACCGGGCTCTCCTTCGAGCCGGGCGACCTGGACGGTCTGGCGGCCGCGGTCGGCGCGGTACTGGACGACCCGGTCGCCGCCGACCGCCGCGCGCGCCGCGCCAAGTCCCGGCTCGCCGAAGACTTCGACTGGCACAAGATCGCGGCCAGCACCGCGGACATCTACCGCCGCGCCATCCCGGTCGAGCATCCGCCCCTCGGCCGCCCGAAGATCGCCTCCGGCAACGCGTTCACCGCCTGAGGGCCTACTTCTCGGTCGTCCGGACGGAGTTGAGGGTCTTGCGCAGGGCGGCGTCCGCCTTGCGCGACATGTCGGCGATGGCGGCGCGCCGCTCGGCTTCGGCCTCGTAGTCGGTGAGGCGGTCGCGGACCACCTTCGCCGGGGTGCCGACCGCGATGCCGTAGTCGGGGATGTCGCCCCGAACGACCGCGTGGGCGCCGATGACCGCGCCGCGGCCGATCCGGGTGCCGCGCAGCACCGAGACCTTGGTGCCCAGCCAGGTATCCGGCCCGATCCGCACCGGCGCCTTGACGATCCCCTGATCCTTGATCGGGGTGTGTACATCGGAGATCACGTGGTCGAAGTCGCAGATGTAGACCCAGTCGGCGACCAGCGCGGCGTCGCCGAGTTCGATGTCGAGGTAGCAGTTGACCACGTTCTGCCGCCCGAACACCGCCTTGTCGCCGATCCGCAGCGAGCCCTCATGGCAGCGGATGGCGTTGCCGTCGCCGATGTGCACCCAGCGGCCGATCTCCATCCGGCCGTAGCCCGGCCGGCAGTGGATCTCCACGTTCTTGCCGAGGAACACCATGCCGCGCAGGATGATGTGCGGGTTGGCCAGGCGGAACCGGAGCAGCCGCCAGTACCGCACCAGGTACCACGGCCGCCAGGCGCGGTTGCGGATCACCCACCGGAGCGACGCGAGGGTCAGGAACCGGGCCTGTGCGGGATCGCGCCGCGACCAGCGGGAGCGGCGCCAGCGATCGGCCAGGGGCGAGCCCCACATGGTGGTCATGGCGCATGACGGTAGCCGAGCAGGCTACCGTCGCCGCCATGACGTCGCTGATCATCGACACCGATCCGGGCATCGACGACGCGTTCGCGATCGCGCTGGCCTGCGCCAGCCCCGAGGTCGACCTGCTCGCGGTGACCACGGTGTTCGGCAACGCCGGGCTGGACACCACGACCCGCAACGCGCTGCGGGTGCTGGCCCTGTGCGGCCGGGAGGACGTGCCGGTGGCCCGCGGCGCCGACCGGCCACTGATCTACCCGCAGCCGCATGAGGCGGAGACGGTGCACGGCACCGACGGCCTGTCCGGCCGGGCGCACACGCTGCCCGGCAGCGACCGTAGTCCGGTTGAGCTTGACGCCGTGGCCTTGATGGCCGAACTGCTCATGGCCGCCACCGAGCCGGTGACGATCGTCCCCATCGGACCGTTGACCAACATCGCCGCGCTGCTCGCCGCGTACCCCAGCCTGCGCGGCAAGATCGAGCGGCTGGTGATCATGGGCGGCGCGCTGGCCGGCGGGAACACCACGGCGGTGGCGGAGTTCAACATCTGGAGCGATCCGGAGGCGGCGCGCCGGGTGCTCGTCGAGGAGCGGCTGCCGACCGTGCTGGTCCCGATCGAGCTGACGTTCGGCTGCCGGGTCGACCGGAGTTGGCTCAACCGGCTGGAAAGCGCTGGTCCGCTCGGCGCCACCCTGGTCGGCCTCACCGCGGACTACGTGGCGCACTATACGAAGTTCTTCGGCGAGGAGTGCACCGTGCTGCACGACGCCGTCGCGGTGGCCGAGGCCATCCGGCCGGGACTGCTGCGTACCACCAGCTACCCGGTCGAGGTCGACTGTGCCTTCGGCCCCAGCCGCGGTGCGCTGGTGGCCGACCGCCGGGCACCGGACATCATCGCCACGTTCGGCTCGACCCTGGCCCGCTCGGTGGACGTCGCGACGGACACCGATGTGGCCGAGTTGCACGACCTGCTGCTCACCCGGCTGGCCGGCTCGACCGGTTAGCTGGTTACGCGCGGCTCGCCGAAGGCGGCAGCCACAGCCCGGATGGCGCCCGCCTGGCCAGGTGCGGCGCACCCGGCTCGTCCGGCGCCGGCAGGTCGAGCAGAGCGCTGATCGTGGTGACCGCGTCGTCCTCACAGGTCCAGACCACGTCCTCGGCACCGTGCCGGCCGCTCGGCACCACCCGGGCGGCGACGGCCTCCTGCTCGCTCCAGATGTGCAGCCGGTCGTGGCAGTCGGCCCAGCCAAAGGTACCGACGACCACCCGCACCGCACCGTCGTCATCCGGTATCGCGGTGAACACGAACCCCCGTGCCCGCAGTGCGCGGATCCCCTCATCAACGTCCACAGAGCCCCCCGAGGCATGTGCACGGCCAGTTACCCGAGGCGACGTTCCCCGAACCGCCCCTTGCGAAACAATGCCCGATGACAGCAGGGCGCACCAGTCGTACACGGGGTATACGAGCGGCTACCCATAGTCGTAGGCTGCCCGGTCGCACCTGCCGGACAGGCGTGGCGATCCGGCTGTCCACACCCGAGCGGTCCGATGATCAAGCGCTCTCGCTCGGGTAGTGTCCGGCCATGAGGGCTTCACTGGGCATGATTGGCATCGACTGCGCGAACCCCGGTGTCCTTGCCGACTTCTACCATCAGCTCATCGGTTGGCCGATCATGGCCAAGGAGACCGGCTACGCGATGATCCAGAGCGGCGACATCCCGATCATCTTCTGGCGCATCGAGGACTACCGGCCACCGACCTGGCCCGATGCCGACACGCCCAAGCAGTTCCATTTCGACCTGATGGTCGACGACCTGGACGCCGCCGAGGCACGCGGTCTGGAACTTGGCGCCACCAGGCCACTGCACCAACCCGGCGGACACTGGCGCGTGTTGCTCGACCCGGCCGGACACCCGTTCTGCCTCGCCAATCCGCAATGAGGGTCGGCGGGAATTCACGGCGGGCGGATTCAGCTGCCCAGTACAAAACGGTCGCCGGTACCGTCTGTCTGTGGAGTTCGGTCACCGACCGCGTGATGGTTGCGACTCGTCCAGGTGGCCGTGCTCACCACCTCGTTCACGCGGGCGAAGGAACTCGTTGGTAACGCTGGTTTCCGAGTGAGTGGTCGGCGACCACAGCTGACAGACGGCCAACCAGGGCATCACAGGGCGGCGGCCTGCTCGCGAAGGGCGGCGTGCACGCCGCGGTAGGCCGGTGCGGCGGGCAGCAGTGATTTGGCGATCTTGCTGGTGACGGTGTAGATCGGATTGCAGACCTGGGCGATCGGCGCGAGCGCGGCCTGAGCGACGAGCTGGTAGGCGTCCATCCGATCCAAGCCGCACAGCTCGGCCAACCAACCCGTCATGTCCACCTGGGCCACCCGGTAGGCGTTCTCCAGCGGCCGGGCGGCGCCGATGCTCATCAGGTGCGTGTCGGACTCCAGCCGCGGCCATGGCGTGAGCAGACCGGGGATCAGCTCGACGATCAACACGGTGTTCATCGCCACCTCGACACCGGTGCCGCAGGCCTCGCCCTCCCCCTGACGCGCGTGCCCGTCGCCGAGCGAGAACAGCGCGCCCTCAACGTTCACCCCGAAGTACGCGGTCACCCCGGCCCGCATCTCCGGGGTGTCCAGGTTGCCACCATGCGCGTCGGGCACCAGTGACGAGCGGGCCTCGAACGCCGCGGGTGCCACGCCGACGGTGCCGTGCATGGGATCCATCGGCAGCTCGATGGCCAGCTCCGCGCTCTTCGCGTGGTAGGTCACCGTGCGCCGGACGTTGTCGAGCTCGTAGAGCCAGACCACCTCGGGCAGCGCCTCCTGCAACGTGGCCGTCTGGTGGTCGGAGGTGAGCGCGCCGAAGAACGGCACGGTGGTGGCCGCACCGATGTCCCGTGCCGGCTCGATGGACACGAAGTGCAACGCCAGCGTGTCGCCCGGCTTCGCACCGTCCACATAGAACGGTCCGGTCTGGGGGTTGAGGAAAGGAAACTCGCACACCTGCGACACCAGGTCCGACTCGGCGCGCACCTTGCCGGCATAACAGTCCTCGGTCCACAGCGACAGCACGTCGCCCGGTTTGACCTTGCGCACCGGTACCACGCCGCCGAACGTCCAGGCGAACTCGCCCGGCTCCGGCCGGTACTCGTGAACGGTCATCCGACTGGCTCCCGCTCCGGTTCGGCCAACGTCGGCGTGCGGCCCGCGGCCAGCAAGACGATCATCAGGATCACTCCCACGCCGAGCCAGCTCAACCCGACCACCTGCGCCGCGACCTTGGCCTTGATCACCACATAACCGAGGATCACCAAGCCACACAACGGAAACACCAGGTGCCGGAGGTAGTCACGACTGCGCCGGCGAATCAGGTAGTGCACGATCACCGACACGTGTAACAGCAGGAACGCGGTGAGCGCGCCGAAGTTCACCAGCGTGGTGAGCGTGGTCAGCCCGTAGTCGGCGCGGAAGGTCAGGCCGACACCGACCAGCACCGAGATCACCGCGACGACGAACGTCGCGTACACCGGCACCCGGTAGGTGGGGTGGACCTTCGCCAGGAACGCGGGTAACTGGCGATCCCTGGCCATCGAGTACAGCACCCGGGAGGTGGCCGCCTGCGCCACCAGTGCGTCGGCGAAACCCCACGCGACCGCCGTGGCAATCGCGGTGAGCACGTAGAGCCAGTGCCCGGCAGCCTGCTCGGACGCCTCGTAGAACGCCGTGCCACCCGGGTCTCCGTTGGTCAGCAGACTCTGCCGGTCGGGCACCAGCAGCGCCGCCACCCAGGTCTGGACCACGAACAGCACCGCGACGAGCAGCAGCGAGGCGACCGTCGCCCTGGCGATCTGCGCGCTGCCCTCCTTGTTCTCCTCGGACAGCGTCGAGATCGCGTCGAAGCCGAGGAAGCTCAGTGCGGCAACGGAAACCGCGCCGAAGATCAGCCCGATGGAAAAGGTGCCCGAGTCGTAGAGCGGTGTCCAGAAGCCGCCGGTGCCCTTGCCGGCGATGAGCGCGCCGATGCCGATCACCAGGAAGATCACGAGCACGATCAGCTCACCGACCAGCATGATCCGGTTCGCCCGCGCGGTCAGTTCGATGCCGAAGTAGTTGATCGCGGTGTTCAGCACGATGAACCCGAGCACCCAGAGCCAGACCGGGATGCCCGGCACGAAGGAGTGCATCGCGATGCCGGAGACGATGTAGAGCAGCGCCGGCACCAGGATGTAGTCCAGCAGGATCTGCCACCCGGCCAGGAACCCAACCGGCGGCGCGATCCCCCGGCTGGCATAGGAATACACCGAACCGGCCAGCGGGAACGCCTTGGCCATCTGGGCGTAGGACAGCGCGGTGAACACCATGCCGACCGCGCCGACGGCGTAGGCCAGCACCACCATCCCGCCGGAGGCGTTGAACACGCTGCCGAAGATCCCGAACGGGGCGATCGGCACCATGAAGATCAGTCCATAGATCAGCAGGTCCCAGAAGGACAGGGAGCGCTTGAGCTCCTGCCGGTAGCCGAACTGCTCAACATTCTGCGCGACGTTCTGGTCAACGCCCTGCTCGGACATGCGCGGCTCCCATCCTCTGACGACTCGATGGCGACGAGAAGCCTGGAGATCCTGCGCGGCATTAGAGCACCCCTGGCGGCGTGCGGGGAAGAGCCTAAGTACGTTCCGCCCGGCAGACGAACGCGGTCGCGGTGCGGCCGACCCTGGTCAAGACGACTGACGCCGTCGCCGCGCCGCCGAGCCGGAGCCTTGGCCGAAGCCGGTTCGGGTCGATGTCCAGACCACGCACGAGGATCTCGAGACTGCCGACGCCGAGCCGGCGCAGCGTCGCGCGGAGGGCCTTCTCGGTGTAGTGGCCATGCTCGAGCACCCGAAATGCCCGGATGTCCGGCGGCGCGCTGTCCCCGGTCAGATAGGCGATCCGCTCGTCGAGTTGACCGAGGCCGTGCCGCGCGGCGTAGTGCCGAACCAGCCCGGCCCGCACCACCGCGCCGTCCGGATCCACGAGCCATTCCCCCGGCGCCCGCACCGGACAGTCGTCCGGCTCCGCGTCGGTGATCGTCCACTTGGGAGCACCGGTACGCAGCACGGTCGCCCGCCGGTGCACCCGCGCCGGCCCGCCCCGCCACAGGCAGGCCTCGCGCACCTGGCCGTCCAGCGAGACGACCTCGACCTCGCCGGCCCACGGCACCTCGGCGAAGTTCATGCCCGGCGCGCACTTCACCGCGAGATCCCGCCCGGGGTACGCCTCGGCGAGCAGATCCAGCGGCGGTTGGAAATCCGCCGGCCGCCAGCGCCGCCGTCCGGCGGCGTCCCGGCGTGCCGGGTCGGCGAACACCGCGGTGTCGCGGCTGACCGGGCGCAGCGCGTCCGCCCGGACCAGTGCCACCCCGGGGCAGTTGTGCCTGGCCATGGCCAGCCGCACCGGGTCGAGGTCGGACCCGACGCAGCGCCTGGCGCTCGCGGCCAGTGCGCGCAGGTCGACGCCCACCGAGCAGGTCACGTCGTGCACATCCCGGCCGGCGAGCCGGGCCGCCCGGTGCTCGGCCACCGCGGCCGGAGTGGCCTGTTGCAGCGCGGCATCGGTGAACAGCCACCCGGTGACGTCGGCCACTTTGGCCACGGCTCGCCTGCGCAGCAGTACGGTCTCCAGCACCGCCCCGGCCCGCGCACCGAGCGCCCGCCGCACGGACGCCACATCGGCGAGATGGGAGGCCGGGGTCAGCGGCAGCCGGTCGACCGAGGCGATCGCCCCGGCCCCGTCCGGCGAGGTCAGATACGCCACGTCGGCAAGGGAGAACTCGTAGCTCACAAGGGTCTGGTACCGGTGATCAGCACGTTGTAGAACAGCTCACGCGGGACCATCCGGCGCAGAACGTGCTCATCCAGCCAGGACAGCCGCAGCCACGACCGGTAGGCGAACAGCTTCCAGCGCAGGCCGAGCTTCTCCGGCGGCACCGCCGCTTCGAAGGTGCGCACCGGCCAGCCGAGCAGCGCCGCGGACAACTCCTCGGTCGTGGCCGCCACCTCGCCGAAACCGGCCGTGCTGGCCAGCCGCTCGAGCCAGGCCGGGTCGAAGGTGTGGATGTCCACCACCGCTTCGAGGGCCGCCGCCCGGGAGGACTCGTCCAACTCCGGCTGCGGCCGGCGCCAGCCGCGCAGCGGTCCCAGCTTGGTCACGTTCGTGGTGGCCCACCAGACGAGCCGGCCGAGCCGGCGGGCGTACCAGTCACCGATCCGGGTCGGCTCGCCGGCAAATACAAACCGACCGCCCGGTTTCAGAACGCGCCGAATCTCGGCGAACGCGGCCGGCAGGTCCGGGATGTGGTGCAGCACGGCGTGTCCGACCACGAGGTCGAAAGTGTCGTCCTCGTAAGGGATCCGCTCGGCGTCGGCCACCCTGCCGTCCACGTCGAGGCCGAGCTGCTCGCCGTTGCGCAGCGCCACCCGGACCATGCCGGGTGACAGGTCGGTGAGCGAACCTTTCTTGATCACGCCGCCCTGCATCAGGTTGAGCAGGAAGAAACCCGTGCCGCAGCCCAGCTCCATGGCCTTCTCGTAGGGCCAGTCCCGCTCCCCCGCCACGGCCTTGAACCGGCCGACGGCGTAGTCGATGCAGCGCTCGTCGTAGGAGATCGACCACTTCTCGTCGTAGCTGCCGGCCTCCCAGTCGTGGTAGAGCACGTTGGCCAGCTTGGGGTCCGAGCGCGCGGCCTCGACCTCGGCGGCCGTGGCGCGCGGGTTCGGCAGCGGATCACTTGCCACGGAACGTCGCCTTCCCCGGCCCGTTCTCGACGAACGACCGCATTCCGGTCTTCTGGTCCTCGGTGGCGAACAGCGCCGCGAAGACCTGGCTCTCCACTTTGAGCCCGTCCGCAAGCGAGGAGTCCAGCCCGATGTCTATCGCCGCCTTGGCCGCGGCCAGCGCCCGCGCCGGGCCGTTCACGAACTGCCCCGCCCAGCGCTGTGCCGCCGGGTACACGTCGTCCGGCGCGACCACCTCGTCGACCAGGCCGAGCGACAGCGCCTCGCCGGCCTCGACGAAGCGCCCGGTGTAGACCATGTCCTTGGCCCGGCTCGGCCCGATCAGCCGGGAAAGCCGTTGCGTGCCACCGGCACCCGGGATGATGCCGAGCAGGATCTCCGGCTGGCCGACCTTCGCGTTGTCGCCGGCGATCCGCCGGTCACAGCACAGCGCGAGCTCAAGGCCGCCGCCGAGCGCGTAGCCGGTGACCGCGGCCACCGTCGGCTTGGGAATGTCGGCCACCGCGGCGAAGGACGCGGACAGCGGGCCCGCTCGATCCGCCATGTCCACATAGGACAGCTCGGCCATCTCCTTGATGTCCGCGCCGGCCGCGAACACCTTCGGTCCGCCGTAGACGATCACCGCGCGCACGTCGGCCCGCTCGGCCGCTTCCCCTGCGGCGGCCCGAATCTCGTCCTGCACCTGCTTGTTGAGCGCGTTCATCGGCGGGCGGTCCAACCGGATCGTGCCGATACCGCCGTCCACTTCGAGCCGAACGAACTCACCCACGCCGACGCCTCTCTGCTGGTTGGGATCTGCCGGCAGGCTACTCGCCGGTACGGCGGCGAGCGAAGTAGCGGTCGTCGGACCGGTGCACCTCCAGCGCCTGGCCGAAGGTGACCGAGAGGTTGTCGCTGGTCAACACCTCGGGAAGCAGTCCTTGGGCGACCACCGCCCCCTCGGCGAGCAGGAGCAGGTGGGTGTAGCCGGGCGGGATCTCCTCGACGTGATGGGTGACCAGGACGCTGGCCGGCGCGTCCGCGTCCATGGCCAGCTCGGCCAGCCGGCCCACCAGGTCCTCCCGGCCGCCCAGGTCCAGCCCGGCCGCCGGCTCGTCGAGCAGCAGCAACTCCGGATCGGTCATCAGTGCCCGAGCGATCAGCGTGCGCTTTCGCTCGCCCTCGGACAACGTGCCGAACGACCGGTCGGCCAGGTGCGCCACACCGAGCGCCTTCATCAGCTCGGCCGCCCGCGTGGTGTCCGGTGGCTCGTAGGCCTCGCGCCACCGGCCGAGCACCCCGTATCCGGCGCTCACCACGACGTCGCCGACCTTCTCCTGGCCGGGCACCCGGGCCAGCAGCGCCGCCGAGCAGAACCCGATCCTGGTTCGCAGGTCGAACACGTCCACCCGGCCGAGCCGCTCGCCGAGCACGTCGACCACACCCGTGGTGGGGTGCAGTTCGGCCGCGGCCAGCCGAAGCAGGGTCGTCTTACCGGCACCGTTCGCGCCGAGCACGACCCACCGCTCGTCCAGCTCGACCTGCCAGGTCAGCTCGCGAAGCAGCTGGGTCGCGCCGCGCCGGACGCCGACGCCGGCCATCCGCACCACAAGGTCGTCATCGCCGTCCCGGTCCACGGCTCTATTCAACACGGGTCCGGTTCGAGCCGGAGCGCCGCGGGCAGGTCGGCGGTGTGCAGGATGCCGAGCCGCTGGGTCGCCCTGGTGAGCGCGACGTAGAGATCGGCGGGCCGTTCGATGCGGCCCGGCTCGACCACGATCACCGTGTCGAACTCCAGTCCCTTGGCCGCACGCGGGGTCAGCGCCGGTACGGCGAGGCGCAGCCCGTCCGGCGCGATCACCGCGACGGTTCCGGCACCGGCCTCGTCGATCGCGCCGCGCACCGCCTCGTCCAACTCCTCGGCGAGCACCTTGCGCGCCCACGGCTGGATTCCGGTGCGGCGCACCGATACCGGCGGTTCGACGTCGGGCAGCACCCGGGCGGCGACCGCCATGATCTCCGCCGGGGTGCGGTAGTTGATCGACAACCGCCGGTGCGCCCAGCGGTCCGCCACGAAGGGCCGCAGCATCGCCTCCCACGAGCGCGCGCCGGCCGAGGACTCACGCTGGGCCAGGTCGCCGACGATGGTGACCGACCGGCTCGGGCAGCGCCGCAGCAGTACCCGCCAGTCCATTTCGGACAGTTCCTGTGCCTCGTCGACCACCACGTGTCCGTAGGTCCACTCCCGGTCGGCCGCGGCCCGCTCGGCGAGCGAGCGGTGGTCGCGCTCCTCGTGCCGCTCGGCCAGCTCCTCGGCATCGAGCAGGTCCACCGCGCGGAGCAGTTCCTCGTCCGGGTCCTCCTCGGTGTCCAGGATCTCCAGCACGCCCTCGGCGTAGGCGACCAGCTCGGTGTCGCCGTCCGCATCGGCCGAGGTCACCGGGCCGAGCAGCTCGGCGGCCTCGTCGAGCAGCGCCACATCGGAGACGGTCCAGGCGTCGCCGGCCGGCCGGTAGAGCCGGCTGGCGTAGACCACGGCCAGCCGCGACGGGGAGCTGAACAGCTCGGCCAGCAGCCGCTCCGGCGTGAGGGCCGGCCAGAACCGCTCGACCGCGGCGTCCACCGCCGGATGCTTGGCCAGGTCCGCGTGGACGTCCGCGCCGAGCATGTCGTAGAGGTCGGGGTCGATCAGGTCGACCGCCTGCCGGGTGAGCTCGTCGAGCACCGCGCCGGCGAACACCGCGCGGGCCTGGTTGTGCCGCAGGTCGGACTCCCTGGCCGCCTGCCTCGCCCTGGCGACGAGGTCGAGGTCGAGCACCACGGTGACGTCGGTCAGCTCGATCTCGACCGGCTCGTCCGGGAGTTCCTGACGATCCGCGACGGCCGCCCGGATCAGGTCGACCATCGCGCTGGAGCCCTTGAAGCGCTTGATCTCCGGCGACTCCTCGGCGGTGACGGCCAGGCCCGGCCAGAGTTCTCCCGGGGTGGCGAACACGACGTCGGTCTCGCCGAGCGAGGGCAGCACGTCGCCGATGTAGCGCAGGAACGCGGCGTTCGGACCGATGATCAGCACTCCGGAGCGGGACAGCCGGTCGCGCTGGTGATAGAGCAGGTACGCCACCCGGTGCAGCGCCACCGCGGTCTTGCCGGTACCCGGACCGCCCTCGACGACCACCACGCCGGCGTGCGCCAGCCGGATGATCTCGTCCTGCTCGGCCTGGATGGTGGACACGATGTCGCGCATGGTGTCGTCTCTCGGCGCGGCCAGCGCGGCGAGCAGGCTGCCGTCCGCGGCGTCACCAATCGGATCACCACGGTTCTCCTCGCCGAGACTCGACTCGGAGAGGTCGAGGAGGTCGTCGTGAAAATCGACTATTCTACGCCCGTTCGTATGGAAATGCCGACGCCGGACGAGTCCTTCCGGTTTCGCTCCGGTAGCGCAGTAGAATGGCCGCGCCGCGGGCGCTCGCCAGTCCATCAGCAGCGGTTCGTAGTCGGCGTCCTCGTCGAACAGACCGACCCGGCCGATGTAGGCGCGCTCGCCGGCACGCCCGTCGATCCGGCCGAAGCACAGCCCGCTCTCCGCCACGCTCAGGCGGTCTACCTGCGCGGACAGCATGCGCACGGTCACGTCGCGGTGCCAGCGCGCCTCCGGGTCGGTGGCCGAACTGTCCCGCAGGGCCCGGTCGAGGGCCGCGACCGCCGCGCCGCGCTCGGCGTCGAGACGCGCATACAAAATCCCGACGTGCTCGCGTTCGGCTCGTAATTCGGCGCTGCGTCCGGCGTTTGACAAAATCCCCTCACATATGCTATCGTGAAGCCTCGCCTCGACGGCCGCCGGAATGCATTGGCAGCGTCGAGGTTCTTTCATTGCTGCTTATTATTGCCACTTATTATTGCCGCTATGTCAAGTTGAAGCTGTCCCCCTTGCGCACCGCACTTGCCCGGCTGCGCAACGCCGGTACCCGCCGCGGCCGGCCGGCGATCTACTTGGCCCATGGGTCAGGGATACGTGGCTAACACCGACGCGCTGGCGATCCGCGTCGGCGAACTCCGAGCGGTCGCCGGCGAGGTCGAGGCGGTGTGCCATGGACTGGACGTCTCGGCCGGCGACCTCGGTCCCGGCGGCATCGCCGCGGCGGTGCAGGAGGTCGTCGGCGAGTGGCGCGACCACCTCGGCGAGCTGACCGACAAGATCGACACCATCGCCGGCAACGTGAGCGCGGCCTGCGCCAACTACGTCGACCTCGAACGGCGCGGCGCGGACGCGATGCGGTCCCTCGCCGAGAGCACCGTCACCGACCAGGTGTTCCAGGGTTTGCAGGAGGCGTCGCCGGTCTACCAACAACAACGGCAGCAGGCGCTGACGGCGCAGAACGCGGCCAAGACCAGGAACACGAGGCCGTGATGCGGAGCAGGGGTGACGGTGGCGGCTCGGGCGGCGGGAGCACGCGGAGCTTCCCGGCGCTGGGGTTCGACCCGGCGCAGGGCAACCAGGACGCGGTGCAGGCGGTGCTGCTCCAACTCGCGGCGGCCAGCGAGGCGATCGTGGAGACGCTGCCCCGGCTGGAGGAGGCCTGCAAGATCGCCGACGACGCCGACTGGGGCGGCAGCGCGGCGGAGGAGTTCAGCGACCACGGCGACGACCTGCCGCTCGGGCTCGGCACGGGCGCGGAGGCGCTGACCACCGTGTCCGATGCGCTCAGCGGCTGGTTCAGCACGCTGTCCGCGAACCAGGCGCAGGCCGACACGCTCGAGGCCGAGGCGAAGCGGCTCAAGGACCAGGTGGAACGGGCCGAGACCGAGCTCAACGCGGTACGCGACTGCACCAAACCCGACTTCCAGCCCAGGTACCAGGCCTACGCGGCCGCCACCGAGGCACTGGACCGGGTGGTGGAACAGGCGCGCAAGCTCAAGGCAAAGCACCTGCGGGCGGCCAACGAGACCGCGGACAAGATCCGGAGCGCGTCGGACGACGCGTTCACCGTGGAGCGGGACACCTGGTACGTCCAGGGCTTCGACGGCCTGGCCAAGACCGCCGACGGCGTCTCGCTGGTCACCGGCACCATCGCGGCCGGGCTCGCGGCCACCGGCTTTGGCCTACCCGCCGCCGCCGTGCTCGAGGCCGCCTCGACGGCGACCGGCGCGGCCGGGTCCTTGGCCGCGCTCGGCCAGCAGCTGTCCGGCTCCCGCAACGCACCCGGCTGGCTGGCCGTCGGCATCGGCCTCGGCACCAGCCTGGTGCCTGGTGGCGGCACCGCGGCCGCCGGGATCCGGGGCGCGACCAAGGTGGCCGCGAAGCGCGGGTCCAAACAGGCGGTCAAGGCGGCCGGCAAGGACATCCGCGAGTCGCTGACCTCCGGCGGAGTTCCGGGACTGGTCGGCGACCTGCGCCAGATCAAGGACAAGGGGCTGCGCGAGAAGATCGAGAAGGACCTGGCCAAGACCGGCAAGGAGAACGCCAAGAAGCTCGGGCTCAACCCGCGCAAGCTCTCCGCCGACGAGATCCAGGCGCTCGGTCTGCGCGCCAAGCAGGCGAAGGCCTACGCGGACCTGGTCGGCAAGGGGCAGGACATCCTCGACCAGGCCGGGCTGGAGCTGACCCCGGAGCAGAAGCGGGCGCTCAAGGTGCTGCAACTCGGGCTGAACCCGACCGATGCGCAGCTGGATCAGACCGTCGAGTCGGTGGCCAAGGACGCCGTGCAGGGCAAGGGGGTGTAGCGGGTGTACCTGGCCATGCCGGACACCGTGCGCCGGCTGCCCCTGGATCGTCCGGACCTGGCGGTGCGGGAGTACGCGGCGATCGTCGCCGAGCTGCGCCACGAGGTGACCGGCGCGGCCGACCTCGAGGCGCTGGCCACCGAGGCGGTCGAGACGGCTCGGGCCGCCGGGGCCACGCTGATGGCCGTGGTGCTCCCGCCGGACGCGCCGCCTGCCCTGCTCACCGGGACACTGCTGGCCCTGCCGCCGTCCGGCGACGTGCGGTCGTTCGACGTGGACAGTCTCGGCGACTCGGTCGAGGATCTCGGCGGGCCCGACATCCGGGAGACGATCATGCTGGCGACCGGCCTCGGGCCGGCCCTGGTCGTACAGCGGGTGCCGGGCCCCGAGCAGGTCCGCGACCGCCGGCCGCTGACCCTCCAGCTCCAGGCGTTCATCCCGGAGCCGGAGACCGGGCTGATGCTGCTGCTCACCCTGGCCTGCCCGGCGTTCGACGGCTGGGTCAGCCACCAGCTGCTGTTCGGTGCGCTGGTGGCGTCGGCGGCTGCGCGGCCGGCTGCCGAGGCCCCACCCCGTCCGGCCGCGCGCACCGGGGACAACTCCGGGACCAACTCCGTGGATGACTCGTTCGAGGAACACACGTACCAGCTCTGAACCGCCTACGGTAAACATGGACGGGTGCCCGTTCCCGCTCGTCCCGGCAGCCCGTTTCCGCTCGGCGCGCACCCCGAAGCCGGCGGGGTGCGCTTCGCGGTGAGCTCCTCGGCCGCCGAAGCGGTCGAGCTGTGCCTGATCTCCGAGGACGGCACCGAGCGCCGGGTGGAGCTGCCCGAGCGCACGTTCGGCATCTGGCACGGCATCGTCGCGGGCGTCACCCCCGGCCAGCGCTACGGCTACCGGGTGCACGGGCCGTACAGCCCGGCACGCGGTTTTCGGTGCAACCCGGCCAAGCTGCTGATCGACCCGTACGCCCGGCGAATCACCGGCCCGCTGCCCGCGCTGCTCCCCGCGCTCGGCTACGTCGGCGACCCGATGACCGGCGCGCCCTCGCGCGGGGACTCGCTCGGGCACGTCCCGCTGTCCGTGGTCACCTCGCCGGGCGGGCCGGACACCGGGATCCGGCCGAACGTGCCGTTCGAGGAGACCGTGCTCTACGAACTGCACGTGCGCGGGTTCACCAAGCTGCACCCGGACGTGCCGGAGCACCAGCGGGGCACCTACCTCGGGCTCACCCATCCGTCCGTTGTGGACTACCTGATCCGGCTCGGGGTGACCGCGGTCGAGCTGATGCCGGTGCACGCCTTCGTCGACGAGCCGGCGCTGCTGCGCCGGGGCACGCACAACTACTGGGGCTACTCCACGCTCGGCTTCTTCGCCCCACACCCGGGCTACGCCAGCGAGCCCGGCCAGGAGCTGGCCGAGTTCCGCACCATGGTGGCCGCGCTGCACGCCGCGGGCATCGAGGTGATCATGGACGTGGTCTACAACCACACCTGCGAGGGTCCGGTCGGTGGGCCCACGCTGTTCCTGCGCGGGCTGGACGCGCCGGCCTACTACCTGCTCGACCGCGACGGGCTCGACGTCGACCTGTCCGGCTGCGGCAACACGCTCAACCCGGCCTCGCCGACCGTGGTCCGGATGGTGGTCGACTCGATGCGTCACTTCGCCGACGAGCTCGGCGTGGACGGCTTCCGGCTGGACCTGGCCACGGCGCTCGGCCGGCCGCACGGCGGCGAGTTCGACCCGCACTCGCCGCTGCTCACCGCGATCAGCACGGACCCGGTGCTGGCCTGTCGCAAGCTGATCGCCGAACCGTGGGACGCCACCGCGGCGGGCTACCGGATCGGCCAGTTCGCTCCACAGTGGACGGAGTGGAACGGGCGCTTCCGGGACGGGGTCAGGGATTTCTGGCGCGGCGGCGTCGGCGTCCGCGACCTCGCCTATCGGCTGTCCGGCTCGGAGGACTTGTACGCGGCCAACACCCGCCGGCCGTGGGCCTCGGTCAACTTCATCACCGCCCACGACGGCTTCACGCTGCGCGACCTGGTCTCGTACCAGCACAAGCACAACGACGCGAACGGGGAGGAGGGGCGGGACGGCACCAACGACAACCGGTCGTGGAACTGCGGTGTCGAGGGCGAGACCGACGACCCGACCGTACTGGCCCGACGCGACCAGCAGGCCCGCAACCTCATCGCCACGCTGCTGCTCGCCACCGGCACCCCGATGATCTGTGCCGGCGACGAGCGTTGGCGCACTCAGCGCGGCAACAACAATCCCTACGTGCTCGACGACGAGACGTCCTGGGTCGACTGGACCCCGAACGAGCGCGCCGCGGACATGCTCGCCTTCACCCGCCGGCTCATCCTGCTGCGGGCCCAGTCGCCCGCGCTTCGCCAGCCGCAGTTCTTCGACGGCCGCCCGACCCGCTCCGGCGAGCCCGACCTGGTCTGGTTCCGGCCGGACGGGATGCCGATGACCGACCCCGACTGGTTCGACGACGGCCGTCGCACGCTGGGCATGTGGATCGACGGGTCCGAGTCGCTGTCCAGGGACCGCGACGGCGAACTGGTGCCGGACGACTCCTGGCTGATCCTGCTGCACGCCGGGGACGAGCCGGTGGACCTGCGGCTGCCCGGCCACCACTACGGCACGCGGTTCGAGCCGGTGCTCGACTCGCGCTCGCGCCGGGGGATGCCCACCTCGCCCGCGCCGTACGAGCCCGGCGACAGTCTGACCCTGCCCGCTCGAGGGCTGTTGGTGTTCCGCGCCCCACGTACCACCACCTGAGACGCCTGGCAGGTGCGGAGATCGGCGTGCCACCATCGGATTGTGACCCGGTCGCCGTCCCCGCTGCTGTGCTGGTGCGACCGCACGATCGATCTGCTGCTGGTGGCGTCGTGCGGGTGTAGCGCCGCGCGGCCGGCCGGCTAGCTTCCCGGCCAGCAGCCGCGCTTCCGCTCACCCAGTCCCGGAACTGCCTCCCGGAGCGGATCATGACTGCCTCGATCGCCCTCGACGAACTGCGACTCCCCCAGGTCGAAGCGTTGCTCGACCCGCGCGCCGCCAGGTGGACCCCCACCGAGCTGCGCGGCCTGACCACCGCCGCGGTGACCTCGGCGCGCGGCCCGCTGCTCAACCTGCTCCGGTTCGCCAGCCCGGACCGGTGGTGGGCCCGCCTCGCGCTGACCGAGGAGGTCGAGCTCTGGCTGCTTTCCTGGCTACCCGGGCAGGGCACCGTCCCGCACGACCACGGCGGCGCGTCCGGTGCGTTCACCGTGCTGACCGGCTCGCTCGCGGAGACCTTCCGCTACCCCTCCGGTCCAATCCGCAACCAGCTGCACACCGAGGGCTCGGCGGTCGGCTTCGGCTCCGGCCGGGCCCACCAGGTGCAGAACCTCGGACCGGCCCGCGCGGCCAGCGTGCACGCCTACTCCCCACCCCAGGTGCCCACCCGGGAGTACGACAGCCTGCGCGACATCCCGGCCGAAATCCCGCCGTTGCCCAACCGCCGCTCGCTCGCCGAGCTACGGTTGGCGCCGGTCGAACCATGAGGTGGCGCATGAGCAGTTGGCCGGAAGTGAGCCGAGTTGACGAGATCCTGGCACAGGCCCGCGCGTCGCTCGAGCGCCTCTCGCCGGAGCGGACCCTTGAGCTCCGCGCCAGGGGCGCGCTCCTGGTGGACATCCGCCCGGAGGCCAACCGCCGCGCCGACGGTGAGATCCCGGACGCCGTGCCGGTCGAACGCATCGTGCTGGAGTGGCGTCTGGACCCGCACGGCGAGCACCGCATCGCCGGCTTCACCCAGGACACCACGGTGATCGTCTTCTGCAACGACGGCTACGCCTCCAGCCTCGCCGCGCACGACCTGCAACGACTCGGCCTGCGCAACGCCACCGATCTCGTCGGCGGCTATCACGCCTGGCGCGCCGCCGGCCTGCCCACCCGTCCGGGGCCGAGCCCGGCGGTGACGTAGCTGGCCACCCAGGTCCGCCGGCCCAATCTGTCGTGGGCCGGTTACCTGCCGAACTGATCCTCCGGGAAGTCTTGCTGTCGTATGGCGCCGAGGTAGGCCAGTTCCACGCATTCGCCGCCGCTGAAGCTGCTTTTGCGCCATCGTGCGGCGCATGCAGGCCAGGCACCGGGTTCCGGCGTCACTGCGGGCGATCGGGGTGTTCGGCACGGTGTGCTCGCAGAGCGCCTCGGAGTAGGCCGGCGAATGCTGATCTTCTGTCCGGTCATGAACCCCATCACGACCCCGCTTTCAACGTCGCGATCACCGCGACCGCGACCTGTTTCGCCCGATCACACACCGCCTGCCCGACCAGCCCACCCTCCTCGCGGGCCCGAAACGTGAGAGTGTCGGAGATCCCCACGGTGATGTTGCAGTCCCCGTGCGGCCGGCCATCCGAGGGGTCGTTGAACACCGCCGGGTATCCCTCGATCGTGGTCTCCTCGAAGAACGTGAACCGACTCCGGCCCCGATAGGTGTCCGACAGGCCCTTCTTGTTGCCGGTCAGGAAGCTCATGTCGATGGTGCTGTTGACCTCCGGGCGGGCCTGCCACAAGCACCCCGGCCCGGACACCTTCGCGATCTCACTGTCCGTATCGGGCTCACCCGGCCGGCTCACACCGAAGCCGTCAAGTTGGGCCTGGGTGAGCACCGCACATGGCTGGCCCAGGAACTTGGTGGCGTCCAACGGGTTGGTCACCCGCGGGGCGCCATAGATCTGCCCATTCGTCGGCGCGGACGAACCGGTGCCCGTGGGATCTGGCTCAGTGGTGGGTGACCCGTTCTGTTTCGACGTACACCCGGTCGCCATGCCGGCCGCCAACACAACGGCCACCGTGGTTCTCACTACCCGGGTGCGCACTCGCTCAGCCCTTGCCTGCTGCTGGCGCACTTGGGCAGCGTAGGTCGAGTCGGTAGCCGCGTACTGCGCCCTCGCGGCCGGCAACTTCGCAACGTAGCTGGTTGCGTAGTCCTCCATCGCCTGGCGGTGTGTCGGTTCCGCGTGAATGCTGGCTCTGGCGTGAGTTCGGTGGCATTGCGGGCGCCGGACGTGGCATCGTCGGCCACATGCCTGTGGAACTGATCCGTGCCAGCCGCCTGGCCGATGCTGTCCCATATGCCTACGCCTCGGTAGTCCCCGCTGATGCCCGACTTGTGCACACCGCCGGCGCGTGTCCGATCGATGAGCATGACCGGGTTGTAGCGCTCGGTGACGTCGCCGGGCAGGCCCGGCAGGTCATGGACAATCTTGAGGTAGCGCTGCAGGCGGCAGGGGCTGTGCTGACAGACGTCGTGCGGACGACCGTCTACGTTGCGAGCGCTGACCAGGCGGACCTCGTCATGGCCTGGAACGTAGTACGCGCCCGGTTCGGCGACCACGACGCGCCGAGCACCTTGCTCGGCGTCACGGCGCTCGGCTACAAGGGCCAGCTTGTCGAGGTCGACGCCGTTGCCGTAACGAAGTGATTTACCGAGGTAGATATCCGTGCTCGAATTGAGTGAGCACGAGGGCGGCCTTCGCGATAGCGCCGATGCGGCTGGGACTGGCGGTGATGTGCTGCAGGGTAGTGCGCCGGTGACCTTCGGTGGCAGACTCGAGGCGTGATCAAGCGGTGGGCCGTTGCCCTTTTGGTCGCTCGGTGGGTCATGGGGCAACTGGGGAAGGCGGCGTAGCGTCAGTGATCGTGCGGAAAGTACGCATGTGGCTCAGCCCATGCCTGATGCTCGTCGCCGCCGTGGTGGTCGCCATGGTGGCCATCGAGTGGTCGGTGGCGGGGGTACTGGCCGGCCTCCTCGGCGCGATGGCCGGGGCACTTGCCGGGCTCGGCGCGCTCCAGGCCGGGCTGCTCGGCGGCGCGCTGCTGCTCGGTGTGCAGGTGCACCGGGTGGTGCTTGGGTTCGGTCCGCGGCTGGTCGAGCTGGGCACTCCGGCGCGGCCGGTGGTGCTGCGGGCGATCCCGTTGTTTCTTTCCGTGTCGGTCGGCCCGGGACGCCGGCCGGTGCGGCTGCGGATGTGGGGTGCCGCGCTGTGCTCGACCCTTGGCGGCCTGGCCCTCTGCGCCCGGCTGGTGATCAGCGCGGTCGGCCACCACTCGGCGTTCCTGCACGGCATGGCGATCACCTGCTGTCTCGCCGTCGCGCACGCGTTGCTGCCGAGGAAGACCGCGGGTGCCACGTCGACCGGATGGATGCTGCTGCGGCTGCACCGCCTGAGCCCCCGGCAGGTGCGGCAGATGGAGGCCGCGCAGCTGACCGGCCGGGCGATCGACGCCGCGCACAACGGTGATCTCGCCGGCGCGGAGCGGATGGCCGCCCGGCTCGCCGAGGCCTACCCCGACCTGCGCACGGCGATCGCGGCGCGGATCGTGGTGCTCGAGGCGATGGGCCGCTACGCCGAGGCGATGGTGCTCGCGGTGAAGCTGGCCTCACAGCTCGACCAGGAGCCGCACGAGGCCGCGGTGTCCTTCGCCGCGCTCGCCGGGCTGGCCTGCACCACCGTCGAGGCCGGCCAGCTCGACTCGGAGCTCGGCCTGTCGACCGCCACCACCGCGATGACCAACGCGGAGACCCTCGGCTACCCGAGCTACAAGCTCAACGGCTGCCGCGCGCTGCTGAACCTGTTGCGCGGAAACCTCGACCGCGCCATCTCCCTGGCCAGGCTCGCGGCGGGCGCCGGCGACGACGTGATCGGCCGCGCCGACGACCTCGCCACCCTGGCCCGCGCGCACATGGCGGCCGGCGACAACCGCACGGCCCGTCAGGTGATCGGCGAGGCCGAGAAGCTCGTCCCGTGGTGGCCGCGCGTCGCCGGCACCCGCAGCCGCCTGGAAGTCTGCTAGGGGTTCCCGGGTCGCGCAGGTTCTCAGTGAAGTCTGGGACAGACCGCCCGGGTCACACCTAAAGTTGTAGCTTCGATGATCACGTGGCGGCGTGGGATGGTGACAGTCAGGGAGGCAGCGACATGTCCGGCGCGCCGTTGTATGACTCCATCGGAGCCACTTACACCGCGACGCGGCGCACCGAGCCGCGGATCGCCGCACGGGTCTGGGCTGCGCTCGGCGATGCGCGGACGGTCGTGAATGTCGGCGCTGGCACCGGCTCCTACGAGCCTCCCGACCGGGACGTCATCGCGGTGGAACCGTCGGCGGTCATGCGGGCGCAGCGTCCCGCCGGCGCGGCGCCGTGTGTGGATGCTGTCGCGGAGCGCCTTCCGTTCCGGGACCAGTCTTTCGACGCCGCGATGGCTTTTTCCACCGTTCCGCATTGGCCGGACCCGATCGCGGGCCTGCGCGAGATGCGGCGCGTGGCTCGCCGCGTGGTGGTCTTCACGCACGACACCAGTGCCACCGGATGGCTTCGTCGGTTCTGGCTCACCCGTGACTACCTCCCCGAGGTCGCCGACCTCCTCGTCGGCCGGCCTTCGCTGACCGAGTTGGCCCGCGCGATCGGAGCCCGCACGGAGCCGGTGCCCGTCCCGTGGGACTGCGCCGACGGCTTCTTCGAGGCCTACTGGCGCCGGCCCGAGGCATACCTCGACGAACAGGTCCGTCGCGGCATGTCGGTGTGGACCACGGTCGGGCCGGACGCCGAACAGCGGGCCGTGCGCAGCCTCCGTGACGACCTCGCCTCGGGCCGGTGGGCCGAACGCAACCGCGACCTCATCGCTCTCGACACAGCCGAGCTTGGCCTTCGCCTACTCGTCACCTGAACCCCTGTCTTAGACACCCCGGTGATCGCTAGGCGAGCACCACCCGGTTCAGTTCGGCGGGCGTGGCCAGCAGGTCATGGCGCGGCAGGACCCGGGTGGTGACACCGAGAGAGCCGACGTGCGGCAGCGCAACCTCGCCGGAGTAGCGGCCCTCGTCGCCCGCGGTCAAGGTGGCGGTGATGACGTCGGTCAGGTCGTCGGTGTCGCCGACCCGGCCCACCACGGCCTGCACCTCGACCTCGGTGGGGTCCAGCCCGGCCAGGTCCACGGTGGCGTGCACCAGGACCCGCTCGCCGACCACGGGCGTGTGGCCGTCGTCCAGACCGAGGGCGCAGTCGACCACCCGGACGTGCGGCCAGGCGGCGCCGAGCCGCGTACGGTAGGCGGCCAGGTCCTTGGCCAGCTGGTAGCCGTCGGCGCGGGCCCGACCGACCGCGGTGGCCGCCGGCATGTACTGGGACTCCACGTATTCGCGCACCATCCGCGAGGCCTGCAGGCGCGGTCCGAGTGAGTGCAGGGTGTGCCGTACCCTGGCCAGCCAGCCGGCCGGCACGCCGTCCTCGCCCCGGTCGTAGAACAGCGGCGCCACGGACGCGCTGATCAGCTCGTAGAGCGCCGCGGCCTCAAGGTCGTCCCGGCGGACCGGGTCGTTGATCCCGTCCGCGGTGGGAATCGCCCAGCCGTTGCTGCCGTCGTAGAACTCGTCCCACCAACCGTCCCGAATGGACAGGTTGAGACCGCCGTTGAGCGCCGCCTTCATGCCGGACGTACCGCAGGCCTCAAGCGGCCGCAACGGATTGTTCAACCAGACATCGCAGCCCCAGTACAGATAGCGGGCCATGGACATGTCGTAGTCCGGCAGGAACACGATGCGGTGCCGCATCTCGGGGTCGTCGGCGAACCGGACGATCTGCTGGATCAGCGCCTTGCCGCCGTCGTCGGCGGGGTGCGACTTGCCGGCCACGACCAGCTGGATCGGGCGCTCGGCGTGCAGCAGCAACGACTTGAGCCGGTCCGGGTCGCGCAGCATCAGGGTGAGCCGCTTGTAGGTCGGCACCCGGCGGGCGAACCCGACGGTGAGCACGTTCGGGTCGAACACCGAGTCGGTCCAGCTCAGCTCGAGCGCGGACACGCCGCGTTGCAGCCAGGCAGCCCGCACCCGGCGCCGAACCTCGTGTACCAGCCGCTCCCGCAGGCGGCTGCGCAACTCCCAGAGCTGTCCGTCGGACACCGGCCGTGGGTCGTCGGCCGGGCCGTCCACATCGGACTCGCCGCGCAGTGCGGTCATCTCGCGGGCCGCCCAGGTCGGTCCGTGCACCCCGTTGGTGACCGAGGAGATCGGCACCTCTTCGGTGTCGAAGCCGCGCCACAGCGCGCCGAACATCTCCCGGCTCACCTGGCCGTGCAGCCGGGACACGCCGTTCGCGCGCTGGGCCAGGCGCAGGCCCATGTGCGCCATGTTGAACATGCCGACGTTGCCCTCGGCGCCCATCGCGAGGATCCGGCCGGTTTCGATGCCCGGCAACAGGGTGCCGTCACCGAAGTAGTGCTGCACCAGGTCGATCGGGAAGCGGTCGATCCCGGCCGGCACCGGGGTGTGCGTGGTGAACACGGTACCGGCGCGCACCGCGGACAACGCCTGGTCGAAGTCGAGCTGTTCGCCGGAGACCAGCTCACGCACCCGCTCAAGACCGAGGAAGCCCGCATGTCCCTCGTTCGTGTGAAACACCTCGGGCTGCTGATGGCCGGTCAGCTCGCAGTAGGTGCGCACCGCGCGCACCCCGCCGATACCGGCCAGGATCTCCTGGCGGATCCGGTGGTCCTGATCGCCGCCGTAGAGCCGGTCGGTCACCCCGCGCAGATCCTCGTCGTTGTCCTCGATGTCGGAATCCAAGAGCAGCAACGGAACACGCCCGACGTGGGCCTTCCAGATCCGGGCCCGCAGTACCCGGCCGCCGGGCATCGAGACGTGTACCAGGATCGGCGAGCCGGACGGTTCCACCAGCGGCTCGAGCGGCAGCGCCTTCGGATCAATCACCGGATAGTGTTCAATTTGCCAGCCGTCCAACGACAGCGACTGACGGAAGTAGCCGGAGCGGTACAGCAGGCCGACACCGATCAGCGGCACGCCCAGATCGGACGCGGCCTTGAGGTGGTCGCCGGCCAGCACACCAAGGCCGCCGGAGTAGTTGGGCAGCGCCTCGGTGACGCCGAACTCCATGGAGAAGTACGCGATCGAGTCGGGCATCCGGGTGTCGGACTCGGCCGAGGCGACCTCCTCCTGGCGCCGCTGGTACCAGCGCGGAGCGTCGAGATAGTGCCGCAGATCGTCGTAGGTCGCCGCGGTTCTGGCCAGGAAGTCCGGGTCGGCGGCCAGCGACTCGAGCCGCTCGGCCGGCACCTCGCCGAGCAGTCGCAGCGGGTCGCCGAGGCGCTCCCACGCCTCAGGGGCGACGGCGGCGAACAGATCCTGCGTGGGTGGATGCCAGGTCCAGCGCAGGTTGGTGGCCAACGTCCCCAACTCGGCGAGTGGCTCAGGCAGTCCAGCGCGGACGGTGAAGCGACGTACGGCTTTCATCCGTGCGACCTTAGACGACTCCCGACCGGCCCCGAATCAGCGCACCTGGATCGTGTCAGAACCCGGCTCGTGTGGAGATCGGCGCGAGCGGGCAGACTTGGTGCGGGCCGGCACAACATTGGGAGGGTTCGGCTGGTGAGTGGTCGACTGGGCATCGACGAGGTGGCCCCCGTGGTCAGTTGCGGGCGCTACCCGGCCAAGGCCGTCGTTGGCGAGCGGGTTGTCGTGTACGCCACGGTGTGGCGGGAAGGGCACGACGCGGTCGGCGCCACGGTGGCCTGGTGCGGCCCGGACGATCAGGCCGAACGGCACACCCGGATGGTGGTCGAGGAAGCCGGGCTGGACCGCTGGGCCGCGGCGATCACGCCGGACGCCGAGGGCCGGTGGACGTTTCGGGTGGACGCCTGGAGCGACCCGTGGGCCACCTGGCGCCACGCCATCGAGGTGAAGGTCGCCGCCGCCCAAGGACCCGATGAGCTGGCGAACGACCTGGAGACCGGCGCCCGGCTGCTGGATCGGGCCGCGAAGGAGGCCGACACCGCCCGCGGTCTGCTGCTCGGTTCCGCGGCCGAGTCGCTGCGGGACACCAAGCGCCCGCTGCCGGCCCGGATCGCCGAGGCGCTGGACGAGCCGGTGCACACGATCATGACCGAACAGCCGGTCCGTGAACTGGTCACCAACGGCCAGACGCACCAGATCTGGGTGGACCGCCGGCGCGCGCTGTTCGGCTCCTGGTACGAGTTCTTTCCGCGGTCCACCGGCGGGGTGGACGAGTCCGGCAAACCGTTGCACGGCACCTTCCGCACCGCGATCAAGCAGCTGGACCGGGTGGCCCGGATGGGCTTCGACATCGTGTACCTGCCGCCGATCCACCCGATCGGCCGGGTGAATCGAAAGGGCCCCAACAACTCCGTGCTCTCCGTGCCGGAGGACGTCGGCTCGCCGTGGGCGATCGGGTCGTC
Organism: Labedaea sp.; assembly: GCA_045806965.1. Classification (GTDB taxonomy): domain Bacteria; phylum Actinomycetota; class Actinomycetes; order Mycobacteriales; family Pseudonocardiaceae; genus DASYTH01. Next base: position 28,953 of record JBJMIG010000001.1, on the reverse strand, counting down.
CGAGGGCGGGCACGACAAGATCCATCCACAGCTCGGCAAGCCCGCCGACTTCCGCAAGTTCGTGGCCAGGGCCAAGGAGCTCGGCATGGAGGTGGCGCTGGACTTCGCGCTGAACTGCGCGCCGGATCACCCGTGGGTCGCCAAACATCCGGAGTGGTTCACCATCCAGCCGGACGGTTCGGTCGCCTACGCCGAGAACCCGCCGAAGAAGTATCAGGACATCTACCCGCTGAACTTCGACACCGACCCGGAGGGGCTCTACGCCGAGGCGCTGCGCGTGGTGCTGCACTGGGTGTCCCAGGGGGTGCGGGTCTTCCGGGTGGACAACCCGCACACCAAGCCGCCGGACTTCTGGCACTGGCTGATCGACCAGGTCAAGCAGAAGGCGCCGGACGTGCTGTTCCTGTCCGAGGCGTTCACCAAGCCGGCCCGCCTCTACGGCCTGGCCCGGCTCGGTTTCACCCAGTCCTACACCTACTTCACCTGGCGCACGTCTCGGCACGAGTTGGTCGAGTTCGGCCGCGACATCGTGGCGCACGCCCACGAGGCCCGGCCCAACCTGTTCGTGAACACCCCGGACATCCTGCACGCCTCGCTGCAACACGGCGGACCGGCGATGTTCGCGCTGCGCGCCGCGCTGGCCGCGACCATGTCGCCGAGCTGGGGCGTCTACTCCGGCTACGAGCTCTACGAGCACGAGGCGGTGCGCGAGGGCAGCGAGGAGTACCTGAACTCGGAGAAGTACGAGCTGCGGCCGCGCGACTTCGACCAGGCGCTGGCCGACGGCCGCTCGCTCGAGCCGTGGATCACCCGGCTCAACGGCATCCGCCGGGCGCACCCGGCCCTGCAACAGCTGCGCACACTGCACTTCCACGACGTGAGCAACGAGTCGATCATCGCGTACTCGAAGACCGACCCGGCCAGCGGCGACACCGTGCTCGTCGTGATCAACCTGGACCCGCACCACGTCCAGGACGGCACCGTCTGGCTGGACCTACCGGCGCTCGGCTTCGGCTGGACGGACCGGTTCCCGGTGCGCGACGAGGTGACCGGCGCGCACTGGGAATGGGGCCAGGCCAACTACGTTCGGCTGGACCCGGTACACGCCGTGGCGCACATCCTGAGCGTGTTCAGTACTCCGGGGCGATGACCTGACCGTCCTCGGTGACCGTGATCGCCTCGACCGGACAGGTGGCCGCCGCGTCGAGCAGCCCGTCGTCCGGCTCGACCTCCGGCGCTCGCGGCTCGGACTGTTCGCGCCCAAGCACGAAGTGATCGGGCGCGATGCCGACGCACATGCCGGACAGGATGCACTTGGTGCCGTCCACCTCGACGTGCCAGCTCACGTCGTGCCCCCCGGTTCGCTCGCAGGCTCCCGCACGTCGTCACCATCCCACCGGCATGGCCCGCGCACCACGCACCAGCATCTCGGTCTTCCACACCACCTCTCCAGCATGGTGCAGCGCGGGCAGCCGGGCCAGCAGCATGCGCAGCGCCTCCTGAAGTTCCGCCCTGGCCAGTTGGGCACCGAGACAGTGGTGCACGCCGTGGCCGAAGCCGATGTGCTGGTTGTCCGGCCGGTCGAAGCGGAGCTCATCCGGATCGGCGAACCGGGTTTCGTCCCGGTTGGCCGAGGAGAACGCGACCAGCACCGGCTCCCCTGCGCGCACCAGCACCCCGCCGACCTCGACGTCCTCGGTGGCGTAGCGGGCGAACGAGGCGTTGGAGGCGATCGGCACGAACCGGGTCAGCTCCTCCACCGCGGCCGGGATCAGGTCCGGGTTCGCGCGCAGTTCGGCCCACCGCTGCGGACTCTCCAGCAGCACGTGCACGAAGTTGGGCAGCTGCGTCGCGGTGGTCTCGTGACCGGCGATCAGCACGGTGCGGCACAGGTCGACGAGCTCGACCTCGCTGAGCCGGTCCCGCTCGTCGCGCGCCTCGATCAGCGCGGTCATCAGGTCGTCGCGCGGCTCGGCCCGCCGCTGCTCGATCAGCTCGTGCAGGTAGGCGCGGAAGTCGACCCGGATCTGGCCGAACCGCTCCGCGGTGATCCGGCTGGTGGACAGCAGCGCGTCGCTCCAGGCGCGGAACTTCGGCCGGTCGGCCACCGGCACGCCGAGCAGTTCGCAGATCACCGCGACCGGCAGCGGCAGCGCGAATGCCTCGACCAGGTCCACCGGCGGCCCGGCCACGATCATGTCGTCGATCAGGCCCGCGGCCAACTCCCGGATCCGCGGCCGCATCAGCTCGACCCGACGCCCCGTGAATGCCTTGGCCACCAACGTACGCAGCCGGGTGTGGTCGGGCGGGTCCATGGACAGGATGCCTTCGCCGAGCATCCCGGCGGACAACCGCGGCTCGTCGTGCTCCTTCGCGGCGGCCCGGCTGAACCGGCGGTCGGCGAGCACGAACCGGGCGTCCTCGTAGCGCGCGGCCAGCCAGGCCGGTTCGCCGTAGGGGGTCTGCACCCTGATCATGCCGGCGGTGCGCCGCGCGGCGGCGAACCCCGGCGCCACGCTCAGGCCGGACGCCTCGTCGAACGGATAGCTGGCAGGTTCGGTCTGTGTCGAGGTGGTCACGGTTCGTGTATATCGAGTCGAGGAACAATGGGGAACCGCTATCCGGTTGATGGCTGTCCAGCGGAATCCGCCCAACGTGATAACCATTAGCTGACCACGTCCATTGACCAACGGCAGCCGCGCAGGAATGGGTCTGAGATGACAGAACCCTCGGAAGGACACCGGCCGGACGCGGCGCTCGGGCTCCGGGGCGTACCGCATACCGGCGAGGGCTTCACCGCGGACGGCCACCTGGTCGAGCCGCAGGCCGGTGACTTCCAACACGCCCGCTCCGCGCCGAGCGACCCCGCCTGGTACCACACCGCGGTCTTCTACGAGGTGCTGGTCAGGGCGTTCAACGACTCCGACAACGACGGCACCGGCGACCTGCTCGGCCTCGCCGACAAGCTCGACTACCTGGACTGGCTCGGCGTGGACTGTCTCTGGCTGCCGCCCTTCTACGCCTCCCCGCTGCGCGACGGCGGCTACGACATCAGCGACTTCCGCGCGGTGCTGCCCGAGTTCGGCGACGTGGACGACTTCGTCTACCTGATCGACCAGGCGCACCGGCGGGGCATCCGGGTGATCACCGACCTGGTGCTCAACCACACCTCGGATGCCCACCCCTGGTTTCAGGAGGGCCGGAACTATCCGGACGGTCCGTACGGCGACTTCTACGTCTGGGCGGACACCGACACCGGCTATCCCAAGGCGCGGATCATCTTCGTGGACACGGAGAGCTCGAACTGGACCTACGACCCGGTGCGCGGGCAGTTCTACTGGCACCGGTTCTTCTCCCACCAGCCCGACCTGAACTACGCCAACCCCGAGGTGCAGGAGGCGATGCTGGACGTGCTGCGGTTCTGGCTGGACCTCGGCATAGACGGGTTCCGGCTGGACGCGGTGCCGTACCTGTTCGAGGAAGAGGGCACCAACTGTGAGAACCTGCCGCGCACGCACGAGTTCCTCAAGCGCTGCCGCAAGGTGGTCGACGACGAGTACCCGGGTCGGGTGCTGCTCGCCGAGGCCAACCAGTGGCCGGCCGACGTGGTGGAGTACTTCGGCGACCCGGGCGTCGGCGGAGACGAGTGCCACATGGCCTTTCACTTCCCGCTGATGCCGAGGATCTTCATGGCGGTGCGGCGCGAGTCCAGGTTCCCGATCTCGGAGATCCTGGCGCAGACGCCGGCCATCCCGTCCGGCTGCCAGTGGGGGATCTTCCTGCGCAACCACGACGAGCTGACCCTGGAGATGGTCACCGACGAGGAACGCGACTACATGTACGCCGAGTACGCCAAGGATCCGCGGATGAAGGCGAACATCGGCATCCGCAGGCGGTTGGCCCCGCTGCTGGACAACGACCGCAACCAGCAGGAACTGTTCACCGCGCTGCTGCTGTCGCTGCCCGGTTCGCCGGTGCTCTACTACGGTGACGAGATCGGCATGGGAGACAACATCTGGCTCGGTGACCGGGACGGGGTGCGTACCCCGATGCAGTGGACCCCGGACCGCAACGCCGGGTTCTCCCGCTGCGACCCCGGCCGGCTCTACCTGCCCGTGATCATGGACCCGATCTACGGCTACCAGGGCGTGAACGTCGAGGCCCAGTCCAACAGCACCTCATCACTGCTGCACTGGACCCGGCGCATGCTTCAGGTCCGCCGCGAGCACGGCGCCTTCGGCATCGGCGACTTCACCGAGCTCGGCTCGTCCAACCCGAGCGTGCTGGCCTACCTGCGGCGGTGGGTGGACGCGAGCGGCGACGAGGACCTGGTCATCTGCGTGAACAACCTGTCCCGCTTCCCGCAGCCGGTGGAGTTGGACCTGTCCGACCACGAGGGGTACACGCCGATCGAGCTGACCGGTGGCGTGCCGTTCCCACCCATCGGCGAGCTGCCCTACCTGCTCACCCTCCCCGGATACGGCTTTTACTGGTTCCAGATCACCGCCCACATGGAGGAGAGCCCCACACCGTGACTGCCACGCGCGCCGACACGCTCCTGGACGAACTGACCGAACCGATCAGGCAGTGGCTGCCGGGACAGCGCTGGTTCGCGGCGAAGAGACGGGGTGCCGCCGAGGTCCGGCCACTGCACGCCACCACCATCGTCGACGGCGACCCCGGCCTGGTGCAGGCCCTGGTGAGCGTGGACGGCGAGACCTACCAGCTGCTCCTCGGGCTGCGCGGCGAGCTGGTCGAGCACGTCACGCACGCGGTCATCGGCGCCGCGGGCGGTCAGCAGGTCTACGACGCGCCGCACGACCCCGAGCTGATGGGCCAGCTGCTCGAGCTGATGGCCGGCGGGGAGGACCGCGGCGGGCTGCGGTTCCGACCGGAGCCGGGGGTCGCGCTCGAGATCGGGCTGCGGGCCCGGCCGATCGGCGTCGAGCAGAGCAACACCTCGGTGATCTACGGCCAGCACTACATCCTCAAACTGTTCCGCCGGCCGGCACCGGGCCCGAACCGGGACGTCGAGCTGCACCGGGCGTTGCGTGACGCGGGCAGCCCGCACATCGCCGAGCCGCTCGGCACGATCCAGGCCGACCTGCCGATGGGGCCGACCACGCTGGGCTTCATGCAGCGCTACCTGCCCGGCGCGGTCGAGGGCTGGGCGACCGCCACGGCCAGCGTGCGGGACCTGCTCGCCGAGGCCGACCTGCACGCCGACGAGGTGGGCGGCGACTTCTTCGGCGAGGCCGGCCGGCTCGGCGTGGCGGTCGCCGAGGTGCATGCCGCGCTGGCCGCCACGCTCGGCACCCAGGTCGTGGACGCGGCCGAGATCGGTGCCAGGGTCGACCTCATGCACGCCCGGTTGGACGCGGTCCTGGTCGAGGTGCCGGAGCTGCGTGAGCACGAAGCCATGCTGCGCGCGGCGTTCGACGCCGCCGGCAAACTGCCCGGCCCGATCGAGGTGCAACAGGTGCACGGCGACCTGCACCTCGGCCAGGTGCTGCGCAGCACGGCGGGCTGGGTGCTGATCGACTTCGAGGGCGAGCCGGACGCCGCGCCGCAGGAGCGGGCGGCGCTGCGCTCCCCGCTGCGCGACGTGGCCGGCATGCTCCGGTCGTTCGACTACGCGGCCCTGCACCTGCTGGCCGGCGGCGAGGACGACCGGCAGCTGATGACCAGGGCGAGCGAGTGGGCGGACCGCAATCAGGCGGCGTTCTGCGACGGCTACGCCAGCATCGCCAACGACCCGCGCGCGCAGCCGACGCTGCTGCGGGCTTTCGAGCTGGACAAGGCGGTCTACGAGGTGGCGCTCGAACACCACTACCGACCCGATTGGTTGGCCATCCCCTTGGCGACTTTCCGGCGGCGGCCGAGCTGGCTAACCTGATCGACACGGACGGTAGTCGCGATTGGCAGGATCGGGGTGTCAGATGCGAATCTCGGATGTGCTGCGCAGCAAGGGTTCGACCGTGGCGACGGTTGGTCCGGAGACCTCGGTCGGCGGGCTGGTCGCCGAGCTGGCCAGGCACAACGTCGGTGCCATGGTCGTGGTCAACGGCGCCGCGGTGGTCGGCATCGTGTCCGAGCGCGACGTGGTGCGGCAGCTCAACGAGCGCGGCGCCAGCCTGCTCGACGCCCCCGTCTCGCGGATCATGACCACCTCGGTGTTCACCTGCCTGCCGACCGACAGCGTGGACAGCCTGGCCGCCACCATGACCGAACGCCGGATCCGGCACATGCCGGTGGTCGTGGACGGTGAGTTGCTCGGCATCGTCAGCATCGGGGACGTGGTGAAGAGCCGGATCGGCGAGCTGGAGAGCGACCGCGAGCAACTGGAGTCCTACATCGCCCGAGGCTGATCCGCCCGGCGCGTTCGGCAGATCGTGGCGGGTCACGGCAGAATGAACCGGGTGGAGAAGCAAGGCCTGCGTTCGCTGCTGCCGCCCTCGCACGAGCTTGAACGGCTGCTCGGCGGGGCCCATCACGACCCCCACTCGTTGCTCGGCGTGCACTCCGACCAGTTGGGCACCGCGGTGGCGAGGGCCTTACGGCCGGGCGCCAAGTCGGTGACCGTGCTCGCCGGCAAGGAGCGCTTCCCGACCGAGGAGGTGGCCGACGGGCTGTTCGTCGCCCGGTTGGACGAGCCGCCCGGCGCGTACCTGCTCGAGGTGGACTACGGCGCCGACCCGGTGCTGGTGGACGACCCGTACCGGTGGCTGCCCACGCTGGGCGAACTGGACCAGCACCTGTTCCGCGAAGGCCGGCACGAGCGCCTCTGGGACGTGCTCGGCGCGCATGTTCGCACCTACGACACCCCGACCGGGCCGGTCGACGGCACCTCGTTCGCGGTGTGGGCGCCGAACGCGCTCGGCGTGCGGGTGATGGGCGACTTCGACGGCTGGGACGGCCGGGCCAACCCGATGCGCTCGCTCGGCTCGTCCGGGGTGTGGGAGCTGTTCATCCCCGGGCTGCCGGCGGGCACCCGGTACAAGTACCGCATCCTCGGCCGGGACGGTCGTTGGCACGAGCGGGCCGATCCGATGGCGTTCGCCACCGAGGTGCCGCCGGCCACCGCGTCGGTCGTGACCCGGTCGGACTATCAGTGGCGGGACGAGCGCTGGCTCGCCAAGCGCGAGGCGACCAGGTGGGTCGACGCGCCGATGAGCGTCTACGAGGTGCACCTCGGCTCCTGGCGCCAGGGCCTGGGCTACCGAGAGCTGGCCGACCAGCTCGGCGACTATCTCGAGGCGCACGGCTTCACCCACGTCGAGCTGCTGCCGGTGGCGGAGCACCCGTTCGGCGGCTCCTGGGGCTATCAGGTCACCGCCTACTACGCGCCGACCGCTCGGTTCGGCGCACCAGACGACTTCCGCTACTTCGTCGACTCGCTGCACGCCCGCGGCATCGGCGTGATCATGGACTGGGTACCGGCGCACTTTCCGAAGGACGAGTGGGCGCTCGCCCGCTTCGACGGCAGGCCGCTCTACGAGCACGAGGACCCACGCCGGGGCGAGCACCCGGACTGGGGCACGCTGGTGTTCGACTTCGGGCGCAACGAGGTGCGCAACTTCCTGGTGGCCAATGCGCTCTACTGGATCGACGAGTTCCACGTCGACGGGCTCCGGGTGGACGCCGTGGCCTCCATGCTCTACCTGGACTACTCCCGCGAAGAGGGCGAGTGGGTGCCCAACGTGCACGGCGGCCGGGAGAACCTGGACGCGGTGCGGTTCCTGCAAGAGCTCAACGGCACCGTCTACAAACACCACGGCGGCGCGGTGATGATCGCCGAGGAGTCCACCGCCTGGCCGGGCGTGACCCGCAGCACCAGGGTCGGCGGGCTGGGCTTCGGGTTCAAGTGGAACATGGGCTGGATGCACGACACGTTGCGCTACCAGAGCCACGATCCGGTGCACCGCTCGTTTCACCACAACGAGCTGACCTTCTCGCTGATGTACGCGTGGAGCGAGAACTACGTGCTGCCGCTGTCGCACGACGAGGTGGTCCACGGCAAGGGCTCGCTCTGGGGCAAGATGCCCGGCGACGACTGGAACAAGGCGGCCGCCCTGCGCGCGCTGCTTGCCTACATGTGGGCCCACCCCGGCAAGCAGCTGCTGTTCATGGGTGGGGAGTTCGGCCAGATCCGAGAGTGGTCGGAGGGCCGGTCGCTGGATTGGGACCTGCTTGAGCAGCCGCGGCACGCCGGCATCCGGCGCCTGGTCGCCGATCTCAACGCCGCCTACCGGGCCAACCCGGCGCTCTACGCCGCGGACAACCGGCCGGAGGGCTTCTCCTGGATCGACGCCAACGACTCCGGCAACAACGTGGCGAGCTTTCTTCGGTTGGCCCCCGAGCTGCCCGGCGCCGGGCTGGCCTGCGTGGCCAACTTCGCCGGCCAGCCGCACTGGAACTACCGCGTCGGGCTGCCGAGCGCGGGTCGCTGGCGGGAGATCCTGAACACCGACGCCGAGGTCTACGGCGGCTCCGGGGTCGGCAACCTCGGTGCGGTCAACGCACAGGCCCAGCCCTGGCACGGCCGTCCCGCCTCGGCCCTGCTGCAACTGCCGCCACAGGGCGTGGTGTGGCTGGTTCCGGACGATTCACCGTCCTGACCGCCGCCCGCACCCAACAGCAGGCAGACTGGGAGGGTGCGCGAACTCGGGGTCATCGGCAGGGTCACCGTCGCGGTTGTGGTCGCCCTGCTGGTCGCGGCCGTGGCTGCCGGTTGTACCACCACCGTGAGCGGCTCCCCGGTGTCCGGCGGCTCCGTGGTCACCAAGCCCGATCCGGGCGCGGGCGGCGGTGGCGTGGACCCGTCGTTCGTGCACAACACCGACGGGGGGGACATCGACCGGCTGGCCGCGACGGTGGTCACCGACGTGCTCGCCTACTGGAAGGACACCTTCCCGGTCACGTTCGGGACGGCGTGGACCGAGCCTTCCGGCGGGTTCTACTCGGTGGACACCGCGGACGAGACGGCCACCGCGCCGCCCTGCGCCCGCCGGGCCATCGACGTGGAGGGCAACGCCTTCTACTGCCCGACCGAGGACGTCGTCGCCTGGGACCGGGCGGCGTTGCTGCCGGTGCTGCGCGACCGGTTCGGCGAGGCCGCCGTGATGCTGGTGCTGGCCCACGAACTGGGTCACGCGGTGCAGCGCCGGGCCGGGCTGACCCTCGAGGAGCAGCGGCGCAACCCGGCCAAGTACCCGACGATCCTGATCGAGGCGCAGGCGGACTGCTATGCCGGCGCGTTCGTGCGCTGGGTGGGCGACGGGAAGTCCGCGCACCTGCAGGTGGCCAAGGACCGGCTGGACACCGCGCTCGACTCGTTGATCACCTTCCGGGACCCGATCGGCACCGAGCAGTCCGACAAGGGCGCGCACGGCGACGCGTTCGACCGGGTGTCCGCCTTCCAGGACGGCTACGAGCAGGGCGCGAAGCTGTGCGCCGGGATGACCGTGGACAACCGGCGGTTCACCCTGAGTGGGTTCCTGGACGCCGGGGACGCCCAGCGGGGCGGCAACCTGCCGTTCGACCAGCTACTGGAGTCGATCACGCAGGACCTGAACACGTACTTCGGCACGGTGGTCACCCAGGCCGGCAAGCAATGGGTGCAGCCGACCCTGCGGCCGTCCGACACCAACACCGCCTGCACCGGCGGCGACCAGGGACCGATCTCGTTCTGTCCGAAGGGCAACGAGATCGACGTGGCCACCAAGGGCGCACTACCCGGCCTGCACGCCGACATCGGCGACTACGCCACCGGCACCATCCTGGCCAGCCGGTACGCCATGGCCACGCTGTCCGCGCTCGGCAAACCGATCGACGGCACCGACGCCCAGCGCAAGCTACTCTGCCTGGCCGGCGCGTACACCGGCTCGCTGCTCGGTCGCAAGCAGGGCTTCGCCCTCTCCCCCGGCGACCTCGACGAGGCGGTGCAGGTGCTGCTGAAGTACGACTTCGCCGGTCGGGACGGCGCCGGCCACGCGATCGGCAGCGGCTTCGACCGGGTGTCGGTGTTCCGCACCGGGGCCCTCCAGGGCGTGTCGGCCTGCGCCTTGTCCTGAACTGACTTGGCCGTTGCCGCCCGCTCGGCGCAGGCCGGCAAGTATGGTGCCGGCAGTGGTGCAGGCGGAGGGACCTACGGTGCGGGTTGGCAAGGGTGGGCGCGGTTCGGGCCTGGCGGTTGGCCTGGTCGTTGCCTTGTTAGTGGGCGCGACCGGCGGGTGCGCGCGCGAGTTGGTGCCCGGCACGCCGCTCGCGGTCGGTGAGATCGACACGACGAACGTCGGCGGGAAACCGGTCACCAACGGCCCGAGCGGGCCGCGCGAGGGCGTTCCGGACGCGAAGCTGGACGTGCAGAACGGCGACGGCGGCGAGATGGACCGGCTCGCCGTGAACGCGGTTTCCGACATCTACGACTACTGGACCGACCAGTTGCCCACCCAGTTCGACGGACAGCAGTTCGACAAGCTCAAGCGGCTGGTGTCCTACGACTCCGACGGGCAGGCCATGAAGGTCTGCGGGCAGAGCACCGCCGGCCTGATCAACGCCTTCTACTGCGGCCAGGACGACAGCATCTCCTGGGACCGCGGCCGGCTGCTTCCGTTGCTGGACAAGCAGTTCGGTCCGATGTCGGTGGTCACCGTGCTGGCCCACGAGATGGGTCACGCGGTCCAGTTCCGGCTCGGCGAGAAGAGCAATGTCACCCAGGGCACGCCGACCATCGTCAAGGAGCAGCAGGCCGACTGCTATGCCGGCAACTTCTTCGGCTTCGTGGCGGGCGGCAAGGCCAAGCACTTCACGATCAACACGGGGGACGGGCTGAACCGCATCCTGGCCACGATGTTCTTCATCCGGGACCCGGCCGGCCTGTCCGCGACCACCCGGGGCGCGCACGGTCTGGCGTTCGACCGGGTGTTCGCCTTCCAGGAGGGCTTCACCAAGGGCCCGAGGCGGTGTGCCGAGATGGACAGCGCGGAGATCAACAAGCGGATCGCCGAGAAGAAGCGCTCTGAGGACGACGAGAAGACTCAGGGCGAGGCCGACATCTCCGACTCGCGCACGTTCGAGGCGTTCAAGCAGAGCCTGGACCAGGCGTTCGCGGCCAACGGCGGCGCGCTCCCGAACATCAAGTCCAACGGGGCCAAGTGCGCGAAGGGGAAGGCGACCTCTCCGGCGGCCTTCTGCCCGGACGAGAACATGGTCGCGATCGACCTGCCCAAGCTGAAGAAGTTGGCCACGCCGCCGAAGCGGAACGAGAGCCCGGGCGCGGGCGGCGCCGGCATCGGGGACTTCGCCGCGTTCGCCGAGATCGCGTCGCGCTACTCGCTGGCCATCCAGAAGTCGGTCGGCGCCAAGCTCGAAGGCGTGCAGGCCGGCCTGCGCACCGCCTGCCTGACCGGCGCCTGGGCCGGGTTCGTGGACAAGCCGGGGCCCAAGGTCCGCCTGTCCGTCGGAGATCTGGACGAGGCCATGGCGGAACTGTTGCAGGACAACGGCTTGATCGCCGCCGACGTGAACGGCACGCAGACCCCGGTCGGCTTCGCCCGGGTCGAGGCGTTCCGGATCGGCTACTTCGACGGCTCCTCCCGCTGCGCCACGGTGGGCCAGTAGGGCCACCAGCCTCTTCCGGCCCACCCACTGCCCGTCAGCCCGGTCAGCGGTGGTTCTCAGGTGTTTCAACTGGAGCCTCATCCACTACCGAGACACGCACGGCGGTTGATTCGGTTACGGTTCCCACCGGAAGGCCGAATGAGTTGTTTGGCACAATCATGCGACGCTGCTCGCCGGCAAACTGACCATCCTTCGGGTTCACCAAGATGGCCCATTCCTCTTCAGTGCCCCGAAAAACAATACCGACCGACGGCACGCCGGCACCATCTACAATGCTGGGGATAATGGCGACTTCAGGCAGGAGCATCAAGGCATCGAAAATCTTCGCGCGTAACGGTGCTCCAACAAGGCCGGCGCACAGCAACGTGCAGGCGTTCCTGAAACCCCTCGGGAGTCATGTTTTCGCGGGCCAACAAGCGTCAGTTTTTCCAGCAGTACCCTCGGGTCAACGGGCAGCTGAGACATGAACTCTGGAGTTGGACTCGACCAAGACCCGTCCTGTATGGCCGAGTTTGGGACGCTGGGTCCAGCATCCAACCTAAAAGCGCCCGATTTCGCGCGCCACTGCCCGGTCGGCCAGAAGGTCATCAATTGTTCGCGAGGGAGCGTTCTGGGTAGGCCCGCGGACAGACGTATCATTTCTCCCGTGGTCTGACGACGCATTGTCCATACGGAGTCCCAAGAAAACGGCACCCACCGACTGAGGTGGTGCTCAACCAGGTACACGTCCTGGTCGACCTGGGCCAACCACCAAGCACGCATGAAGATGTGGCGATATTGTGACTGCTCGACCGTTTCGTCAAGCATTTCACTGATATATTCCTTGATCACCAACCCACCTCCTTTACGTCATGTGATCTACCTTACAGGCCAACCCAACGTCGGCACTGCGCGGAGGGCACCCGCGTGCATCGGGGCACCCTCCGCGAGGCGCGATTCACCCATAAAATGCCCCATGCGGTGATCCCGCCAAGCCGATCGTGGCGACGCCGACATTTCGTCCATACCAGACGGACGTCGACCTGCTCCTTGTGAACGTCTTGGCGAGCCCGAGCCGATGTTGTAACGGACATTCACCAAAGCCCGGCCGACCTTACATCCTGTGGAATTTGGCCTCGCCGCGACTTGATACTCGCGCTAATGTTCGAGCATTCATACTTGCGACAAGGTTGGGTTCCGCGAGGCGCGAAACCCAACTCGCCGACAAGGTCAGGGCTAACGGGGAAGCTGGCAGCCGGCGCGGGTCAGGTCGATGCGGCTGCCGGTGGTGAAGCAGTTGCTGATGAACCAGGTTTCCTGGGCGTAGTTGATGTCCGGGCGCACGGTGACGTTGCCGGCCTGGTCCACCTCACACGGGTTGTCCAGGGTGCAGCGCTGGCCGTCCTCGTTGCCGGTGTTGTTGATCGCGACGACCTGGTTGGTGTTCGCGTCGATCACCGGGGAGCCGGAGGTGCCCGGGATCGTCATGCAGGCCGGGGTGTAGCGAACCGAGTCGCGCCAGGTCCAGCGGTCCTCGCGGAGTTGGAAGACGAACCCGTCGATGTCGCACGAGTAGATGGTCCGGTGGAAGCCGGAGACCACCCGGATCGGCTCGGCGGCCGTCGGGTGCACCGTGGACAGCGTCAGCGCGGTGGTGCGGAACTGGCTCTGCAACTGGGCATAGCTGATGGTGAGCCGGTAGATCGACACGTCGGTGTTGGTCATGGTCGCGTAGAGCAGCCGGTTCGCGCGCAGGGTGCCGAGGTTGCGTGTGCCGGTGGAGTCGAGCAGCGTGAAGGTGCGTGTGGAGGACACGTTCTGCACCACCTCGCCGGCGTTCATCAACCGGAAGCAGTGGCCGTTCGACAGCACCAGTGCCGGGTCGTTCGGCTGCGAGTTGGGCGTGCGCACGACCGATCCGGAACAGTTGCTCAACGCCACGATCCCGCTGAAGTTCACCGCGGTGATCGCCGGGGCGGGCGCCGGCGCCGGGGGCGCGGCGACGGCCGGTGTCGGGCCGAGCACCAGGCCGAGCGCCGCGCTGGTGAGCAGGGCGCCGATGACACCGAATCTGCGTTTGGTCATGTTTCGATCCCCTTCATCGACTCGGTCAGGGTCACTGCAGAGCATGTTACGTTCCGCGCACGTCGCGACACGTCCGGAAGTCGGTTACCGGTTGCCGATGGGGGCCCACGAGCCCGCCAAGCGTTCAGCGCAAGGTGACATTCCTTCGCTTCCAGCCGCGGAATGTCACCTTGCGCTGTATCGAGCTTCGAGTGGTTAGCTGATCGTGAAGTCGTCCGCGAAGACCGTGCCCTGGGCGAACCAGCCGTGCACGAACACGGTGACCGCGCCGGAGGCGCCCGTGGTGAACGGAACGGAGAGCTGCGTGTACCCGGCCGATGAGGTCCAGGTGCTCGCGCTGGCCGCGCCGCTCACTCCGATGAACGCGAAGTTGCCCTGTACCCAGGCCCGCAGCGTGTAGCTGGTGTTGGGGGCCAGGGTGACCGCCTGGCTGGCCTCACCCGTCTGCGACGAGGTCGCGCTGACCTGCACCGCGCGGCCGCCCGAGTGCACCGGGCTGCTCACCACGGCCGTGCCCGGCTGGGCGGTCCACGGGCTCAGGCTGCCGGTCTCGAAGCCGCCGTTCGCCAGGCCCGCAGGCGGGGTGGTGCCGCCGACGGTGAGGGTGAACGTGGTGGCGTGGCTGCCCGAGGGCGCCGTCCCGGTCACGGTGATCGGGAAGCTGCCGGTGGCGGCGGCGGCCGTGGTGGACACCCGCATCGAGGAGGTGCCGCCCGAGGTGACCGATGCCGGGGTGAACGACACGGTCACGCCGGCCGGTGCGCCGCTCGCGGTGAGGTTCACCGTCTGCGCCGAGCCGGAGGTCACCGATGTGCTGACGGTCGCGGTCGTCGCACCGCCGGGGGTCACCGAGGCGGACGCCGGGTTGACCCCGACCGAGAAGTCGTTCTGGCCGGGCTGGCCGCCGGTGGTGAACGGCGCGAAAGCGTGGGTGAAGAACCAGGTGCTCTGCGCGATGCCGGAACAGCTGTCCGAGGCACCGCCGCCGGGGCAACCGCCGTTGTCGCGCTGTAGCGCCCAGAACGACAGCGAGCTGATCCCGGTGGAGTTGGCCCAGTTGAGCACCGTGCCGGCATCCGCGGTGGTGAACGTCTCGGCCGGGCCGAAGTCGTCGACGCCGATCATCTCGGTGACGCCGATCATGGCCCAGAGCTGCGCCGAGGTGCGGCCGGTGAAGATCTGGCCGAGCTGGTTGTGCAGGCCGTTGGCCGCGGCCTGGGTGTCCCTGGCCATCTGGTGCTGCTGGTTGTCGAAGTAGTCGAAGGTCATGATGTTGACCAGGTCGATCCGCGCGCCGTTGGTCACGGCGTTGCGCAGCACGTTGAGCCCGGTGTCGACCAGGCCGCCGGTGGAGGTCGGCAGCGTGTACTGGAACTGGACCGTGCGCCCGTTGGCCGCCGCCCAGTCCTCGGTCATCTTGATGGCCTTGTTCCTGCGGTCGATACCGGTGCTGTTGGTCAGCGAGTTGTCCTCGATGTCCAGGTCGATCCGGGTCACGTTGTAGGTGGTGACCAGGCTCTGGAACGCCGCCGCGATCTGGGCCACGCTGGTGCAGCTGTCCGCGATCTCGGTGCCGGTGTTGTCCGCCGTGAACCCGCCGAAGGACGGGATCACGTCGCCGCCGTTGGCCCGGATGGTGTTGATGTCGTTGCCGAAGGTGGAGCTGGACACCGGCATGCCGGGATCGCCGTTCCACAGCACGGTGCACGACCCTCGGCTGGCGGTCTGTAGAAACGCCATGGTCAGATGCTTGGCCCCGGACTGCTGGGCCAGCTGGGCCGGGCTCTGCCCGGTCCACGACTCGAAGTACGGCGCGAAGACGTGACCGGGGATGGCGAGGATGCCGGGGGCCGCCGCGGCGGCGCTCCCGGCGGAGCCGACGCCAACCGTCGCGACGACGGTGGTCAGCGCGACGACCACGACAGGCAGGGTTCTGGCTAGTCGCATGGGCGCTCCTCTACAGACCGCATGGCGGAGCGGCCGGCGGATCGCCCACCACTCCAGGTGAACGGATACTCACCACAATTGGACTAGACCAAAGCCTTGTCAAGGGTCTAGACCAACCCCGCAGCAGCGGAAGGTCACCTTGCGCGGCTCCGTACAGCGGAAGGTCACCTTGCGCGGCTCCATACAGCGGAATGTCACCTTGCGCGGCTCCATACAGCGGAATGTCACCTTGCGCCTATAGAAGCGAAGGAAGGTCACCTTCCGCTGCTCCGTACAGCGCAATGTCACCTTCCGCTGATAGAGCAGTGGGTAGGCGGACAGCGTGACGTGACGTTCCCCCGTGTTATCGGAGGAACGTCACGTCGCGCTGTTGGCGGGGCGAGCGCCGAGCGGGTGTCAGGTGAGCGTGATGGGGATGCTGACCTGCTGGGTTGGCGCGCCGGGATAGGTGACGGTGACCGTGACGGTCACCGGACCGGCCGGGCGCCGCGCGGTCGGCCAAGGCAGCACGAAGCGGCTGGTGAAGGGGTCGTAGGCGGCCGGGAACGGAGGCAGCGTCTGCGCACCGGTCGCTGACACGGTCACCCGGCCGCTGGCCAGCAGCAACAGCGCCGCCAGGTGCGAGATCGGCTGGCCGCCAGCGTCGGTGAGCTGGAAGGCGATCGGGACGATGGTCCCGGACCTCGGGCGGGCACCCGGGGTCGGCGAGACGACCGTGACGCCAAGCCACACGACCTGGCTCATGGTCGCGCCGCTGGCCAGATGGGACGGGCCACCGGAGTAGGCGACGGATACCTGGTGCGAGCCGAGCCCGAGGGCCGAGAGTGGACCGCTCGTGGCGGAACCCGCCGACAGCGCCACCGGAGCCCCGAACTGCTTGCCGTCCACAGTGAACTGGACGGTTCCCTCCGGCACCGAGCCGGGCCCGGAAACCGTTGCGGTGAAGCTGATCGGGGCGCGAAAGGTGGCGGGGTTGGCCGACGACGTCAGCGTGGTGCTCGATTGCGCCTTGGCGATGGTGACGGTGAACTCGCGGGTCGCCGAGCTGACCGGGTTGGTCGCGCTCAGCGTGAACGTGAAGGCGCCGCCGGCGGTCGGGGTGCCGGACAGCTGCCCGGACGGCGACAGCACCAGCCCCGGCGGCAGCGTGCCGGCGGGCGCCGCGAAGGTGGCCGGTTCGCCGCCGGTGTGCGGCACCGAGGCGGTGTAGGACGTACCGACCACACCGTTCGGCAGCGCGGCGCCAATGGTCACCGGGTCGAGCACGCTGACCGTTGCCGGCGCCGATGCGGAGCCGAGCAGATGCTGGTCACCTCCGTAGCCGGCCACCACATCGAGTGTTCCGGCGTCCACAGTGGACACCGCGAGCACCGCCGTGCCCGACGGTCCGACCGCGGCACTGCCCAGCGTGGCGGTCCCCCCGGCGGAGGTCGAGGTGAACGTCACGGTCCCGGTCGGGGCGACCGGCCCGGTGACCGTCGCGGTCAGCGTCAGGGTGCTCCCGGTCGCGACCGGATTAGGCGTCGCGGCAAGGGTTGTGCCGCTCGCCACCGGCGGTGTGGTCAGGTTGAGCCCGGCCAGCACCGGATCGTGGTCGCTGGTGCGGAACCGGTCCGGCGCGTACAGCGAGCCGACCTGGCCGGGGGTCTTGAAGTTGGTGTTGTAGTCGAGCACCGCCGGTTCGTCGGCGTTGTGGTGCGCGTCGCCGGCACCGGTCACCTGGGCGGCCAGCGACCCGGAGGCGAGCACGTAGTCCAGGTAACCCCACTGGCCGTCGAACACGTAGGAGTAAGCCTCCTGGCCGTGGAAGCGCTTGACCAGGTTGACGTAGCCGGCCGACTCGAGCGCGGCGATCGGGTCCTCGCCGGCATAGGAGTTCAGGTCGCCGACGATCAGTACGTCGGGGTCGCCCGCGCCGGGCACCACGGTGGCGCCGATCCACGAGGCCAGCTCGTTCGCCTGGGCCGTGCGGTGCGCGTTCCAGCAGCTCTGCCCGTCACCCTGGTCGGTGTCCGGGCCGGAGGCCGGGCAGGAACCCTTGGACTTGAAGTGGTTGGCGATCGCCGTGAACCGGCCACCCGAGGAGGTCTGGAACGTCTGGGCGATCGGGCGGCGCTCGAACAGCGCGTTCTGGTCGACGAACGTCTTGCCGGCCACCGGGGTCACGGACGCGGCCCGGTAGAGCAGCCCGGCCTTGATCGCGTCGGTGCCGGCCACGTCGACCACACCCGTCGCGGCGTCCGGGTCGACGAACGCCCAGGTGCCCGGCCCGTCGACGGCGTTGAGCGCGTCGACCAGCGCCTGCACCGCGCTGCTCTGGCCGTAGCCGTCGTTCTCCATCTCCATGTAGCCGATCACGTCCGCGCCGAGGAAGCGCAGCGAGGCGACCTCCTTGGCCAGCTGCCGCTGGTACTCCTGGTCGTTCTCCGCGCCGCGGCAGTCGGTCACGCCGCCGAGCGTGCCCAGCCGGCACCCGGTGAAGGTGTTGAAGAAGTTCAACAGGTTCGCGCTGGCCACGTGGATGCCGCCGGTGCCGACGTCCGGCGGGGTGGTCGGCCGCTGGTTGGCCGGGACGAACTCGGCGGCGCCGCCGAGCGCGCCGAGCGGGCGCAACCGGTAGGCGTTGCCGCTCGCGGCATTGCCGGCCCAGGTGTAGGTGAGCACGCCGACCGGGTCGGTCACGGTGTCCCCGCCGCGCAACGTGTTGCTCGCGGACAACGGCTGCCCGCCCCGGCCGAACACGATCGGATCGGGGTTCTGCGCCTGGTCGGCGTCGTCCACGATGATGTGGTTGAGGTCGTTGGCGTGCTGAGCGGCCGCGACCGCGGTCTGGTCGGTGGCCCGGATGTCGGCGGTCGGCTGGCGCAGCACGCCACCGGAGGACACCACCACCTGGCCGAACCGGCCGAGCTGGAAGTGCTCGGTGACCGAGAGGGTCTCGTGGAAGCGAACCAGCATGCCCTCGTACGGCTCGAGGTCGGCGGCGGTCGCCCTCGGCAGGGTGAGGTCGGTCGGCGTGACGGTGGCCTGCGCTGCGCAGGACACGACGCCGCTTGCCGAAGCGCTGATCTGGGTCTGGCCCTGGAACTCCGAGACCGCACCCGTCACCTGCACGACGTCGCCGCCCGCGACCAGATTGGCGCCGCCGTCGAACACGAAGATCGCGTCCGAGGTGGACGCGGTGCCGTCCCCGCCATCCTGGAGGTAGAACCCGCGCAGCGCCGGCTGGGCGCCCTCGTAGTCGCCGACCACGGTGCCGCGCACGGACACGGTCTGGCCGGCAACCGGGCTGATGTCGCCGGTGCCCTCGACCGACCCGATGCTGACCACTCCCCCGGAGCAGGACGGCGCCGCTGCGACGGTGATCGTGGCGGTGCGGCTGTCGGCCTGCCCGCCGGGACCGGTCACCCGAACCCAGTACGTGGCCGTCTCGGTGAGCGCCGGGGTGGTGAACGACGTGCCGGTGGCGCCGGCGACCGGGTTGGTCGTGTCGCCGGCCATGCCGGCGTACCACTGGTAGCCGAGCGGCCCGGTGCCGCCGGCCGCCACGGTCAACGTGGCGCTGCCGCCGGTGGCCACGGTGCTGTCCTGCGGCTGGGTGGTGATCGACGGCGCCGACGCGCCGCCGCCGTTCGGTGCGAACGCCACCCCGCGCAACACCGTGTTGGCCGCCGCGGTGCGCAATGTGGTCCCGGTGGCGCTGATCGGCGCGTCGTACGCCGCGGTGTCGTCCACCTTGACCAGAGCGTTCGTGTTCGGGCTCGTGGTGGCGAACAGGGTCGTGCCGGAGCCGTTCGGCGTGCCGGTCAGCCCGCGTGCGCTGGAGTTCGCCGGCTTGAACGAACCCCGCGCGGTCCACGCGCTGCCGTCGAAGGAGAACTTCAGGATGCCGCCGCTCGCCGAGTCGTCCGCGACGTAGAGCGAGTCGATGCCGGGCACCGCCGGATCCCGGTCGAGCGCGACGATTCCGTACGGGCTGGCGGCCGGGACGACCAGGGCCGGGGTCTGCCCGCCGACGGTCGGCAGGCCGGCGCCCACCGCGTACACGCCGGTGGTGCCGCTGCCGGTCGAGACGTAGAGCTGGCCGCCGCCGATCGCGACCGCCCGCAGGTTGACCGGCGCCGCGCTGTTGATCTGCGTCGTCGAACCGGTCGAGCCGAGCGCTGCCAGCCGCACCCCGCCGGTCGAGCCGCTCACCCAGAACCGGGAGCCGTCATCGGTGGCCGCGCCGCGCACGTTGCTGGTGCTGAACGCATCGGTGATCGCGGTCGAGGTGTCCACCGCGCCGGTGCCGTCCACTCTGGCTACCACCCGGGCCACCGCGCTGGTCGTGGTGCCGACCACCCCGGCGGTGCCCGGATCCGCGTCGTAGCCGGCAACCGTCAGGTACCGGCCGTCCGCCGATCGGGTCAGCTCGCCCTCGGAGGTGGCCGAGCCGCTCACCGTCAGCCGCCGGTTGTTGCCCGCGCTGGCGGTGGGCAGCGGCACGGACTGCACCAGCGTGCCGTCCGGCGTGAACTCGTCAAGGAACACCGGGGCGGCCGGGGAGCCGATCGCGACGTCACCGGCGCCGACCCTGGCCACCACGATGTTTCCCGGGCTGAACGCGGCGGCCGGGGCCGGCGCCGCGCCGATCAGTCCGAGAGTCGCGGCCACCATCGAGGTGACCAGGGCACCGAGCAGCGAGCGGCGAAACGTGGGGCGCACAACATCTCCAGCGGACGCGACGGGGACGCAACCTGGGAGACGCTAGATACCGAACGGCTCAACTGGAAGAGCCATTGGGGCAACGTTGGGTCAATCGTCATCTTGCGCCGGCCCGGTCAGCGGCGCACCAGCTCAGCGGATCCGCCGGCCCAGCCGGATGCGCAGCTCGTCCGCGGCCCCGCCGACGCCCGGCGTGCGCAGCGTGATCAGCTCGTCGGTGACCCCGCGCAACAGCAGCCAGCCGAGCGAGTCGGCCGGCATCGGGCGGCCCCGCTCGGTGAGCTCGGTGGTGAACTCCACGTCCATTCGGTCCGGCCGCACGTCGAACGCGCAGGTGAACTCCTGGCCGGCTGGGGACAGGTCGCCAAGCACCCCGCACACCTCGTCCACCGCGAGACGCAGGTCAACGACCATGTCCTGGTCGTAGGCGGCACGCCGGGCGAGGTGCCCGACGACCGAACGGACCACGGAGGTCCACTGTGGGCCGTTCCCGACTCGGACCTCGACCCGAGCCGCATCGCCGCTCCGCCCAGAAGTGGTCGTGTCGAAGCTGTACACCGCACCCATCGCCGCACCTCCCTTCACTCTGCCAGGGGCCTACCCGCGCCGTCGGCGGCGTAATCAGACCGCGCGATCAGACCGCGCAATCAGACCGCGCGATCAGACGCGGCGAGCGCGGCGTCCACCGTGGCGTGCACGTCGAAGAGGCTGGCCGTGGTGGTCACCTCGAGTGGCCGCAGCACCGCCCGGCCGGAGGCCACCAGCAGGAGCCGAACGCCGCGCTCCTGCGCCACGGTCGCGGCGCGGATCAGCGCGGCGAGCCCGCTCGAGCCGAAGAACACCACGCCGGTGAGGTCGAGGACCAGGGTGCTCGGCGGGTTGCCGCTCAGCTGCTTGGTGATCTCGGCGTCCAGCCCGGGCGTGGTGAGCAGGTCCACCTCACCGGTCACGGTCAGCACGACGCAGCCGTCGGCCGGTCGGCTGCTGGTCAGCGACAGCTCGTCATACGGCTGCATGGCTTCGGGCACCGGTCCTCCAGGATCGAACGTCCGCTATGACAAGAAATATCAGGCCAAGAAATATCAGGCACGATGGTGGGGGCGATACCGACAAGGACACGTCCGTGACCCGGCGATGACGAGCGCTCAGGTCTCGGCCTCGGGTACCCGGACCACCATGATCACGATGTCGTCGTGCTGGGGCTCGGGCGAGAAGTCGTGCACGGTGCGTTGCAGTCTGCTGACCAGCCGCTCCGCCGAGTCGTGCGTGGAGCCGGCGATCGTGGTGGTGAGCCGCTCCTGTCCGAACTCCTCACCGGCGCGGCGCCGCTCGATGATCCCGTCGGTGTAGAACACCAGGGCGTCGCCGGGTGCCAGCACGTGCCGGGTCGGGTGCGCGATGAACTCCTCGACCAGGCCGACCGGGCGGCCGTGCTCGCCGACCAGCGATACGGTGCCGTCGGCGAGCAGCAGCGCCGGCCGTTCGTGCCCGGCGAGCACCAGATCCACCGTGAGCTCGCCGGTGCCCCGCGGCGACCGGCTGACCAGGGCGAGCGCCACCGTCGCGAACTGGTCCGGGCCGGCGGCCTCCAACATCAGATCGTTGAGCAGCTCGACCGCGCGAATCAGGGGCTGGCCCTCCCGGATCAGCACCCGCAGCACGTCGCGAACCAACCCGGTGCGCGCCGCCGCGACCGGACCCTTGCCGCAGACGTCACCGACCGCGGCGAACCACCGGTCCTGGTCGACGGCCACCACGTCGTAGAAGTCGCCGCAGACGTCAACCCCGGCGCTGGCCGGCAGATAGGCGGCGGCGAACTGGACGCCGCTCACGGCCGGCAGCGCACGCGGCAGCAGCGCTTGTTGAAGGGCCTGGGACGTGGTCACCGCGGCGGTGTTGCGCTGCGCGTTGTCGATCGCCTGCACCGCCCGGCGGGCCAGCTCGGAGATCATCATGAGCTCCTCGGGCCGGTGCGCGCGGCCGGACGGGCGGCCGACGCTGAGCGTGCCGAGCGTGCGCTGGCCGGCGCGCAGCGGCACGGCGACGCCGGCGACCGGGGCGGCGAGGTCGGCGGTCTCCGCGACGCCGGCCAGCAGCCGGCGCAGCCTGTCGTGCACCGCCCCGGCGCCCGGATGCAGGTCGGCCTTGAGCTGGGCCAGCTCCGCCTCGTCGGCGTGGCTGAGCGCGGCGAGCTGGAACTGGCCGCGCGCGTCGAGCAGGTGCACCGCGGACCAGGCGCCCAGCCGGGGCACGATCAGCTGCGGCACGATCGCCGCGGTGTGACCGACGTCGAGCGAGTGTCCGAGCAGCGCGCTCGCCTCGGCCAGCAATGTCATCCAGGCCCAGCGGTCCCCCTCGGCGCGGTGCAGCCGGTCGATCTCGACGGCCAGCGCGATCCGCTGCGCGGTGAGCTCGGCGAGCTCGGCCGCCCGCCGCACGTCGGAGACGCCGAACAGGAGCAGCCGCCCGCCGCGCGACGGGTACAGCGGCAGCGCCACGGTGAGCGCCTCCCCGTCGGTGCGGCCGGAGCTGGCCAGCCAGTTCCGGTCGTCGCCATCGCCGTCGGCGCCCCCACCGCTGTCACTGATGCCGTCGTCGACCAGCACTTCACCGCCCGCCGCGCCGAGCACGTCGCACAGCCGCCGGACCAGCTCGGCGACCAGCTCGGCGAGGGAGAGCTGGGCGCTGGTGCGCTCCGGGACGTACAGCAGCCAGCGCGCGATCGCCGGGTCCGGCCACGGGCCGGTGGCCAGCTCGCCCAGCGGCGGCACCGGCGGACCTTCCGGGGCCGGCTCCTGGCGCAGGCTGAACCAGACCTGGTGCCCGTCGGCGTCGTGGCGGCTACCCCACGCGGTGGCCACCGCGTCGACCAGCCGCAGGCCGCGGTTGTGCGTGCTGCGCCGGGCGCTCGGCCCGCCCCGCCGCAGTTCCATCGCGGTTGACCCGTGGTCGGTGATCCCGACGGTGAGCTCATCGCCGTCTGCGGTGAGCGTCAGTTCGAACCCGGTTCCCGCGTGCAGCACGGCGTTCTCGCACAACTCGCTGGTGAGCAGCAGCGCGTCGTCGGCCAGTTCGTCCAGCTCGGCTTCCTGAAGGGCGGACCGGACGAATCGGCGGGCGACGGCAGGTGAGGTGGGCTCCCCGGGTAGTTGCAGTCGACGCTCGATCGAGTGATCCACTACCGTAGTTTGCCGTGTGCCTACCCACTGTGCATACCTTGGG
Organism: Labedaea sp.; assembly: GCA_045806965.1. Taxonomy (GTDB): domain Bacteria; phylum Actinomycetota; class Actinomycetes; order Mycobacteriales; family Pseudonocardiaceae; genus DASYTH01. Next base: position 5,391 of record JBJMIG010000001.1, on the reverse strand, counting down.
TCGCTCGTAGACTTCGCCTCGGCGGGTTGTCGCGCGTACCGCCGTGACCAAGGAGGCGCGCATGACTGTCATGCGGGACGAGGAACTCGACGGTCTGCTTGACGAGCTGATCTCGGCCATGACCAAGGTTCGGCAGGGCACGCTCGATGTGCGTCTGGCCCGCCGCAACGGGCTTGCCGGCCAAGTGGTGGACGGCTTCAACGCCCTGGTCGACCTCGAGGAGCGGCGCAATCGCGGCCTGCTGCGGATCAGCCGGGTGGTCGGCCGCGAGGGCCGGATGCTCGAACGGTTGGACGAGGACCAGTTCGACGGCGCCTGGGCCACCGCCGCCGCGGCGATCAACTCGTTGATCGACGACCTGGCCCGGCCCACCTCCGAGATCGCCCGCGTCATCGCCGCCGTGGCCGAGGGCGACCTGTCCCAGCACATGGCGCTGGAGATCGAGGGCCGGCCGCTGCGCGGTGAGTTCAACCGGATCGGCCGCACCGTGAACACCATGGTGGATCAGCTCTCCAGCTTCGCCGACGAGGTCACCCGCGTGGCCCGCGAGGTGGGCACCGAGGGCCGGCTCGGCGGCCAGGCCGACGTGCGCGGCGTCTCCGGCACCTGGCGTGCGCTCACCGACTCGGTGAACACCATGGCGTCCAACCTGACCAACCAGGTGCGGTCCATCTCCTCGACCGCGACCGCGATCGCCCAGGGCGACCTGTCCCGCAAGATCACGGTGAGTGCCCGCGGCGAGATCGCGGAACTGGCCGAGACGATCAACTCGCTGACCGACACGCTGCGCGTGTTCGCCGACGAGGTCACCCGGGTGGCCCGCGAGGTGGGTACCGAGGGCCGCCTCGGCGGGCAGGCCCAGGTGCCGAACGTCGCCGGCACCTGGAAGGACCTGACCGACGCGGTGAACCAACTGGCCGCGAACCTGACCGACCAGGTGCGCAACATCGCCCAGGTGACCACGGCCGTGGCCAAGGGCGACCTGTCGCAGAAGATCACCGTGGACGCCCGGGGCGAGATCGTGGCGCTCAAGGACACCGTGAACACCATGGTGGATCAGCTCTCCAGCTTCGCCGACGAGGTCACCCGCGTGGCCCGAGAGGTTGGCACCGAAGGAACTCTTGGCGGCCAGGCGCAGGTGGAAGGCGTGTCCGGGACCTGGCGCAACCTCACCGAGAGCGTGAACCAGCTGGCCGGCAACCTGACCGCGCAGGTGCGCAACATCGCCCAGGTGACCACGGCCGTGGCCAAGGGCGACCTGTCGCAGAAGATCACCGTGGACGCGCAGGGCGAGATCCTGGCGCTCAAGAGCACCGTCAACACCATGGTGGATCAGCTCTCCAGCTTCGCCGACGAGGTCACCCGCGTCGCCCGAGAGGTTGGCACCGAAGGAAAACTCGGCGGCCAAGCCCAAGTCAAGGGCGTCGCCGGCACCTGGCGCGACCTCACCGACAACGTCAACTACATGGCGTCCAACCTGACCAGTCAGGTGCGCAACATCGCCCAGGTGGCGACCGCGGTGGCCGAAGGCGACCTGTCGCAGAAGATCACCGTGGACGCGCAGGGCGAGATCCTGGCGCTCAAGAGCACCGTGAACACCATGGTCGACCAGCTCTCCAGCTTCGCCGACGAGGTCACCCGCGTCGCCCGAGAGGTTGGCACCGAAGGAAAACTCGGCGGCCAAGCCCAAGTCAAGGGTGTCGCCGGCACCTGGCGCGACCTCACCGAGAACGTCAACCAGCTGGCGTCCACGCTGACCATCCAGCTGCGCGCGATCGCCGGCGTGTCCACCGCGGTGACCCGAGGCGACCTGACCCAGCAGATCGGCGTGCAGGCCAGCGGCGAGGTCGCGGAGCTGAAGGACAACATCAACCAGATGATCGTCACGCTCCGCGAGACCACCAAGGAGAACGCCGACCAGAGCTGGCTGGACTCCAACCTGGCCCGGATCGGTGGCCTGCTCCAGGGCCAGCGCGATCTCACCGATGTCTGCCAGATGATCATGAACGAGGTCGTGCCGCTGGTGAACGGCCAGGTGGGCGCGTTCTTCCTGCGGTTCAACACGGACGACGGCGAGCTGCCCGGCGGGTGGCAGTTCGGCGGCTCCTACGGCCTCGGCCGGGCCGAGAACCGAGCCGTCTTCGGCCGGGGTGAGGGGCTGGTCGGGCAGGCCGGCGAGTCCAGACAGATGGTCGTGCTCAGTGACGCGAAGGCCAACTTCACCCCGATCAGGTCCGGTGTTGGCTCGTTCGCCCCGACCGCGCTCGTGGTGCTGCCCGTGCTGTTCGAGGACGACACCCTTGGCGTGTTGGAGATCGGCTCGGTGTCGGCGTTCTCCGAGCTGCACCTGACCTTCCTCGAACGCCTCGTGGTGACCATCGGCGTGGCGATCAACACCATCCAGGCCAACCGGCGCACCGAGGAACTGCTCGGCCAGTCCCAGCGCCTGGCCGTCGAGCTCCAGAACCAGTCCGCCGAGCTGCAACGCACCAACGCCGAGCTCGAGGACAAGGCGGCGCTGCTGTCCGAACAGAACCGCAACATCGAGATCAAGAACCTGGAGATCGAGGCGGCCCGGCGGCGCGTCGAGGAGAACGCCCAGCAGCTCGCCCTGGCCAGCCAGTACAAGTCGGAGTTCCTGGCCAACATGAGTCACGAGCTGCGCACCCCGCTGAACTCCTTGCTGCTGCTCGCCCGGCTGCTCGCCGACAACCCGGCCCGCAATCTCACCGACCAGCAGATCGAGTTCGCCAACACCATCCACAACGCGGGAACCGACCTGCTCGCGCTGATCGACGACATCCTGGACCTGTCGAAGATCGAGGCCGGCCGGGTGAATGTCGAGCTGACCTCGGTCGACCTCACCGCGGTCGCCGAGGACGCCGAGCGCGCGTTTCGGCCGCAGGCCAAGGAGAAGGGTCTCGAACTGCGGGCCAGGGTCAGCAAGCAGGTGCCGGAGGTCATCGTCACCGACGCCCAGCGCCTCCAGCAGATCCTGCGCAACCTGCTGTCCAACGCGGTCAAGTTCACCGAGACCGGCAGCGTGACGCTGAGCATCGGGGTGGTGCCGACCGGCACCACGTTCGGCGTGCCCACACTGGACAGCGCGGAAAAGGTGGTCGCCTTCGCGGTGCAGGACACCGGAATTGGCATCGAGGACGCCAAGTTCGCGATGATCTTCGAGGCGTTCCAGCAGGCGGACGGCACCACCAGCCGGCGCTACGGCGGCACCGGCCTCGGCCTGTCGATCAGCAAGGAACTGGCCCGGCTGCTCGGCGGCGCGATCAACGTGGAGTCCCGGCTCGGCGTCGGGTCCACGTTCACCCTGTTCATCCCGCAGACCCAGCCCGTCGAGAGCGACCAGGCACCGAAACGCTCGATGCCGTTCGCCGCGCTCGGCGACGTGCTGCCGTCACTCAGCGCGGAAACCCCGATCCTGCGGCCGAAGGCGATCGAGCCGGCGGCCAGCCGGCAGTTGGACGGGGTGACCGTGCTGATCATCGACGACGACGTGCGCAACGTCTTCGCCCTGACCAGCGCGCTCGAACTGCACGGCATGACCGTGCTCTACGCGGACAACGGCACCGACGGGGTTCGGCTGCTCACCGCGCACCCCGAGGTCGACGTGGTGCTGATGGACGCGATGATGCCCAATCTGGACGGCAACGAGACCACCCGGCTGATCCGCGCGCTGCCGCTGGGCGCGGAGGTGCCGGTGGTGTTCCTGACCGCGAAAGCGATGCCGGAGGACCGCGAGTCGAGTCTCGCCGCCGGCGCCGACGACTACATCACCAAGCCGGTCGACCTCGATCAACTGCTCGACGTCATGTCATCCTGGGCAACGCAGAGCCGAATGCGGCGAAGCAGCGGTAGCACCGGCAGTGCGGCCGGCGATACGGCAGACAACAATGCCAGCAGTGACAAGAGCGGAGGCAACGGCGTGTCCACGCGGGCGGACAATGAGGCCAGAAGGTGACCAACGCGTCAGCCAAGGCCCTGCTCGTCGACGACCGGCGGGAGAATCTCGTCGCGTTGGAGGCGATCCTCCAGGGCCTTCCTGTTGAGACGGTCTCCGTCACCAGCGGCGAAGCCGCGCTGAAACAGTTACTGATACACGAGTTCGCGGTAATCCTGCTCGACGCCAGCATGCCGACCATGGACGGCTTCGAGACCGCGACGCACATCAAGCAACGGGAGCGCACCCGGCACATCCCGATCATTTTCCTCACCGCGCTCAACTACGACACCCGGCTCGCCTTCCGCGGCTACCAGATCGGCGCGGTCGACTACATCACCAAACCGTTCGACCCCTGGGTCCTACGCTCCAAAATCTCGGTGTTCGTCGACCTCTGGACGAAGAACGCCGAACTGAGCGCCCAGGCCGCCGAGCGAACGGTGCTGCACGAGGCCATCACCCGCGCGCTACAGTCCCTCACCGCCTCGCCCGCCGATCCGACCACGGCAGTCACCATCCTGCGCGACGCCCAAAACGGCCATTAATCCCTCCGCTCACGTCCCAGCCCGCGAGTCGCGCGCTCAGGCACGCGACTCGCGCGCTCCGGCAACTGAGTTCTGCGCTCCGGCAACTGAAGTGCGCGCTCGGGCAACTGAAGTGCGCGCTCGGGCGATTTGGTTGGCTTGTGCGGGGTTCACCGGGGTGGGGTGGGGCGGATTTTGCGGTGCCGATTCTCATGGTCAAGGGCGCTTCGCGTCGCTTCGCGATCGCGGCCCCGGTGGAGAGTTTTCCGTGGGTTGGGAGCCGCGACCCTTGACAATGAGCCTCGCTCGGCACCTTGGGCAGGAGATAAGGGCAGGCTGCGCCTGCCCTCCCTTTGTGCCGCCCCGCCCCTTATCGTTCCATCGCTCGGCGGCACAAAATGTCGCACGCTTTTCTCGAACTCTTCTCGAACAAAGGTTTGCATATGCACTCGATTCAGCGGGCGAGTGCCTGGTCGTTCTGGGACAATAGGTGTGTGACATTCCCGGCCATTGACTCCTTTGGTGCCCTTCCCGGTGCCGAACACGCGGCCGGGTTTGTGGCGGCAATCAGCGACATCCGGCGACACTTCGCCATCGCCCTGGAACACCTTGCCGAAATGGGTTATGCCTCGACCGCGCGCCACGCGGGTTATTCCAGCCCGGCCGCGTTCGTCGCGGAACTGGTGCACATCAACCGGCAGAAAGCCGCCCGCATGCTCACCCACGCCGAGCACATCACCGAAGCTATGACCCCGACCGGACACACCACCCCCGCCACGCTCCCCACCCTCCGCACCGCGTTGCTGGACGGCCTGATCGACGGCGAACACATCGACGCGGTCGCCGACGCGATCAAAGAACTACCCACCTGGGCCACCCTGCAGCACCGCGAACTCCTCGAATCCACCCTCG